>NZ_CP110644.1:2179772-2503863 GCF_026153515.1 Pseudomonas sp. KU26590
CTTCACCCAGTTCAAGCGCTGGTATTCCCAGGCCGGAACGCCGCGTCTGGCGGTCAGCGAGTCTTACGACGCTGCCGCGAAAACCTACAGCCTGACCTTCCGTCAGAGCGCGCCGACCACGCCAGGCCAGCCGGGCGATCAGAAGCTGCCGTTCGTGATCCCGGTCGCCATGGGCCTGCTGGACGCCCAAGGTCAGGAACTGCCGCTGCGCCTGCACGGCGAGGCCCCGGCGGTGAACACCTCACGCGTGCTCTCGGTGATCGAAGCCGAGCAGACCTTCACCTTCGTCGACATCGCCGAGCAGCCGCTGCCTTCGTTGCTGCGCGGGTTCTCGGCGCCGGTGAAACTGAGCTTTCCGTACAACCGCGATCAGCTGATGTTCCTCATGCAGCACGACAGCGACGGCTTCAACCGTTGGGATGCCGGTCAGCAATTGTCGGTTCAGGTGCTGCAAGACCTGATCGGCCAGCACCAGAAGGGCGAGCCGCTGGCCATGGATCAGCGTCTGATCACCGCGCTGCACACCGTGCTGACCGACGACAGCCTGGATCAGGCCATGGTCGCGGAAATGCTTTCGCTGCCGGGCGAGGCCTATCTGATCGAAATCAGCGAAGTGGCTGACGTCGACGCCATCCACGCTGCGCGCGAATTTGCCCGTCAGCAATTGGCTGACAGCCTGAGCGACGCGCTGTGGCAGCGTTATCAGACTAACCGCGAGCTGTCGAAGCAGACGCCGTACGTGGCCGCATCCGAGCACTTCGCTCGCCGTGCGTTGCAGAACATTGCCCTGTCGTACCTGATGCTGACCGGCAAGCCGGACGTGCTGGCCGCCGCCATCGACCAGTTCGACAGCGCCGACAACATGACCGAGCGCCTCACCGCGCTGGCCGTGCTGGTGAACTCGCCGTTCGACGCCGAGAAGGCCAAGGCGCTGGAAGTGTTCGCGGAAAACTTCAAGGACAACGCGCTGGTCATGGATCAGTGGTTCAGCGTGCAGGCCGGCAGCGGCTTGCCGGGCGGGCTGGAGCGTGTGAAAGCGCTGATGCAGCACCCGGCGTTCACCATGAAGAACCCGAACAAGGTGCGTGCCCTGATCGGCGCCTTTGCCGGGCAGAACCTGATCAACTTCCATGCGGCGGACGGTTCGGGCTATCGCTTCCTGGCCGATCTGGTCATCGAGCTGAACGGCTTCAACCCGCAGATCGCCTCCCGCCAGTTGGCGCCACTGACCCGCTGGCGCAAATACGACAGCGCGCGGCAAGCGCTGATGAAGGCGGAACTGGAGCGCATTCTTGCCTCCGGCCCGCTGTCGCCGGACGTGTATGAAGTGGTGAGCAAAAGCCTGGCGTAAGTCGGGCGGATGTTGAAAAGGGCTGTCCGTTTGCGCGGACAGCCCTTTTTTATGGCCGCTGATTTATGGTTTTAGCGGCTTCGGATGCTGTCTTGCCCGCGATACCTTGGTAGGACTGGCTTTAGCCGGGAAGAGGCCGGTTTGTGCGCCATCCATTTTGCGGTGTAACGAATGACGCCTTCCCGGCTGAAGCCGGTCCCACAAGTCCAGACGTCCGAGGATTCCGGCGAGTGGGGGATCAGCCGTTGAAGCCGATAATTGCCTTGGTCTCCAGATACTCTTCAAACCCCTGCACGCCGTATTCACGACCATTGCCCGAGCGCTTGTAGCCGCCGAAGGGCGCCATGGGATCCCATGCCGGATGGTTCAAATGCACTTGCCCGGCACGGATGCGCGAAGCGACGGCGCGGCCCAGTTCCAGGTCCTGCGCCTGCACGTGGGCGCCCAGGCCGTAGACCGTGTCGTTGGCGATCGCCACGGCTTCGTCGATGGTGTCGTAGGCCAGGATGCACAGCACCGGACCGAAGATTTCCTCCTGAGCGATTCGCATTGCCGAGTCGACTTCGGAGAACACCGTTGGCCGGGTATAGAAGCCCTTTTCAAACCCAGGCACGCGGCCCGGGCCGCCGCACAGCAGCTTTGCTCCTTCACTGATGCCCGCTTGGATCATGGCCTGGACGCGGCTGAACTGTGCTTCGTTGGCAATCGGGCCGAGCTGGGTTTCGGGCGATTGCGGGTCACCGACGATCAATGCGTTGGCGGTGGCGGCGGCCAGCGCTTCGATTTCGGCGAGGCGGGCGCGGGGCACGATCATTCGGGTCGGCGCGCTGCACGACTGACCAACGTTGCGCAGGGCCGACATCACCCCCAAGGGCACGACTTTGGCGAAGTCGGCGTCGGGCAGTATGACGTTCGGCGACTTGCCGCCCAGTTCCTGGGTCACACGCTTCACCGTTACCGCCGCCGCTTGTGCGACGAGGGCGCCGGCACGGTTTGAGCCGGTGATGGAGATCATGTCGATGTCGGGGTGCGCGGCGATGGCGGCGCCGACGTCCGCGCCGCTGCCGTTCACCAGATTGAACACGCCAGGCGGCAGGCCCGCATCGTGGACCAGTTGGGCGAACAGCAGGGCACTCAACGGCGACAGCTCGCTGGGTTTCAGCACCACGGTGCAACCGGCGGCGAGGGCCGGCGCGACTTTGGCGGTGATCTGATACAGCGGCCAGTTCCACGGCGTGATCAGGCCGCAGACGCCGATGGCTTCGCGTTGAATGGCGGTGGTGCCTTCAACGGTCTGGAAGCGGTAGGTGGACAGCAGATCGCGAGCGACCCGCACGTGTTCGGCGGCCAGTGGCACTTGCATGGCGCGGGAGAAACTGATGGCGGCGCCCATTTCCAGCGACAGGGTCTGGGCCAGCGACTCCTTGCGCTCAAGGATCAGCGCGTGGATGTTTCCCAGGATCGCTGCACGTTCATTGACCGGCGTTGCCGACCAGCCAGGGAAAGCGGCACGCGCTGCTGCGACTGCGCGATCAACGTCCTCGGCCGAGCCCCGCGCCACTTCCGCCACAACCTCTTCGGTGGCCGGATTGACCACGGGCAGGCGGGCCGGAACAGCGGGGGAGATCCACTCGCCGTTGATGTAGAAATGCCCGGCGTTTTGCAGCTCGATGCCGTGGGTATCTGAAGAGTGTGAGGTCATCCAGCTAGCTCCCTGGAGCGGTGATAAGGGCTGCGAACAGCGAGTCCTGACGTCTCGATACGCTAACAAACCGGGCCAGGCAAAAGATGCCGTTGTTGCGGTCTGCAAGGGAGAATCTGCTGAATCCGGCGGCGTGTACGCCATCAATTTTGCGGCGTGGCGCCTGACGCTTTCCCGGCTAAAGCCGGTCCCACTAGGGATTGCGTACGCTGCCTGATTGGCGGGGTGTATGCGGTCTGTTTTTGTAGGACCGGCTTCAGCCGGGAAGAGGCCAGTGTGAGCGACATCAATTTCGCGGCGTGGCATCTGAAGCCTTCCCGGCTAAAGCCGGTCCTACAAATCGCGGAGCGCTTGCCAACACTCAGCCAATGGCCTGGGTCACCATCGCAAACTGGGCAATCCCATCTCGTGACCGCGGCGGTTCGCCCAGTACCATGCGGGGCGCGCGATCGACGCACGGTAGCCCCTGACCCTCCAGCCAGTCCACCAGACCGCAATCGGCCAGAATGTCGAAGCGCACGAACGCGCCGGGGATCAGGCCCAGCAAGTGCGTGATCATCTGCTGCGCCTGCTCCAGGTTCTGCGCAACCACCGGCCCGATGAGGTGGCCGCGCCCGAAGCGACGAAGCAGGGCGCAGCCTTTCAGTTGCCCGTGCACCTCGACGCCCACCACACACTCCGCCATCGGCAGCAGATCGTTGAGCACCGCCGTGCGGTCCAGCCCGCTGCCGGCATTGGCCAGTTCGATCACCTGCGGGTACTCGGCCTGAGTCACTTCACGACACAGCGCGCCTCCCGTTGCAGCCAGAACCGGCAGCGTCTGCGGCACGCCTTGATGTTGCTGAATCCGCGCGTATTCGACGAAGCCCATGCTCACATACAGCGGCGCACCCGATTCAGTGGCATTGAGGATCGGCGTGCGCCGCGCGGTGGCGTCCAGGCACAGGTTCATCAATTGGCGGCCAATGCCTTTGCTCTGGTGCTGATCACTGACGATCACCAACCCGATGGAAGAATAACCACCCTGATGGCAGGCGAACGCCACGCCCACCAACTGCCCGTGATGTTCAGCAACGAAGCCTTCGGACGTGCGCTGCACCATCGCCCAGTCTTCCTCGCGATGGGGCCACTTCAAATGCACGGAGAGCGCGTGGGAGGCGGGCATGTCGGCCGCAGTGGCCATGCGATAAGCGTAGGCGTCACTCATATGAGTTTTCCTGTACTGATAAGGCTGTTTGCCAGTTGCGGCACCAGCGATGGCTGGGTAAACCGGCGGATGTCGAAGGGGCTGATGGACGTGCTGGTGCTGCCGGTGCTGATCAATTCGGCCATCACGTCGCCGACGCCAGGGCCGAGCTGAAAGCCATGGCCGCAGAAGCCGAAGGCGTAAAAAAGCCCGTCAACCATGCCGCTGGGGCCCATCACCGGCAACGAGTCCGGCGTGTAGCTTTCGATGCCGCTCCAGGTGCGGATGATGTTGAGCTTCTCGGCGCCGGGCACCAGCCGCTTCATCTGGCGCATCTGATTGATCAGGCTTTCAGGCTTGAAAAATGCCCGACGGTTGACCATGTCCGGCGCACAACGGGCGCCGCCGCCGATGATGATGTTGCCGCGCGGAATCTGCCGAAAGTAGATCACCTCTTCCTTGATTTTGGTGAACACGCCGATCACCGTGGGCAAGGCATAAGGCACCGGCTCGGTCACCGACATCTGCGGGCCATTGGGCTCCAGCGGCACCGGTTCATCGAACTGTTGAGACAGTTTGGTCGCCCACGCGCCGGCCGTGATCAACAGCTGTTCGGCGACAAACAATTGCCCGTCGGTGGTGGTGACGTGGAACTGTCCGCCGACCTTTTGCACGTCGGCGACTTCGGTGCGTTCTTCGATGCGTGCGCCCAGTCGCCGTGCCGCGCGGGCAAAGGCCGGGGCCGCCAGACGCGGATTGGCGTGACCATCGTGTGGCGCGTAGGAGCCGCCCTTGACCTCCGCGCCGAGGAAGCCGAAACGCGTGTGCAGCTCGGCACCGCGATAGATTTTCAGGTCCAGTTGCTCGGCTTCCGGCGCGGCGGCATAAGCCTCCAGCTCGGCGATTTCGTCCTCGCGGTAACACACGCGCATGTGCCCGCTGGGGATGAATTCGAGGTCATCGTCGATCAGCTCCGGCAGGCGTTTCCACAAGCCCCACGACCGGTTCGCCAGTTCGAGCTGGCCCAGATAACGTCCTTGGCGGCGGACGTTGCCGAAGTTCACGCCGCTGGCGTACTGACCGATCTGGTCGCGCTCCAGCAGGGTGACCAAGCGGCCGCGCCGCTGCAGGAAAAACGTCGACGAGGCGCCCATGACGCCGCCGCCGATTACCAGCACATCGCTTTTTTGCGGGTTCATGAACGGTCCTCTCCCAGGTTATGGGGTTGCAGGCCACGGGCTATGGCTTCTATCTCAATCAGGTAACCGTGATGCAAAACCGGGACCGGCACCACGGCGCGGGCGGGCCGATGCTCGCCCAGATAACGCCCATAGAGTCGGTCAAACGCCGGCCAGTGTTCAATGCCCACGACGTAGACCGTGACTTTCAGCAAGTCGCTTGGGCTCAGGCCCGCTTCACTGAGGATCGCGACCAGGTTGTCGAGGGCAATCGAGGCCTGTACCTCGAACGGTTGATCGGCGCTGTGCTCGCCGTTGGCGCGCACTGGCAATTGCCCGGACACGTACACCACGCCGCCGTAGGCCACTGCTTGGGAATAGTGCCCGCCCGGCGCCGCCGCGTCGGCCGTGTGAATGATTTCGAGATCACCAGCCATGCAGACGACTCCAGGTGTGCACCGCGCCGTCGGCGTCGAGGGCGTGATAGTCCGGAAACTGCGCGCCGGTGGCGCAGGCGTGGTTGGGCAGAATGCGCAGGCGGCTGCCGATGGGGAAACGTACGGGGAGGTCGGCACTGCCGGTCTCGCCCAGGGTGATGATCCCGTGCTCCTGATTGGCGCCGGTGACACACGCGCCTTCGATCCATTCGCCCGACTCGCTGCACACCTGCCCGTAACCGAAATCGTGGCGCTGACGCTGGGTGCCGCGATCACGACTCATGGCCATCCAGCCGGCGTCGGTGATAATCCAGCCCTTGTCCTGCTGATGGCCGATCACGGTGGTCAGCACGCTCAGCGCCAACTCGTCGGCCTGGCAGACGCCGATGTTGTGCATGACCAGATCGAAGAACACATACACGCCGGCACGCACCTCGGTCACGCCGTCCAGATTCAGGGCTGAGAGGGCGGTGGGCGTGGAACCGATGCTGACCTCCGGGCAGGCAACCCCGGCATCACGGATGCGTTGAGCGGCCTGAACGCAGAGGGCGCGCTCCTGTTCGGCGAGGGCTTGCAGTGCTTCGGGGTTGTCGAGTTCGTAGCTGGAACCGGCGTGGGTCATCACGCCACGCAATTGCACGCCGCCTTCACTCAGGATGCGCGCCACGTCGATCAGCGCAGGGTCATCAGCGGCGAGGCCCGAGCGATGGCCGTCGCAGTCCACCTCAATCCAGACGGGCCAGACGGGGTTGGATTCGTCGTGCGCACGCGCAAACGCGACGATGGCCTGTGCGCCCTGAACGCTGTCGGTGAGCACGCTCAGGTTGCAGCCGGCGCGCCGCAACGCCAGCGCCTGGAACAATTTGCCGGGCGCGATCGCGACCGCATACAACACATCGCCGATGCCCTGGTTAAAACAGTGTTCGGCTTCTTTCAGGGTGGACACCGTCACACCACTGGCACCGGCCGCGATCTGCGCCTGAATCACCGGCAGGCATTTGCTGGTCTTGACGTGGGGACGCAAACGCACGCCGAGGCTGTTCATACGTTGCTGCATGCGCTGGATATTGCGCTGCATGCGCGGGACGTCCACCAGCGCGGCGGGCGTGTCGAGTGAGGCAATCGGCATAGACATGACGGAACTCGGGTGGCGAGGGACAGGCTGCACTCTACTCAGCTGTCGTTAAGGTGTGGTTCAATCCAGCCTCATCAATCATTAAGTAAAAGTGAATGATCTCCATCGAAGACCTGCGCCTGGCGGTCGCCCTGAGCCGTGCCGAATCCCTGAGCGCGGCGGCCAGAGCCCTGAATGTCTCGCCGCCGGCATTGTCCATGCGTCTGCGAAAACTGGAGACGCTGCTGGGTCTGACCCTGGCGAACCGCGACGCCCGCCGCCTGAGCCTGACGGCCGATGGCGAACGCTTCTCCCGGGAAAGCGCGCTGTTGCTCGAACAGCTGGAAGCGCTCCCGGAATCCTTCCGGCAAAAGGACGAAAGACTGGTCGGCACGTTGCGGCTGGCGGCGCCGTTCGGCTTTGGACGACAGCGACTGGCGCCGCTGTTGGCGCGTTTCATCCGCCTGCATCCGCAGCTGTGCCTGCACCTGGATTTGCGTGAGACGCCTTGGCCGGATCGGCACGACAGCGACGCCGTTATCCACATCGGCCACCTCAACGACAGCCTCTGGACCGCGCGGCAGCTCTCACCCAACGAACGCTGGCTGTGCGCAAGCCCGGCCTACCTTCAGGAACACGGCGAGCCGACGTCGCCGGACCAACTCAGCGCCCATCGCTGCATCTGCATCCGTGAAAACGACGAAGACGTCACGCTCTGGCACCTGCGCAAAGGCCCCGCCCGCAAAACCCTGCGCGTCGAACCGGCCCTGCTGACCAACGACGGCAGCGTCGCCCGCCGCTGGGCCGAACAAGGCCTGGGTTTGGTCCTGCGCTCGCAATGGGACGTCAGCGAAGCCATCGCCAGCGGCAACCTCGTGCGCGTCCTCGCCGACTGGAACTTCGACAGCGCCCCCGTCAACCTCCTCGTGCCTTCACGAAAACTCCGTAGTCCGCGGGTGCAGGCGCTGGTGGCGTTTCTGGAGGATGCGTTGAGGGTGTGAGCAGGCGAACCTGCAGCACGCTGATGATCGTTCCCACGCTCCGCGTGGTAATGCAGCCTCGGACGCTCCGCGTCCTTGACTGCACTTCCCGGCTAAAGCCAGTCCCACAGAAAACACACCGCGCCCGCCCGGTAGGACCGGCTTTAGCCGGGAAGGCGTCCGGCGTCACACCGCAGATTCGTCGGCGCTGCGACTGGCCTCTTCCCGGCTAAAGCCGGTCCCACAGAAAACACACCGCGCGCCCGGTAGGACCGGCTTTAGCCGGGAAGGCGTCAGGCGTTACACCGCAGAATCGTCGGCGTCCAAAATGACCTATTCCCGGCTAAAGCCAGTCCTACAGAAAACACACCGCGCCCGCCCGGTAGGACCGGCTTTAGCCGGGAAGGCGTCCGGCGTCACACCGCAGAATCGTCGGCGCTGCGACTGGCCTCTTCCCGGCTAAAGCCAGTCCCACAGAAAACACACCGCGCGCGCCCGGTAGGACCGGCTTTAGCCGGGAAGGCGTCCGGCGTTACACCGCAGAATCGCCGGCGTCCAAAATGACCTATTCCCGGCTAAAGCCAGTCCCACTAAAAGCGCGCGTAGACCAGTGAGACTGTCGACGCGGAGCGTCAGGGGATGCATTCCCACGCAGAGCGTGGGAACGATCAAGATCAAAGGATTCCCGGCTAAAGCCAGTCCTACAGGTACGCGTGGTGTTTCAGTGGGACCGGCTTTAGCCGGGAAGAGCTTCTGCTTTTGATCTTCTACGCGGTAGTCCAGACACCGCAGAACGCGACTTGGATGCAGGCCGAACGTAGACGACGCGCAGTGGGCCGAGCCGCATGGATGCGGCGAGAGCGCCGTCAGGACATGGATGTCCGTTCGGCGCGGGCCCACGGAGCGTCGTCGGAGTGAGGGTATTCCGACGAAGGAGGAACCCAACCAGGAGCAAGCACCCTTGGTTACTTGGGGATGGTGGGGACTGTCAGATTTTTTGTGTGCAGGCCGTTACGGCCTGCCGTTAGGCAGGCCGCTGTTTTTTACCAGGTCGGCCTGATAAATCGATCTCCGTACAGAATCGCAAATTGATTCATCGCACTTTTCCAGTCATGGGCTGCAGAGCCCCAGTTTGCAGTGATATTGCGCAGCCCAAGCCAGATCAGTTTGGTTGCCGCATCGTCGGTCGGGAAGTGGCCGCGAGTCTTAATGATCTTTCGTAGCTGAGCGTTGATGCTCTCGATGGCGTTGGTGGTATAGATCACCTTTCGGATCGCTGGCGGGAAAACGAAAAATGGAATGACGCGATCCCACGCACGCCGCCATGAAGCTACTACCGTTGGATATTGCTTGCCCCATGGCCCGGCTTCGAACGCATCCAGCGCCTGTTCGGCCGCTTCGGCGGTGACCGCCTGGTAGATCGGCTTGAGCGCCTTGGCCAGTTCGCGACGCTTATCCCACGCCACGTAATCAAGGCTGTTACGGATCAGATGAACAATACAGGTTTGCAGTGTCGTGGCTGGAAAGACCGCGCCAAGAGCTTCCGGCATGCCCTTGAGTCCATCAGTAACGGCGATCAGTACATCTTCAACGCCACGTGTTTTGAGGTCGTTGAAAACCTTCATCCAGAACTTCGCGCCTTCGGTATTTTCGATCCAGATGCCGAGAATATCCCGTGTGCCGTCAGGTAGAACACCCAGCGCCAAGTAGATCGCTTTGTTGCGAACCAGTCCTTCTTCGCGGATTTTGACCCGCAGGGCGTCGAAGAAAATAACCGGATACATCGGCTCCAGAGGCCGCTGTTGCCACGCACCGATCTCTGCCATGACCTCGTCGGTGACAGAGCTGATGAAGTCAGGCGAAACGTCCGTACCGTACTGCTCGGAGAGGAATGCACGGATTTCCCTGACCGTCATTCCTCGGGCGTACATCGCGATGATCTTGTCGTCGAAACCGGTGTAACGGCGCTCGTGCTTGGGGATCAGAATGGGCGAAAAACTGCCGTCCCGGTCACGGGGGATGTCCAGCCGGATCGGGCCATCCCCCGTTAAAACCGTCTTGCCGCTTTTGCCATTACGCTGGTTTGTTTCATCCTCTGGGCGCTGCGCGCCCGGCGGATAGCCCAGGTGATGACCGAGCTCAGCATTGAGGGCTCGCTCGATTAGCGCCTTCTTGAACGCCGCGGAGGCGTCTTCGATGGCTTCAGCGGTCATCAATCCGCCGCCGAACTGCTCAAGCAGCTCTTTTGGGATTTTCGGTAGCTCGCGTAGCGCAGGTTTCTTTTTGGTTGGCATACATGCACCTCTTACTCATGTTATGCCCGAACACAAAATTTCTGACACCCCCGGATGGTGCGACTTTCGACTTTTCCAAGTAACTCGCCGAAGGCGAAACAGTCTGCCCCCAGGCAGACGCCCTTGATCTTGATCTTGATCTTAAAAAATCACTTCACCGCATAGACCTTGCGCACATACACCGTACTGGCCCACGCACAAAACGCCCCCTTCACCACAAACACCGTATCCCCCGGATTAAGCGTCACCTCACCCCCCTGATCATCGGCCAGCGTCACGCTCCCCTCCAACAGATGCATCAACTCATGCAACCGATGCGCACGACCATGGCGCTGATAAGGCGTCGAATCCCAAATCCCCACCTTCAGCTCCGTCACCTCATCCTCGAACAGACTCAACGCCCGACACTGCGGCGCAGGCCCGATCAAAATCGGCGGCTCCAGCGTCGCCGACGGATTCAGCCACAGATGCGCCGGCAACAGCGTCAACCCGGGCCGCGCCGGCGCGTTCTCCACATCCACCGCACAAAACGCCCATTCACTGCCACTGCTGGCATGCACCGCCACCCGACTGCCACGGCCAATCACCGCACTGCCGCCGACGCCCAACTCCAGCGTCTGCTCCGCACTGCTCAACACCACATGGCCGGCATGCACCACCAGCGTCTCGCTGTAGGGGAAGTCCTCAATCAACACGTCGCCGGTGAACCGCACAAGCCCGGCCGACACCCCGTCATCGCCGCGCCACGCCACATTCCGCGCCTCGGCAAAGGGATCGAGCGCGCCCAATGGCGCCGAGTTGAAAGACGTAGAAACGCCGCTGCCATCAGCGCGCGCCAACAGCAAAATACCGGGAGATGACATGGTTAACGCTCCGTTAAAAAGTCAGCCGATCGCCTGGGTGATCAGCGCAAAAGGTTGGACGCCCTGGCTGGCCTCGGGTGGCGTGCCCCGTGCCATCTGCACCACGGTGTCGACGTTCTTCAAGCCTGCTTGTTCCAGCCAGTCGCTCAAGCCGCAGGTCACAGGGATGTCGATGCGCACAAAAGTGTCCGGCACCTGTGCCAGCAAGACGGCGATCAGGTGTTTGGCCTGATGGATGTCTTCTGCCACCACCGGCCCGATGCATCGCCCGCGGCCAAAAGGCCGCAGCAGGGCAAAACCGCGCAGTTGACCGTCACGCTCAATGCCCACGGCGTGCTCCACTTGCAGGTCGCGCAGCACGTCGCTGCGGTCCAGGCCGCTGGCGGCTTTGGCGAGGGCGAGCAGTGCGGCGTGATCGTCAGCAGTGAGCGCACGGCAGGTTTCGCCTTCAGCCAACTCCACCAGCGCCGGCACGATGGCCTGGCCCTGATGCTGCTGCACCCGACCAAACTCAACAAAACCCTGGCTTTCATACAACGGCTTGCCAGCGACGGTGGCGTTGAGAATCGGCGTGCGCGGCTCGCAGGCGGCGAGTGCCGTCTCCATCAAGCGGCGGCCGATGCCCTGGCCCTGATAGTCGTTGCTGACGATCACCAGACCGATGGTCGCGAAATCACCCTGGGGGCAAACAAAGGCGCTGCCGATCAGGCGGCCGCCGTCCATCACCACAAAGCCGTCGCTGACCCGGTGCAGCATCGCCCAGTCGTCCAGGCGATGGGGCCATTTCAGTTGCACCGACAGGTCATGGGCGGCGGTCAGGTCGGCGACGGTCATTCGGCGGTAGGTATAAGAAGGGTGCGGCAGGGCGGACATGGCGAGGCTCCGTTATGCGTTATTCAAGTAGCACTGAGCGCCTGTATCCCACCTGATTAAAGGGCTGACAAGAGGGCGCGGGATATTCGGCAGATTCGTCGCACGGCGGGGGACGCGACCCTACTTCGTACTTAAATCCGGGGCGAGGGCGGCAGCAAATGCCAGGGACGGGTTTGAGCGCTTTAGCGCTGATGATTCTCCCCACGCCGCACCATGATCGTTCCCACGCTCCGCGTGGGAATGCCGCCCGGGCGCTCCGCGTCCCATGCCTGAGTAGGTGACGCAGAGCGTCACGGGATGCATTCCCACGCAGAGCGTGGGAACGATCACCGCGATAAAGATCCCCGCGCCACATTATCTGCCGCCGCAAGCCCCATTCTTAAGCCTTCCCACCCGTCAAACCTCGCAAAAGCCCCCTAAAAGCGCACAAACACAGGCCCTGCCCAAGGCTGGCGCGCACCGCAAACTCTGCTGAGGCCAGCCACCAAAACGGTGGTTTGTATTGAGCACGGGGCGTTTTAGACGGCATATGCTGATTTCACAGTGCTGTAATGAACCTGTGCTGCAACGAGGCCGACGCGCCGCCAGGGCAGCGAACGCTTGCCACACTTAACTGACTTCAGGACCGCACTCAATGAGCTTTCTTCGTCCCAAATTCATTACGTTCGACTGCTACGGCACGCTCACCAACTTCCACATGGGCACCATGACCCGCGAGCTCTTCGCCGACCGCGTCAAACCTGAACAGATGGACCAGTTCGTCAAAGACTTCTCGGCCTATCGCCTCGATCAGGTCATGGGCGACTGGCAGCCGTACGACGTCATCCTCAAGACTGCCCTGGCCCGCACCTGCAAACGGTGGGGCGTCGAGTACCGCGATGAAGGCCGGCTGTATTACGACGCCGTGCCAACCTGGGGCCCCCATGCCGACGTGCCGGCGGGTCTGTCGAAGATCGCCGACAAGATTCCCCTGGTGATCTTCTCCAACGCCAGCGACAGCCAGATCATGTCCAACGTCGACAAGCTCGGCGCGCCTTTCCACAAAGTCTTCACCGCCGAACAGGCCCAGGCCTACAAGCCGCGTCTGGCCGCTTTTGAATTCATGCTCGACAACCTCGGCTGCGGCCCGGAAGACATCTTGCATGTGTCTTCGAGCTTTCGTTACGACCTGATGCCGGCCCACGACATGAAGATCAAGAACAAGGCCTTCGTGGCCCGCGGTCATGAAGTGCCGGCGAATGCGTATTTCGAGTACCAGCAAATCACCGACATCGGCGGACTGCCGGCGCTGGTGGGCCTGTAACTCAAGCGCCGTCTAGCGGTTCCGCCACGCAGGTTTGGACACAGGGGGTTAAAGATGGGCAGTGAATCCTATTGGCTCGACACCGCACCGGCCTTCACCGGTGCCCAACTCGGCGGCTTGCCCGGGCAGGTCGACGTGGCCGTGATCGGCGGTGGATTCACCGGCCTGTCGGCTGCGCGGGCCTTGGCGCTCAAGGGCGCCAGCGTGGTGGTGCTGGACGCCGGTCGGGTCATCGGCGAAGCCTCGGGGCGCAACGGCGGGCAGTGCAACACCGGCGTGGCGCAGGATTACGCCGGGCTGCATGCCAGCCTCGGTGCAGCCAGGGCGCGTGCCTATTACCAGGCCTATGAAAGCGCGGTGCAGACCGTGGTGTCGCTGGTCGAGCAGGAAAGGATCGCCTGCGACCTGGTGCGCAACGGCAAGCTCAAGCTGGCCGCCAAACCCCTGCATTACGAAGGCCTGGCCCGAACCTGCGAGCTGATCCGCCAGGAGGTGGACGCCGACGTCGAGCTGCTGAATGCCGAGCAGACCCGAGCCGAAGTCAACTCGGCCCAGTTCCATGGTGCGTTGTTGCAGCGCAACGGCGTGCAGATGCACGTTGGCCGCTTCGGTGTCGGTCTGGCGGAAGCGGCTGCCCGACGCGGCGCCATGATTTACGAACACACCCCGGTCAAGGACTGGAAGCCCGAGGCCGGCGGTTATCAGGTCAACACCGCCAAGGGTTCGCTGCACGCAGGCCAAGTGCTGCTGGCGACCGGCGCTTGCCAGCACGGCGACCTCGGCTGGTACCGCCGACGGATCGTGCCGGTGGGCAGTTTTGTCATCGCCACCGAAGTCTTGCCCCAGGCGCTGATCGACGAGTTATTGCCGCAGCATCGGGCATACGTGACCAGCCGCATGATCGGCAACTACTTCCGCCTTACCCCGGACAACCGCCTGCTGTTTGGTGGCCGTGCGCGGTTTGCCATGTCCGACGGCGTCTCCGACGCCAAGAGCGGCAAGGTGCTCCAGGCGGCGATGCTGAACATGTTCCCGCAGTTGTCCCACGTGAAAATCGATTACTGCTGGGGCGGTCTGGTGGACATGACGTCCGACCGTCTGCCCCGTGCCGGCCAGCACGGCGGCGTGTTCCATTCCATGGGCTACAGCGGCCATGGCGTGCAGATGTCCGTGCACATGGGCCAGGTCATGGCCGAGGTCATGGCCGGCAACGCGGCGGCCAACCCCTGGCGTGAACTGGAATGGCCGGCGATCCCCGGGCACTTCGGCAAGCCGTGGTTTCTGCCGTTCGTGGGCGCGTATTACCGCTTGCAGGACTATTTGCACTGAGTCATGCACTGAGTCGCCGCTGTAGCGTCACCGTCGTCTGCGTTTCCAGGACGCTCCGGACATCCGTGAGCACTCGAATATCCCGATCATCGACAGGTAGCCTTGATATGACTGACCACAAAGACACCCCTGAGCTTATCTCCGGCCAAGACAGCCTGCGGGTATTCGAAGGCCTCAATCGCGGCATGTCGCGGCGCAACGCCTTGCAGATGCTCGGCCTGGCCGGCGTCGCCGCAGCGGGGGCGGGCAGCCTGTTCGGCAGCGCCGGCAAACTCTTCGCCGAAGAAGCCACCGCGGGCGGCAAGGGCAAACCTGGCGGCAAGATCCGTGTGGCCGGCATGTCCAGCTCCACCGCCGACACCCTCGACCCGGCCAAGGGCGCGCTGTCCACCGACTATGCCCGTCACTACATGTTCTACAACGGCCTGACCCGTTTCGATAAGCACCTGGTGCCGCAGCTGGAATTGGCCGAGCGCATCGACAACGTTGACGCCACCCTGTGGACCATCACCCTGCGCAAGGACGTGACCTTTCACAACGGCAAGAGCCTCAGCGCCGCCGACGTGGTGTTCTCCCTCAGCCGCCACAAGGACCCGCTGACCGGGTCCAAAGTCATGCCGCTGATGGAACAGTTTGCCGAGATCAAGGCCACCGGCCCGAACGAAGTGCAGATCCGCCTCAGCGCGCCGAACGCCGAACTGCCGTCGATTCTCGCCGTGTCGCACCTGCTGATCGTTCCCGAGGGCACCACCGATTTCAACAAAGGCATCGGCACCGGGCCGTTCACCGTCGGCGAGTTCAAGCCGGGTGTGCGTTCGGTCGCGGTGCGTAACAAGAGCTACTGGAAACCGGGCCTGCCGTACCTCGACGAGATCGAATTCATCGCCATTGCCGACGAGCCATCGCGGGTCAACGCGCTACTGTCCGGCGACGTGCACATGATCAACGAGGTCAACCCGCGCTCCACCACGCGCATCGCCGCCAGCCCCAAACACCGCGTCGTCGATGCACCGTCGGGCAACTACACTGACTTGATCATTCGCCAGGACCAGCTGCCCGGCAAAAGCCCGGAATTCACCCAGGCCATGAAGCTGCTGCTGGACCGTGAACAGGTCAAATCCGCCGTGTTTCGTGGCTTTGCCGTGGTCGGCAACGATCACCCGATTGCGCCGGGTTCGCGCTACTTCAACGCCGACCTGCCGCAGACGGTCTACGACCCGGAAAAAGCCAGGTTCCTGCTGAAGAAAGCCGGCATGGAAAGCATCACCATGCCCGTCATGGCGTCGCCTGCCGCGACAGGTTCCGTGGACATCGCCGTGCTGCTGCAGCAATCGGCGAAACAGGCCGGGCTCAAGCTGGACGTGAACCGCCTGCCCGCCGACGGCTACTGGTCCAACCACTGGATGAAGCACCCGTTGAGCTTCGGCAACATCAACCCTCGGCCGAATGCTGACGTGATGTTCTCGCAGTTCTTCCAGTCCAAGGCGCCATGGAACGAGTCCGGCTGGCAGAACGACCAATTCGATCAGTTGCTGATGCTGGCCCGGGGCGAAACCGACGACGCCAAGCGCGCCAAGATGTACGGCGACATGCAGACCCTGGTCCACGACCACTGTGGCATCGGCGTGCCGGTGTTCATCAGCAACATCGACGGCGTCGACCAGCGCATCAAGGGCTACGACTCCAACCCGTTGGGCGGCTTCATGGGCTACATGTTCGCCGAGCAGGTGTGGCTGGACGCTTAAGGAGGTAGTGCGATGAATAGCCATACGCTGTGGTTGATCTGCCGGCGCCTCGGTGCCGGGGTCGTGACCCTGTTGATCGTGTCCATGGTCGTGTTCGCGATCACGGCCGTGCTGCCGGGCGACGCGGCGCAGCAATCCCTCGGCCAGTTCGCCACCCCTGAACAGGTGGCGGCGCTGCGCCTGAAACTGGGGCTGGATCAACCCGGCGTGTTGCGCTATCTGCACTGGTTGATGAATTTGCTCACCGGCGACATGGGCCAGTCGGTGTCCAACGCCATGCCGGTGGGTGAATTGATGGCGGGGCGGGTGCCCAACACGCTGATGCTGGCGGCCGCCACGGCGCTGGTGTCGGTGCCGCTGGCGCTGATCCTCGGCATCGGTTCGGCCATGGGCCGGGGCGGACGCATCGACAGCTGCCTGAGCTTCATCACCCTGGCCATGGTCGCGGTGCCGGAGTTTCTGGTGGCGACCCTGGCGGTGCTGATTTTCGCGGTCAACCTCGGTTGGCTGTCGGCGCTGTCCTACGCCACTGACATCACTTCACCGCTGCAATTTCTGCGCACCTACGCGTTACCGGTGATGACCTTGTGCTGCGTGATCGTGGCGCAGATGGCGCGGATGACCCGTGCCGCCGTCATCGACCAGCTCGACAGCCCGTACGTGGAAATGGCCCTCCTCAAAGGCGTCAGCCCGATCCGCATCGTGCTGCGCCACGCCTTGCCCAACGCCATCGGGCCGATTGCCAACGCCATTGCGCTGAGCCTGTCTTACCTGCTCGGCGGGGTGGTGATCGTCGAGACCATCTTCAACTACCCCGGCATTGCCAGCCTGATGGTCGATGCCGTGACCAACCGCGACATGGCCCTGGTGCAAGCCTGCACCATGCTGTTCTGCGCGGCCTACCTGGCGTTGGTGTTGCTCGCCGACCTCTGCGCCATCCTCTCCAACCCGAGGCTGAGAAACCAATGAACCCGCTCATTGCGAAATCCAGGCCTGCGTCTTCTGCCCTGGCGCTGGCCAAGGTCTCCGGCAACCCGTCTTGGCTGGGATTGGTCGGTGCTGCCGTCTGCGTCATCTGGCTGCTGGTGGCGCTGTTCGGCCCGTGGCTGGCGCCGCACCCGGTCGGCGAAGTGATCTCCGACAACATCTTCGAAGGTTTCAGCCTGGCGCATCCGTTCGGCACCGATTACCTGGGCCGCGACATGCTCAGCCGGGTGCTGGTAGGCGCGCGCTTCACGGTCGGCCTTTCGCTGGTGGCGGCGCTGTTGGCCAGCACCTTTGGCACCGGCTGCGCGCTGCTGTCGGTGGTTTCGCCCAAGTGGCTGGACGAAATCATCAGCCGGATCATGGATGCGTTCATCTCGATCCCCAGCAAAATGCTCGCACTGATCATGGTTTCGGCGTTCGGCTCGTCGGTCACGCTGCTGATCTGCACGGCGGTCATCAGTTACATCCCCGGTTCGTTCCGCGTGGCCCGCAGCATGGCGGTCAATATCGAAGCGCTGGAATACGTGCAAGTGGCGCGGACCCGGGGCGAAGGCAAGTTGTACGTGGCGTGCCGGGAAATCCTGCCGAACATGCTCAACCCGGTGCTGACCGACCTCGGCCTGCGTTTCGGCTACATCGTGCTGTTGCTCAGCGGCATGAGTTTTCTCGGCCTTGGCGTGCAGCCGCCGGACGCCGACCTGGGCTCGCTGGTGCGGGAAAACATCGGCGGGCTCAATCAGGGCGCGATGGCGATCATCATTCCGGCGCTGGCCATCGGCACGCTGACCATCGGCGTCAATCTGCTGATCGACTACCTGTCATCGCGACGCGGTCGACGCTCGGGAGGCCATTGATATGACCCAGTTGATTCGCGTCGAAGACTTGCGCGTGGTGGCCGGTGATCCGGGCAGCGAAGTGGAGATCGTCAAGGGCGTGAGCTTTTCGCTGGAGAAAGGCGAAGTGCTCGCGCTGATTGGCGAGTCCGGCTCCGGCAAAACCACCATTGCTCTGGCCTTGCTCGGTTACGCGCGGCGGGGCTGCCGGTTGTCCGGCGGCGTGGTGCAGGTCGGCGAACACGACATGCTCGCCCTGAACGAAAAACAGTTGCAGGGCCTGCGCGGCAATCGTGTTTCGTACATTGCCCAGAGCGCCGCTGCCGCATTCAACCCGGCGAAAAAACTCCTCGATCAAGTGGTCGAAGGGCCGTTGATCCACGGCCTGGGCACCCGCGCAGAGCTGGAAGCCAAGGCCATCGGCCTGTTCCGCGATCTGGCCCTGCCGAACCCTGAACGCATTGGCCGACGCTACCCGCACCAGGTCTCCGGTGGGCAACTGCAACGGGTGATGGCGGCCATGGCGCTGATCAGCGACCCGCTGCTGGTGGTGCTCGATGAGCCGACCACCGCGCTGGACGTCACCACCCAGATCGACGTGCTGCGGGCGTTCAAGCGTGTGGTGCGTGAACGCGGGGCGACGGCGGTCTACGTGTCCCACGACCTGGCCGTGGTCGCGCAAATGGCCGATCAGATTGTCGTGCTCAACGGCGGGCAGATCCTTGAACAAAGCGCCACCGCGCCGCTGCTCAAGGCGCCGGCCCACGAATACACCCGCAGCCTGCTCGCCGCCGCGCGTCCTGATACGCGCATTCGCCCACCCTGTGGCATCGCGGAAGAGGGGCCGCTGCTGACCATCACCGGCCTGACCGCCGGCTACGGCAACAAGAACATGCAAGGCATGCCGGCGATTCGGGTGCTGGAAGACATCGACCTGACCGTGCGGCGCGGCCAGGCCATCGGCGTAATCGGTGAATCGGGCTCGGGCAAGTCCACTTTGGCGCGGGTGGTGGCGGGGCTGTTGACCCCGGCCCTCGGCGGCCTGACCTTTGACGGCCAGCCGTTGGGCGGCAGCCTGTCGGAGCGCACGCCGGAGCAGTTTCGGCGCATTCAGATGGTCTTCCAGAACGCCGACACCGCGCTCAACCCGATGCACAGCGTGGCGAACATCCTCAGCCGTCCGCTGAAAATGTATTTCGGGCTCAAAGGCGCGGCGTTGCAGGCGCGCATCGGTGAGCTGCTCGACCTGGTGCGTCTGCCGCGGGAAATGGCTGATCGCCGTCCCGGTGAGCTGTCAGGTGGGCAGAAACAGCGGGTCAATCTGGCCCGGGCATTGGCAGCCAAGCCCGATTTGATCCTCTGCGATGAAGTGACCTCGGCCCTCGACACCGTGGTCGGCGCGGCGATCCTCGAACTGCTGCGCGACCTGCGCCAGCAACTGGGTGTGTCCTACCTGTTCATCAGCCACGACATCTCCACCGTGCGCGCGCTGTGCGATGACATCGTGGTGATGTACAGCGGCCACAAAGTCCACGCCGGCCGCCGCGAGTCCTTTGCCGAAGCGCCGTATCACCCGTACACCGACCTGTTGATTCATTCGGTGCCCGAATTGCGCCAGGGCTGGCTGGAAACCTGCGGCGCCACCAGTGGCGAGCTGCCGCCGATCGGCGAGCGGTCCAACCTGCCGGAACTGTGCACCTTCCTTAACCGTTGCCCGATGCGCATCGACGGACTGTGCAATCGCACCGCGCCGAACCGCCGCACGCTGGACAACGGCAGCGAAATTCTTTGCCACCGCGACGGCGCCGACTTGCTGGCGACCCAGCGCGGCGTTACCACCACAAGCTTTGGAGCGTATGCATGAAAGGGCGTTTTGTGAGGTTGGCCGAACAAGGCCGGCCGACGGTCAACCTGACCGTGGATGGCGCGCCGGTCGAAGCGTTGCAGGGCGACACGCTAATGGTGGCGTTGCTGACCCAGGGCAGCTCGCTGCGCCAGTCGGAATTCGACAGCGGCCGCCGCGCCGGTTTCTGCCTGATGGGCGCGTGCCAGGATTGCTGGGTCTGGACCCGCGGTGGTGAACGCCTGCGCGCCTGCTCCAACGAAGTCCGCGACGGGCTCGACATCGTCACCACACAACCGGAGGCGACATGGCCACTGCACAGCTGAGCACTCATCGCGTCGTCATCGTGGGTGCAGGCCCGGCCGGTGTGCGCTGCGCCGAAACCTTGCTGGCGGCCGGCATCAAACCGATCGTGGTCGACGAAAACCGCCGCGACGGCGGGCAGATCTACCGCCGCCAGCCTGACGGCTTCACCCGCGATTACAGCACCTTGTATGGCAGCGAAGCCGACAAGGCCAGGCACCTGCACCAGACCTTCGACCGCATCCATGGCGCCATCGACTACCGCCCCGACACCCTGGTGTGGAACCTCACGCCGGGGCAGTTGTGCTGCGCCAATCAGGGTCGCCACAGCACGCTGGACTACGACGCGCTGATCCTCTGCACCGGGGCCACCGACCGCTTGATGGCCATCGAAGGCTGGCAACTGGCAGGCACCTACAGCCTGGGCGGGGCCCAGATCGCGTTGAAGAATCAGGCCGTGTCCATTGGCCATCGTGTGGTGTTCATGGGCAGCGGGCCGTTGCTGTACCTGGTCGCCAGCCAGTACGTCAAAGCCGGCGCCACGGTGGCTGCGGTCCTCGATACCTCGCCCTTCAGCCTGCGCCTCAAAGCCCTGCCCAAACTGTTGGCGCGGCCGGGTCTGCTGTGGACCGGGATGAAATTTCTGGCGCAGTTGTACCAGGCCAAAGTGCCCGTGCATTTCGGCGTCAAGCCGTTAGAGGTGTTGGGTGATGGCGCCAATGGCGTGGCAGGCGTGCGCTTCACCACCGGCAGCGGCAAGGCCGTGACTGTGCAGGCGGATGCTGTGGCGCTGGGTTATCACTTGCGCCCGGAAACCCAGCTGGGTGATCTGGCCGGTTGCGCCATGGCCTTCGATGACGCCTCCAGCCAATGGTGGCTGGCGACGGACGAGGCCGGTCGTACCTCGGTGAACGGCGTGTATGCCGCCGGTGACGGGGCGAAGATTCGCGGCGCCGATGCCGCCGAGTACGCCGGGCGCCGAGTGGCCCTGGCACTGCTGGAAGACCTCAAACAGCCGTTCAATGCCGGGCTGCGCGATGAACAACAACAGACGCTGGCGGTGATGGACCAGTTTCGTCTGGGCCTGGCCGAAGCGTTTCCCTGGCCTGCCGAACAGGCCAAGGCCTTGCCCGACAGCGCCATCGTGTGCCGCTGCGAGATGATCACGGCCGGCGAATTGCGCCGCACGGTCAACGAGAAGGGCGCCTGTGAGGTCAACCGCGCCAAGGCCTTCAGCCGTGTCGGCATGGGGCGCTGTCAGGGGCGTTATTGCTCCCAGGCGGGTGCCGAAGTGATCGCGGCCGAGGCCGGCGTGCAGGTGCAGGAAGTCGGTCGCCAGCGCGGGCAAGCGCCGGTCAAACCGTTGTCGATGCTCATCGAGGAGGTGTCGCCATGAGCGTGCAAAAAGCAGATGTGGTGATTGTCGGTGGCGGTTTGATGGGCTCAGCGACGGCGTTTTTTCTGCGTCGGCGCGGGCAGTCGGTGATCCTCCTGGAACGCGACCAGATCGGCCAGTACGCCAGCGGCGTCAACTTCGGCAACGTGCGCCGACAAGGGCGTTTTCTCGGGCAACTGGCCCTGGCCAATCGCTCGTGGGCGCTGTGGAAACGCCTGCCGGAGCTGATCGACGACGACCTCGAATTCATCCCCAGCGGGCACATGCGTGTGTGTTATCGCGAGGACGAAATCGCCGAGCTGGAGGCCTACGCCGCCGCGCCGGAAGCCGAGCAACTGGACCTGAAAGTGTATCGAGGCGCCGAGCTGCATCAGCGTTTTGGCTTCCTCGGCGCTGACGTCAAAGGCGGCTCTTACGCCCCCCATGACGGCCACGCCAACCCACGCCTCGCCGCGCCGGCCTTTGCCCGCGCCGCACGCCGCCTGGGCGCGCAGATCGAAGAGCGCACGGAAGTGGCCGAGGTCGAAAAAGTGGGCGGTGACTTTCACGTCACCACCACCGACGGCCGTCAGTTCCACGCCGCGCAGCTGTTGATCACCGCCGGCGCTTGGGGCCAGAAACTTTCGGCGCAGTTTGGCGAACCGGTGCCGCTGGACACCCACGGCCCGCAGATGGCGGTCACCGAGCCGGTGCCCTACGCCTTGCCGACGGTAATCGGCGTGTACACCAAGATCGCCGAAGAGGTGATTTATTTCCGTCAGATCCCCCGGGGCAATATCATCATCGGCGGCGGCTTTCGCAGCAAACCCGACATGCTTAACCGCCGTGCCGCTGTCGAGCCGCGCAGCATCCTCAATCAGGCCGAACAGATGCGCCGCCTGCTGCCGGGCGTGGGCAATCTGAACATCATCCGCGTGTGGAGCGGCATCGAAGGGTACCTGCCGGATTCGCTGCCGGTGATGGGGCCCAGCGGCACTGTCGACGGCTTGTTCTACGCCTTTGGCTTCTGCGGCCACGGCTTCCAGCTCGGCCCTGGCGTCGGTGATGTGATGGCCGAACTGCTCGATACCGGTCGCACCACGACCCCGATCGAGGCATTCTCCATCACACGTTTTGCCCTTCCTGCCGAGCAACGGAGCCACGCCTCATGAAACCCCGGGTTCTCGATATTCTGAAACGGCTGATGGCCTTCGAAACCGTGTCGTCGGAGTCCAACATGGCCCTGATCGACTACGTCCGCGACCTGCTGGTGACCAAAGGCATCGAGTCGCTGATCGTCAAAGACGAGAGTGGCAAGAAGGCCAACCTGTTCGCCAGCACCGGCCCGAAAGACCAGCCCGGCGTGTTGCTCTCCGGGCACACCGACGTGGTCCCAGCGGCGGGGCAGGCGTGGACCTTTCCGGCGTTCGCCGCCACGGTGCAGGATGGCCGCGTTTATGGCCGTGGCAGCTGCGACATGAAGGGCTTCATCGCCCTGGCCATCGACGCCATGCTCGACGCGGCAGAGCACTCACTTACACGCCCACTCAACCGCCCGCTGCAACTGGCTTTGTCCCATGACGAGGAAATCGGTTGCGTCGGCGTGCGGCGCTTGCTTGACGTGCTGCACCTGGCACCAGTGCGGCCGTTTCTCTGCGTGATCGGCGAGCCGACCAACATGCAATTCGTGCTGGGCCACAAGGGCAAAGGCTCCTATCGCACCTACTGCCGGGGCCAGGAGGCGCATTCGTCCCTGGCGCCGCGCTCGGTCAACGCCATTCACGTGGCCTGCGACTTCATCGCCTCCCTGCGTGAAAGCCAGCAGCACCTGCAACACCACGGTGCCCAGGACACCGACTACGACGTGCCCTACAGCACCGTGCATGTCGGGCAGATCAGCGGCGGCAAGGCGCTGAACATCGTGCCGAACCTGTGCACCCTGGATTTCGAGGTGCGCAACCTGCCCGCCGACAACCTGGAACAGTTCATCGAGCAGATGCGCGAGCGCGCCGAAGTGATCGTGCGCGAGGCGCAGAAGCTCTCCAGCGTCGCTGCCATCGAGATCGAAACCATCAACGTCTACCCCGGCCTCGACACCCACCCGACGGTCGAAGCGGTGAGCTTCCTCAAGCAATTCGCTGCGCCGGACACCGGCATGACCAAGGTCTCCTTCGGCACCGAAGGCGGTCTGTTCAAGCAGCGCCTCGACGTGCCGGTGGTGGTGTGCGGCCCGGGTTCCATCGAACAGGCGCACAAGCCGGACGAGTTTATCGAGGTCAGCCAGATGGACGCCGGCGAGCGCTTTTTGCAAGGGCTGCTGGGCTCGTTGAAGGCGTAGCAGAGCCTGCCGTCCTGACGTGAATTTCAGCACGGCGCACTGGTTTGAAGGCGCTTTCGGCATCCTCGTCCGAGCCGGATCCCTAGACTGGAATCTGTCTCGGATCAGGACTCGACCATGCTCAAGAATCGCTTGCAAGACCCCGGCCTGCTGGCTGAACGCGCCTACGTGAACGGCCAGTGGATCGCTGCTGACAGCGGCGCCACCCTGGACGTCCGCGACCCCGCCACCGGCGATCTGCTTGCCCAGGTTCCGGCCATGGACGCGGTCGACACCCGCCGCGCCATCGAAGCCGCCGAACGCGCCTGGCCTGAGTGGCGCGCGCGCCCGGCGGCAGAACGTGCGGCGCTGCTGGAGCGCTGGTTCCAGGCGATGATCGACCACCTCGACGACCTGGCGCTGATCATGACCTGCGAGCAGGGCAAGCCACTCAACGAGGCCAAGGGCGAAATCCGCTACGGCGCCGGCTTCGTCAAATGGTTCGCCGAAGAGGCGCGCCGGGTCTACGGCGAAACCATGCCGGCCCCCAGCGGCGACCGCCGCCTGCTGACCCTCAAGCAACCCGTCGGCGTCTGCGCCGCGATCACCCCGTGGAACTTCCCCAACGCGATGATCACCCGCAAGTGCGCGCCGGCCCTGGCCGCCGGCTGCCCGATCATCGTCAAACCGTCGGACCTCACGCCGCTGTCGGCCCTCGCCCTGGCGGTGCTGGCCGAGCGTGTCGGCATTCCGGCCGGGGTGTTCAACGTCCTCACCGGGCTGCCCGCCGGCATTGGCGAAGAACTCACCGGCAACCCGGCGGTGCGCAAGATTTCCTTCACCGGCTCCACTGCCGTCGGCCGCCTGCTGATGCGCCAGAGCGCCGAACACATCAAGCGCCTGAGCCTGGAACTGGGCGGCAACGCGCCGTTCGTGGTGTTCGACGACGCCGACCTGGAACAGGCCGTGGCCGGAGTGATGATCAGCAAGTTTCGCAACGCCGGGCAAACCTGCGTGTGCGCCAACCGCATTCTGGTGCAGGCGGGCATCTACGACCGTTTCGCCGCGCGATTGGTGGAGGAGGTGGCTAAGCTCAAGGTCGGCAACGGCCTGGAAGAGGGCGTGACCATCGGCCCGCTGATCAACCCGGCGGCGGTCGCCAAGGTGGCCCGGCACATCGACGATGCCTTGAGTCAGGGCGCCAGACTGCTCTGCGGCGGGATTCCCACAGGCGACAGCCAGTTCGTGCAACCCACCGTGCTGGCTGACGCCCACGCCGGCATGCTACTGGCCAACGAAGAAACCTTCGGCCCGGTGGCGCCGTTGATGCGCTTTACTGATGAAGCCGAAGCGCTGGCCCTGGCCAACGCCACTCCGTTCGGTTTGGGCGCCTACTTTTTCACCCAGGACCTGAAGCGCTCGTGGCGTTTCGGCGAGGCGCTGGAGTTCGGCATGGTCGGCCTCAACACCGGGATCATCTCGATGGAAGTCGCGCCGTTCGGCGGCATCAAACAATCGGGCCTCGGCCGCGAGGGCAGCAAGTACGGCCTGGACGAGTACCTTGAAGTCAAAGCCTTCCACATCGGCGGCTTGAACTGATTCATCCCGAGGGGCGCACCATGAGCAAGGCATTCAGAATCGCCGCGATTGCGGGCGACGGCATCGGCAAGGAAGTCCTGCCCGAAGGGCTGCGGGTACTGGAACAAGCGGCGAAAAAGTGGGAACTCAACCTGAGCATCGACCTGCTCGACTGGGCCCACTGCGACTACTACCTCGCCCACGGCAAGATGATGCCCGACGACTGGTTCGAGCAGCTCAAGGGCTATGACGCGATCTACTTCGGCGCCGTGGGCTGGCCCGACAAGGTGCCGGACCACATTTCCCTGTGGGGCTCGTTGCTCAAGTTTCGCCGGGACTTCGACCAGTACGTGAACATCCGTCCGGTACGCCTGTTCCCCGGCGTGCCCTGTCCGCTGGCGGGACGCAAGCCGGGGGACATCGACTTCGTGGTGATCCGGGAAAACACCGAGGGCGAATATTCCTCGGTGGGCGGCAAGATGTTCGAAGGCACCGAACACGAATTCGTGCTGCAGGAATCGGTGTTCACCCGCCGTGGCGTTGACCGCATCCTCAAATTCGCCTTCGAACTGGCCCAGACCCGCCCGCGCAAACGCCTGACAGCCGCGACCAAATCCAACGGCATCTCCATCAGCATGCCGTACTGGGACGAGCGCACGGCATTGATGGCGGCGAACTACCCCGAGGTGACGTGGGACAAGCAGCACATCGACATTCTGTGTGCACGCTTCGTGCTGCAGCCGGACCGGTTTGACGTGGTCGTGGCGTCGAACCTGTTCGGCGACATCCTCTCGGACCTCGGCCCGGCGTGCGCCGGCACCATCGGCATCGCCCCGTCGGCCAACCTCGACCCGGAACGGCGGTTTCCGTCGTTGTTCGAACCGGTGCACGGCTCGGCGCCGGATATCTATGGGCAGAACATCGCCAACCCCATCGCGATGATCTGGTCCGGCGCACTGATGCTCGACTTCCTCGGCAACGGCGACGAACGCTACCGCGCGGCCCATGACGGGATATTGCAGGCGATTGAGGAAGTGATTGCCCAAGGCCCGATCACCCCGGACCTGGGCGGGCAGGGCTCGACGCAAGACGTGGGGGCGGCGATTGCCGGAAGGTTGGTTTAACGGAGGGCCGTCAGGCTACGCGTTCCAATAGTTGGACCGGCTTCAGCCGGGAAGAGGCCGGTGTGTGCAATATCAATTTTTCGGTATGGCCGCTGAAGCCTTCCCGGCTAAAGCCGGTCCCACAGGGACGCTGAGCGTCCGGGGCTGCGTTACCACGCGGAGCGTGGGAACGATCTGCATGTGTCTGGCTCACCGATTACAGGTTTTGATCTCAGTGGGACCGGCTTTAGCCGGGAAGGCGTCGGTTGCTACACCGAGAAATTGATAGCGATTGCGCGAGCCTCTTCCCGGCTAAAGCCGGTCCCACTAAATGCAAGCGTTGTGTCAGTAGGACCGGCTTTAGCCGGGAAGGCGTCAGTTGCCCAACTGAAAATTGATAGCGATTGCGCGGGCCTCTTCCCGGCTGAAGCCGGTCCTACAGGGACGCGTAGCGTCCGGGGCTGCATTACCACGCAGAGCGTGGGAACGATCTGCGTGTGTCTGGCTCAACGATTACAGGTTTTGATCTCAGTGGGACCGGCTTTAGCCGGGAAGACGTCGGATGCCACACCGACGGACCGGGGACAGATTAATTTATGGACAAGCGCTGTAAATAAATCCGTCCCCTTTAAACGAAAGCCCTGTATCAGCATGAATGTCATATGGGATGACGCCTCGAATCATTAGCGTTGTCTATCTGCGCAGTCCGATACAGTACACAAGCTCGTTGTTCAAAGGGTCGCCTAGCAATTCCAACACTGCTGCAGCCTGAATCTCTGTCAGCGCATATTCACCTTCAGGCACATCAGTAAGTGACGCCCAACCCATCGCTGCGAGTACAGGAATCTGAGCATCCTGGGTGACGGTCTTTTGTACTTTACGGAGTCATCAGGATTCGGCTCGGGAAAGAAGCCGCTGATGGATAGGTATGGCATTGGTTGGGCTCCTGTGCAGTATTCGCACTGCAAATAAATCATTCCGTTGCAAGCGTTCAAGACCTTTCCGTTCGAGCTTCAAGTCCTATGAACAGCTGTAAATCAATAGGCAGTGGCCGTCCCACCAGTGTCGACATTTGCATGATCTGATCAGTAGAGAGCAGCCATTGGCCTGCTGCCATTTCATTGATGCTCTGAAGGCCAAGTATCGGGAGGATTTCCTGTATATGAGATTCGTCGAGATCAAGCTCGAACTTAAGTGAGTCATCTTCACTACTGTCTGCCAAAAATCCGCTAATGCATGGGTAAACGCGCCCTGTCACGATCTGCATAGTCCGATTCCGTAAATCAGGTCTGGTCTGAACGACTCGCCGAGAATTGAAAATATTTCGGAAGCCTGAGCGGTTGTAAGGTCGTGGTCCCCGGGCGGAACATCCGTTTGAGACGACCATCCCATCACGGCGAGCACCGAGGTTTCTAAATGCGCTGATACGTCTGCTTCGTATTGCAGCGAGTTGTCCGGGTTGGGCTCAGGGTAAAAGCCCTGTATCAGAATGAATGCCATATGAGGTGACTTCACCAATCATTAAGTTATCCAGAGGGTGGTTGGCCCTGTGCTGTGCTTACGCTACGACGCCTATCAGGAGCTTCAGATCGGTCGGAAGTTGGCGTCCCGTGAGTGAAGACAGCATTGTGACCTGCTCGTTTGTCAGCGGCCAGTCACCTTCCGCCATCGCGTTTAGGCTTGCATGGCCGAGCCGCGCTACGATTTCGTCATCCAACGACGGATCTATCTTCATTTCAAATTTCAGCGAGTCGTCTTCGGTGCTGTCGAGCAAAAATCCAAATATATAGAGGAACATAGAAATCTCACTTTTCAATTTTACGGCCGGGCTTGGCCGGCTTGGTTCGCTCGCCGCTCTGAGGATCAAACTCCCCCAAGTGCTTGCCTTGTTTGTCGTACATTTCGACAGTCCCGTGCTGACTATCCCACTCAAATATTCGGCCTTTGGGATCTTTCCAGCGTCGTCGCTTCGCTCCACCACCCTGGACCATTGTTTTACTGTCTGCTTTCTTGGCGTCTGGAAAGCCTGGGAGGTCCAGTGGAGGCGGATGATACCCATGATCCCCATTAAACGGCCGCGCATACACCACATACATCGACCTCAGCCCCGACTCGGCCGGGAAGACCAGGATGCAGTCTTCGGCGGTGATGTCTTCGCCGGGGAGGCCTTCGAGCTGGCTGTCGGTGTCGTCCGGGATAGGGTGGACGAGGATGGTGCCTAAACGGGCGTCGCTGTTTTCAGGGTAGACCAGCGGTTCCAGCGTCCCATATCGACCTCGGCGGGGCGTCATGAGAATGGTGACGCCGTTGAGATGGGCTTCCATCGCGCTTTTGTCGGCATTCCAGCGGGCTTGCACGGTGCGGACCGAGTCGTCGCCGGATGCCTTGGAATGGATGCCGTAAATCTGCAACTCGCCTTCGGCGTCACGGCGCAGCTGGAAACGCACCCGGGTTGTCGCCTGAGTCAGGTTGCGCAATTCGTCGTCGGTGTAGAGGGTGCCGTCGCCCATCTTTGCTGGGAGCATGCCCACGATGAACAAACTCGCCGGGCCGCCTGCTCCGCGAAGCAGCCAGGTGTGGCTGCGTTGCATGATGCCGCCGCCGGCCATGCGGCCCAGTCCCATGTCTGCGCCCAGAGCCGCTGCAATGGCGTCTGAGGCGGAAGGCAGCAGCATGGCGCCCGCCATCATGATCGCGCCGAAGTTGGAGGCGGGTTCGACAGTGGTCCCGGCGTCAGTGCTGCACCATTCCCCGGTACAGGATTTGGCGAAGACCTTATCGGTACGCTCCTTCGGGGCGGGCCAGCGCTCTGGCATCGGGGTTGGGACTCGCACGGGCTCGGGCGGCAGATTCCACGCTACCCACGACGCGCCTCCGTTGGGAAGCCCTTTAAAAATCGAGTGTTCTTCAAAGGGATCTTTTTTGTCGTCCTTGAACATGACCTTCCTGATGTCCGCCAATTTAAGGCGGCGCAGGATGCGGGCGGGTCGACGAGCGGTCAACGGCGTGGGGGTTACGGGATGTTGCCGGGCGGACAGGCTTCAGATTTCGGTGGGACTGGGTTAAGCCGGTAAGAAATCAACAGCGGGACGCAGAGCGTCCGGGGCGGCATTACCACGCAGAGCGTGGGAACGATCAAATCAAAAGCTTCCCGGCTAAAGCCGGTCCCACTAAAAGCATGCGCGGTGTCAGTGGGACCTTCGGCGATCCCCGTAGGACCAGCTTTAGCCGGGAAGCCCTTGATCCGCTTTTGATCTGCTTTTGATCTTCATACACAGCTAGCCCAGACGACACCAATCGCGACTTTGGTGCAGGCCGAACGTAGATGACGCGCAGTGGGTCGAGCCGCATGGATGCGGCGAGAGCGCCGTCAGGACATGGATGCCCGTTCGGCGCGGGCCCACGGAGCGTCGTCGAAGTGAGGGAACCCGACGAAGTCGGGCCCAACCAGGAGCAGGCACTTTTGCTTACTTTTGGTGCTTTTCAAAAGTAAGTCGCCGAAGGCGAAACGGTCTGCCCCCAGGCAGACGCCCTTGATCTGGCGTTACCACGCGGAGCGTGGGAACGATCTGCGAAGCTCAATACCCCCGATTTCGATCTATCTCACCCACCATCCGCTCCCCCCGCTCAAACCGCCTAATATTCTCCAGCAACACCCCAAAGGCACTCGCCGGCTGCGTCATCGCCGCCACATGCGGCGTCAACACCACCTGCGGATGACCCCAAAACCCATGATCAGCCGCCGCCGGCTCCACCTGCAACACATCCAAAACAGCGCCACTCAACTGCCCACTCTCCAACGCCTCCAGCAAATCCCCCTCCACCAGATGCCCGCCGCGCCCCATATTGATCAGCCCCGCGCCCCGCGGCAGCAACGCAAACAGGTTCCGGTCCAGAATCCCCTCCGTCTGCTCCGTCAACGGCAACACACACAACAAAATATCGCACTGACCCAGAAACCCCGACAACTGCGCCTGACCCGCAAAACAGTCCACACCCTCAATCTCATGAACACTGCGCGCCCAGCCCGACAACGCAAACCCGAACGGCGCCAGCGTCGCCAGAATCTGCTGCGCCTGGGTGCCCAACCCCATCACCCCCACGCGCCGATGCTCCGCTGGCCGCAACAGATGCGCCTGCCAACAGCGCGCCGCCTGCTGCTCGCGGTACCGCAGCATATCCCGATGCAGACTCAACACCGCCCACGTCGCGTACTCACACATGCCCCGGGTGATGCCCGGATCCAGCAGCCGCACCACCGGCAGATCCGCCGGCAAACGCGACAGATCCAGCTGATCGACCCCGGCAGACAGCGCGAACAGCGCCTTCAGATTGGGCAGCAACTGCGTCAGATCATCCGGCGCCTGCCAGGCCGCCAGGTACTCGACCTCTTCGGGATTGCCGATGTCCGGCCAGGCGCGCCATTCGATGTCCGGGGCGTGTTCGGCGAACAGCGTCTGCCAGTGTTGCGCGCGCGCGGGGTCGGCTTTGTAGAGCAAGGCCATGGGCTTCTCCTGCTAAAGGGAAACTGAAGGGAAGGGGTAGGGAGCTAGCCCACATCATCCCCCAAGCCCGGCGCAGGATCTGTTGAAAGGCGGGGCCAAAACAGTTGATCCGAATTTCTCACGGGCCAAGTTCGGCTAAGTGCGTTGCCCGCACGCCGTAACCTGAGCAGCATCGCAACCGCCTCCAGGTTGCCGGACTCACGATGGGAAATGCCATGAACAGCAAAGTCGACGAAACCCCTCTTTTGCTCCGTCAGCGCGAGCAATTTGTGCCCCGTGGTCTGGTCACTGCGCACCCGCTGGTGATCGACCGCGCCCAGGGCACCGAATTGTGGGACGTGGATGGCAAGCGCTACCTGGACTTCGTCGGCGGCATCGGCGTGCTCAACGTCGGCCATAACCACCCGAAAGTGGTCGCTGCCGTGCAGGCCCAATTGCAAAAAGTCTCCCACGCCTGCTTTCAGGTGGCGGCCTATACACCTTACCTAGACCTGGCCCAGCGCCTCTGCGAAATGATCGGCGGTCAGGAAGCCTACAAGGCCGCGTTCTTCACCTCTGGCGCCGAGGCCGTGGAAAACGCTGTGAAGATCGCCCGCGCCCACACCAACCGTTCGGCGGTCATCGCCTTTCGTGGCGGCTTCCATGGACGCACCTTGCTTGGCACCACGCTCACCGGCATGAGCCAACCCTACAAACAGAACTTCGGGCCTTTCGCGCCGGAGGTGTTCCACACGCCGTACCCGAATGCGTATCGCGGTGTCAGCAGCGAGGTCGCGCTCAAGGCGCTGGACGAATTGCTCGCCACCCAAGTCGCGCCAGACCGCGTCGCCGCGATCCTCATCGAGCCCATGCAGGGCGATGGCGGCTTCCTCACCGCGCCGCCGGAGTTTCTCCAGGCCCTGCGCGCCTTGGCCGACAAACACGGCATCGTTTTGATCCTCGACGAGATCCAGAGCGGTTTCGGTCGCACCGGCACCTGGTTTGGCTACCAGCACGCTGGCATCCAGCCTGATCTGGTGACTGTCGCCAAGAGCCTCGCCGGTGGCTTGCCGTTGTCGGGCGTGGTCGGCAAGGCGCACATCATGGACGCGCCGCTGCCCGGCGGCCTCGGCGGCACCTACGGCGGCAACGCCCTGGCCTGCGCGGCGGCACTGGCGGTGATTGACGCGTTTGAGGAAGAACAACTGCTGGCGCGCAGCCAACTTCTGGGTGAACGCCTGCGCCGGGGCCTGATTGGTTTGCAGGCACGTTACCCGCGCATCGGCGACGTCCGTGGCACCGGGTTCATGCTGGCGATCGAGCTGGTCAAGGATGATGCGGCGAGTTCCCCGGACGCCGACCTCAATTCACGGGTGATCGACGAAGCCCGTGCCGGCGGTTTGCTGGTGATCAAATGTGGCGTTTACCGCAACGTGCTGCGCTTCCTTGCGCCGCTGGTGACCACCGAAGCCCAGGTCGACGAAGCCGTGCAGATCCTCGACGCCGCTTTGGCACGAGTCTTGAACTCGAATGTGAAGTGACGCTTTGCCCGCGACGGGCCAGATGCATCCAGGAGGTTTGATCCACATGGGGCTGACAGAATCAGGGCTAACAGAGTACCGAGCGTTACTGATTGATTGCGATGAAGTGCTGGTGGACCGCGATTCGGGCGTCTGGGCCGCGCTGCAACCGCTGCTCGACAGCCGTGGCGGGCAACCGGCCAGGGACGAGGTGCTGGCCGAATTCAACGCGGTCGTCGCCAGCCTTTATCCGCGCTTCGCCGAGCTGGGCTTCAGTGGCCTGTTGTGTTTCGCCCATCGGCAACTGGCGGAAAAGTGGGGCCTGCACGCCAGTTGGGAGGAGGGCATGAGCTTCGCCCGTTCGGCGGGCAACTGGTCGTTGTTCGAAGACGCACCGGGGGCGATGCTGTACCTGCGCAAATTCTATCGACTGCTGGTGCGCGGCGACCGCGATGCCGAGGATCGCGGGTTGCTGTGCGAGCGCCTGGGAATTGCACCGGAAGATTTCATTTCCCTGGCCGAAGGTCCGCAATGGCTCACCGATCAGGGCGATCAGGTGCAACCTGTTCTGCACGTGACACGACCGTCGGTCGACCCTTACGCCGCGTTGGACCGCTGCCTGATCGGCCGCCACCGGGCGCGTCAGCCCTTGCCCTGCGCGGCGGAGTACTGCATCAACAGCATGGCCGACCTTGTGGCGCAGCATCAGCTGTCTTTACGGCGCTGATTTTGCTAGAAGATTGTCTTACAACGGCAGTCAAGAGGTACGTGATGGAAGGGCTCGTAAAACTGGATCGGATCGACATCAGCATCCTGGTCGAACTGCAAAAGGACGGCCGGATGACCAATGTCAGCCTCGCCGATGCCGTCGGCCTGTCCGCCAGCCCGTGCCTGCAACGGGTCAAGCGGCTGGAATCGGCCGGTTATATCTCCAGCTACAAAGCGCATCTGAACCTGGCCAAGATCACCGATTCGGTCACCGTCTTCACCGAAATCACCCTCAGCGACCACAAGCGCGAAGACTTCGCCAAGTTCGAATCCAACATCCGCCTGGTGGACGAAGTCCTCGAATGCCACCTGATCAGCGGCGGCTACGACTACCTGGTGCGCTTCATGACCCGCAGCATTCAGCACTACCAGGAAGTGGTGGAAAGCCTGCTCGACAAAAACATCGGGATCTCCAAGTACTTCAGCTACATCGTCATCAAGTCGCCGGTGCTCAAGGATGGGGTGCCGTTGCGCAAGTTGCTGCGGCATTGAATTAAACCCGTTTTCAACAGCGACCTGCGCCCCCCGAGAGGAGGGAATGCGGGACCCTGAAAAGGCTGTCTGTTCACGCGGACGGCCTTTTTTTTGGGTGCCTTTTAGCCAACGGGAGAGGTCCGCGACCATCGAGTGGGACATGAAATTTCATGCCGGCTTATTGACGTCAGTCTAATGGCTCATTAATATCGCGCCGTTTATTGATATCACTGTGCTACTGCAAGGACGCTTCGTGGACCTCTCCGCCCTGAAAGTTGCGCTGCTCTGTTTGCTCGCCGCAACGCCTCTCATGACTCGTGCCGCGCCCACACCGGGCGATCAGGACCTGTTGCGCGACCGCCAGGAGCAACTGCTCCAGGATCAGCAGCGCCGCCTCGAAGACCTCAAGAGTCTGCCCGGCAAGCAAGCCGCACCTGTCGCGCCGGCGGCCCCTGCCGACACGCGTTGCTTCACCATCACGGCGATCGAGCTCAAAGGTGCCGCGTCGTTGTCCGATGCTGAGCGTCAGCGCCTGATCCAGCCTTATCTGGGCACGTGCATGGGCGTGTCCCAGCTCAACGAATTGCTCAAGACCATCACCAACCTGTACATCGCGAAAGGGCTGGTGACCAGCCGCGCCTACCTGCCGCAGCAAGATTTGTCCAAGGGGCAGCTGCAGGTGCTGGTGGTCGAAGGCCAGCTGGAAAAACTGCGCAGCGCTGCCGACGGCGGCCTGAGCGAGCGTGAGCTGAAGATGGCGTTTCCGGGGCGGGAAGGGCAGTTGGTCAACCTGCGCGAGATCGAGCAGATGGTCGATCAGCTCAATCGCCTGCCGTCCAATCAGGCGCAGATGGAGCTGACGCCGGGCCAGGAAGTCGGCGGCAGCGATGTGCTGGTCAAGAACACCCCGCAAAAGCCATGGCGCGTGAACCTGTCGCGCAACAACGATGGCCAGCGCAGCACCGGCGAGCAACAGTGGAACACCGGGCTTGAGTGGGACAGCCCGCTGGGTCTCGCGGATCAACTGAGCCTGCGTGGCGGCCACGACGCGGTGACCGATCACCTGCACACCTCGCACAACACCGGGCTGGCCTACAACCTGCCATGGGGCTGGTGGAATTTCAGTTACAGCTACAGCGGAAGTGAATACCGCTCACAGGCCCAGGCCAACGGTTTCGATTTCAAGCAGAACGGCGACAGCCAGACCCATCAGTTGCGCGCCGAGCGGGTCATCTACCGTGACGCCCTGAGCAAGACCTCGCTGAACGTTGGCGTCTCCAACCTGCGCAGCAACAACTACATCGAAGGCAGCCGGCTGGCCGACAGCAGCAACCGCATCAGCGAAGTGCAATATGGCATTAACCACGGCCGGCGCGTGGGCTCGGCGTTTCTCAACCTCGACCTCGGCATGCAGCAAGGCATCAGCGCGTTCGGGGCCCAGGACAACAACCACCCGGGCCCAGGCGAAGCCAATGCGCGCTATCGCAAATACACCGGCACTGTGAGCTACCTGCAGCCGTTCAAGCTGTGGGACGAGAGCTTCACCTTCACCAGCCTCGCCACCGGGCAGCGCAGCGAAGATGTGCTGTTCAGTCCTCAGCGCATGAGCCTGGGCGGGTCATCGTCGGTGCGCGGCTACAAGGACCAACTGCTGTCCGGCGACAGCGGCGGCTACTGGCGCAACGAGCTGCGCCTGACCCGCCCCGTCACCCTCGACTGGCTGCGCCCGGCCTTCAGCGATTACGGCATTGCAGCGTCTTACGACCAGGGCGTGATCGCCAACGATCGCTACAACGGCGACGCGCACGGGCGCCTGTCCAGCAACGCTTTCGAATGCTTTGCCCGCGGTCAGCACGTCGCCGCGACGGTCACCTTTGCCCACTCTCTGGAGCGCCCAGGCGGCCTGATCGAGCGCGAGTCGCCGATCTATTTCCGCATGGACTTTTTTCTCTAACGTTTGACCGGGATACCTGACATGGACGTTCGCCACTTCGATTTCCTCGTGCGCCAGCCTTCCGCTGCGCTGACTGAGCGCCCGCGTTTCTGGGGCATGCCCAAGCGCGGGATCGCCTTGATTCTGGCCAACGCGATGTTCTGGCAACCGCTGTTGGCCCAGGCCGACGGCATCGCGGTGAGCGGCACCACCAACACCACCCTGAGTCAGGCAGGGAACGGCGTGCCCATCGTCAACATCGCGGCGCCCAATGCGAGCGGTCTTTCCCACAACCAGTACCAGCAGTACAACGTCGGCACCCAGGGTGTGATCCTCAACAACGCCACCGCCCGCACCCAGAGCACGCAACTGGGTGGCATCGTGGTCGGCAACCCGAACCTCAACGGCCGCGCCGCGTCCATCATTCTCAACGAAGTCACCGGCGCCAACGCCAGCCAGCTCAACGGCTACACCGAAGTGGCCGGGCAGGCCGCCCACGTTATCGTCGCCAACCCCTATGGCATCAGTTGCAACGGCTGCGGCTTCATAAACACACCGCGGGCGACCCTCACCACCGGCACGCCAGTGCTGGACAACGGCCGTCTCGACCATTTCCGCGTCGAAGGCGGCAGCGTGTCCATCGAAGGTGGGGGGCTGGACGCCAGCAACCTCGACCAGTTCGACATCATCACCCGCAGCGCGAAGATCAACGCCGAGCTGCACGCCAACACACTCAACATCATCGCCGGTCGTAACAACGTCGACGCGCAGACCCTGAACGCCACGGCACTGCCTGACGACGGCAGCGCCAAACCGCAACTGGCCATCGACAGTTCTGCGCTGGGCGGCATGTATGCCGGCGCCATTCGTCTGGTGGGCACCGAAGCCGGGGTCGGCGTGAAAGTGGCCGGCAATCTGGCCGCCAGCGCCGGCGACATCCAGATCGACGCCAATGGCCAGCTCAACATGGCCCAGGCCGCCGCGACCGGCGCCGTCAACGTCAAGGCCCTCAACGCCCAGGTTCAGGGCCCGGTGTACGGCAGCAGTGTCGACGTGCAGGGTCGCGATGGATTGAGCATCCAGCAGAACGTCGCCGCCCGCGATCAGATCAGGCTGTCCACCAGTGGGCAGTTGACCAACACGGCCATCGTTGAAGCTGGCGTAAATGCCGACAACAGCCGCAACGGCGCCGGCGATGTCACGATCAGCGCCCAGGACCTGCGCAACGCCGGCAACGTCGTTGCCAGTCGAACACTGCAGGTCAGCGCCGGGCAATCCATCAATAACCAGGGCGGCACGTTGAGCGGCCAGGCCGTTACGCAACTGACCGCCGCCAGCCTGGATAACCGCCAGGCCGGTCGTGTGCTGAGTCAGGGCGGCCTGACCCTTGTGGCCACTCAGGTATGGAACGCCAGCGGCGGGCTTATCGCGAGCAATGGCAACCTGTCGATCACCGCGCAAAACCTTGACAACAGCCAGCAGGGCAAAATCTCGAGTGTGGCGGCGTTGTCAGCGGACATTTCCGGACAACTGCTTAACAGCGCCGGGGTGATCACCGCCAGCGGTGCGCGGATCAACGCGGCGACGCTGGACAACCGCCAGGCCGGGCAGGTGGTGAGTCAGGGCGATCTGACTGTCACCGCTGGCCAGTTGCTGAACGCCAACGGCGGCCAGATTGCCAGCGACGCCAGTCTGGCGATCACCGCGCAGAACCTCGACAACAGCCAGCAGGGCAAGATCTCAAGTGCGGCCGCGTTGACCGCGGACATTTCCGGACAACTGCTTAACAGCGCCGGGGTGATCACCGCCAACGGTGCACGGATCAACGCGGCGACCCTGGACAACCGCCAGGCCGGTCAGGTGGTGAGCCTGGGCGGTCTGACCCTCAACGCTGGCCAACTGTGGAACGCCAGCGGCGGGTTGATCACCAGTAACGGCAATCTGGCAATCACTGCGCAAAATCTCGATAACAGCACTCAGGGCAAGATCTCGAGTGTTGGAGCCCTGTCTGCGGACATTGCCGGACAGCTGCTCAACAGCGCTGGTTTGATCACCGCCAATGGCGCACAGATCAAAGCGTCGACGCTGGATAACCGCCAGGGCGGTCAGGTGCTAAGTCAGGGCGCTCTGACCATCGCCTCAGGTCAGCTTTTGAACGCCAACAATGGCGTGATCGCCAGCAACGGCAATCTGGCGATCACTGCGCAGGATCTCGACAACAACACACAGGGCAAGATCTCGAGTGTGGCGGCATTGTCTGCGGATATCTCCGGACAGCTGCTCAATAACGGCAGCGGGTCGATCACCGCCAACGGTGTGCGGATCAACACGACGACCCTGGATAACCACGAGGGCGGTCAGGTGTTGAGCCAGGGCATTCTCTCGATAGTCGCCAGTCAGCTGCGCAACGCCAGCGCGGGTGTGATCACCAGCAACGGTAACCTGTTGATCACCGCTCAAAACCTCGACAACAGCCAACAGGGCAAGGTGTCGAGTCTTGCGGCCTTGTTCGCGGACATCTCCGGTCCACTGCTGAATAACGGCGGCGGCTTGATCACCGCCAGCGGTGTGCAGATCAACACGACCACTCTGGATAACCGCCAGTCCGGTCAGGTGGCGAGTCTGGGCAGTCTGACCATTACAGCCCCTCAGGTATGGAACGCCAGCGGCGGTCTCATTACGAGCAACGGCAATCTCTCGATCACCGCGCAGGATCTCGACAACAGTCAACAGGGCAAAGTATCGAGTGTGGCCGGCTTGTCTGCGGACATTTCCGGGCAGTTGCTCAATCAAGCCGGGGTGATCACCGCCAACGGTGTGCAGCTCAAGGCAGCCAGCCTTGATAACCGCCAGGGCGGTCAAGTGTTGAGCCAGGGCGATCTGTCCATAGCCGCGAGCCAGCTGTTGAATGCCAGCGGCGGCCTGATCACCAGCAACGGCAACCTGGCAATCACTGCGCAAACCTTCGACAACAGCCAGAAGGGCAAGGTAACCAGTGTTGGCGCCCTGTCGGCGGACATTGCCGGGCAACTGCTCAACGGCTCCGGAACGGTCAGCGCCAACGGCAGCACCCGCATCAACGCAGCCAGCCTGGATAACCGCGGGGGCGAGCTGACCAGCGTCAGTGACCTGAACCTGCAAACCGGCGAGGCGGACAACAGCACCGGCGGTCGTATCGCAGGGGCGGGCGTCACCCTCACCACCGCCGCGTTCAACAACCGCAACGGGACACTCACCAGCACCGGCGCACTGATACTCACGGCAGAGCACGTCGATAACAGCGACGCGGGGCGCATTGCCAGTGCGAACGCGCTGACGGCGTCTGTCACCGGGCTGGACCAGCACAACGGCGGCCATCTCTACAGCAACGGCGATGTCAGCCTGGACCTCCACGGTGGACTGCTCAACAACCAGGGCGGCGTGATCACGGCGCCGGGGCAGTTGCTGTTGAAGAACCTCGCCCGCGTCGACAACCGCTCGGGCGAAATTTCCAGCCTCAACGCGTTCGCCCTCGCAGCCGACGACCTGCAAAACGACGACGGCTCGCTGATCAGCAAACAGGCGTTGAGCGTTCGGGTTAATGAGCAGCTAAGCAACGTCCGCGGGCTGATCTCCGGCAAGGGCATCGACCTGCAAACCGGCACACTGCTCAACGACGATGGCAGCGTCAGCAGCGATGCAGCGTTGAATGTCGTGGTCGGCGCTGCGCTGTCGAACCAGAACGGCGAGCTGTCGGCGGCGCAGATCGGCACCGTGACGGCGGCCAGTCTGAACAACGCGGGCGGGCAGATCACGGCCGATGAACGCCTGACCCTGGGCGTCAGCGGCGCGATCAATAGTCAGGGCGGCACACTGGGTGCCGCCGATGGCCTGACCGTCACCGCAAGCAGTCTGGACAACAGTCAGTCGGGCACGGTGGTGTCCGATGGCGATGTCACCCTCACCCTGACCGGCGCGCTGAACAATCAGGCGGGCGGCAGCATTCAGTCCAAAGGTGCGCTGGCGCTGCAAAGCCTGTTCCTGGACAACCGCGGCGGCGTTGTGTCGACGCAGAACGCGTTGACCCTGCGCAGCGCCACCGTCGACAACCGCGGCGGCTCGGTGCGTGCCAGCCGGGACATGCAGCTGTTTATCGATGCGCTGGATAACAGTCAAAAGGGTTTGATCAGCGGTAAGGGCGGGATTGCGTTTTTCGGCCAGCAATTGAACAACCAGAGCGGGCTGCTCAGTGCCGCTGGTTTGCTGCAGATCCAGGCTGACAGCGTGCGTAACGCCGCTGGCCGCATCGCCAGTCAGTCCGATCTCGTCGCCAACGTCGGCGACCTCGCGCAGCAGGGCGGCGAGTTTGTTGCTCAGGGCAATCTGACGCTGACCGGCAACACCCTCGATAACAGCGGCGCAGGATTGGTCGGCGCGACAAAAGCGCTGAAACTCACCGTAGGCAACGTGAATAACCGTGGCGGCGAGCTGTCCAGCCAGCAGGACGTGACGATCACCGCGCAGCAACTGGACAACAGCGATGCCGGCAAAGTCATCGCTGGTACGGCGTTGCAGCTCAACGTCGATCGTCTGATCAACCGCACCAAAGGCATGCTGTTTGGCGACACCCTGCAACTGACCGGCTCAACGCTGGACAACAGCGCCGGTACCCTGGCGAGCCAGAACGGTCTGGCCGTCGACCTTGGCGGCGCCTTGCTCAACGACGCCGGTTTGCTCAGCAGCGAAGCGGCGCTGAGCCTCAAGGCAGCATCGCTGTCGAACGCCGCAGGCAGTGTGTCCAGCGCGGGCGCGCTGACGATCGCCACCCTCGGCGCGGTCAATAACCAGCACGGCTCGATCACCACCGATGGCGGCCTCACCCTCGCCAGTGCCAGCCTCGACAACCGCAATCAGGGCGTGATCTCCGGCAAAACCAGCGCGGCAATCAACACCGGCGCCTTCGATAACAGCCATGGCGGCCAGCTCACCAGCGCCGACACCTTGACCCTCACCGCAGGCCAGGTCACCAATCAGGACGGCGCACGCATCGCCGCGACCAAAGCGGTCAACGCGAGCGTGACCGGCCTCGATCAACAGGGCGGTGAACTGTTCAGCAACGGCGCCTTGACCCTCGACCTCAACCACGGCCAGCTCAACAACCAGAATGGCCTGATCAATGCCTCCGGCGCGCTGCTGTTGAAAAATCTGGTCGGCGTGAACAACCAGAACGGCGAAATCTCCAGCACCCAAGGCTTCACCTTCGTCGCGAACAGCCTCGATAACGGCAGCGGTAAATTGCTCAGCGATCAAGCCCTGATCGTGCGCGTGGCCCAGGCGCTCAATAACGTCAAAGGCGTGATTTCCGCCGCATCCCTTGAAGCCCGCAGCGACAGCCTCGACAACACCGAAGGCCTGCTCAGCAGCCGAGGTTCGTTCGACCTCAACGTCAGCAACGCCCTGAACAACCACAACGCCACGTTGGTGGCCGACGGCAAGCTGACCCTGAATGCCGCCAGCGTCGACAACGGCCTGGGCCAGATCGCCAGCAAACAGGACCTGATCGCCAACATCGGCGGGCTGCAACAGCAGGGCGGCCAGTTGATCGCCCTGGGCGCGCTGAACCTCACCGGCGCAAGCCTCGACAACCGCCAGGACGGTCTGGTCAGCGCCAACGGCGTCATGAGCTTGAACGTCGGCAACATCGACAACCGCGGCGGCGAGCTGTCCAGCCAGGACGACATCAGCGTCACCGGCCAGCGTCTGGACAACAGCGATGCAGGTCGCGTCATCGGCCAGAAGTCCCTGACCCTCACCGTCGATCAACTGCTCAACCGCACCAACGGCGTGTTGTCGGGCAAGTCATTGCTGACGGTCACGGGCACGCAGCTGGACAACAGCGGCGGCAATCTGGTCAGCCAGCAGAAAATCGACCTGGGCCTCAGCGGCGCGTTGCTCAACAGCCAGGGCCTGATCGACAGCGAAGGCACCCTGAACGTGCGCAGCGCTTCGTTGGCCAACAACGGCGGCAGTCTGTCCAGTGCCGGCGCGTTGACCGTCAACAGCAGCGGCGCGATCAGCAATCAGGGCGGCAAGCTGGTTACCGACGGCGGGTTGACCCTCAACAGCAGCACCCTCGACAACAGCCAGAGCGGCAGCATCAGCGGCAAAGGCGCGCTGTCGTTGCACACCGGCGACTTCAACAACAGCCAGAACGGCCGCGTCAGCAGCGCCTCGACGCTGGAGATGGTGGCGGCTCAGGTCAGCAACCTCGACGGCGGCAGCATCGGCAGTAACGGCGCGCTCTCCGCCAGCGTCGCCGGGCTGGATCAACAAGGCGGCATGCTCTTCAGCAACACCGACCTGACCCTCGATGTGAATCACGGCCAGCTGAATAACCAGAACGGCCTGATCAACGCCCCCGGCATTCTGCTGCTCAAAAACCTGGCCAGCGTGAACAACCAGAGCGGTGAAATCTCCAGCGCTCAGGGCTTCACCTTCAGCGCCGACAGCCTCGACAACAGCAACGGCAAACTGCTCAGCAACCAGCCGCTGATCGTCCGCGTCGCCCAGGCGTTGACCAACGTCAAGGGCATGATCGCCGCCGCCAACCTGAACATTGATGCGGGATCGCTGAACAACAGCGCCGGCACGCTGACCAGCCGCAGCGACTTCGGCCTGAACGTTCGCGGCCTGCTGACCAATCAGAGCAACGGCCTCATCAACGCGACCGGTGCGCTCGACGCCACCGCCGTCGATCTCGACAACCGTGGCGGCCTTGTGCTGGCCGGGACTGACCTGACCCTGCGCACCGGTTCGCTGGACAACCGCACCACCGGGCTGATCAACAGCAAGGGCACGCTGCACCTGAACGCTCAGGCGCTGGATTCCAGCGACGGCGGTGAAGTCTCGGCCAAGGGCGACATGACCCTTACGCTCAACAGCCTGACCCAGAACGGCGGACGGCTGCTGGGTGACAGCGCCGTGACGCTGGACCTCAACGGTGCCGACCTGAACAACCAGCGCGGGCTTATCACCGCGAAAGGCGCCTTGACCGTCAACCGGATGCGCGACTTCAACAACCAGGCTGGCGAGATGTCCAGCGCCCAGAGTTTCACGTTGACCGGGCGCACCCTGGACAATAGCAACGGCCGACTGATCAGCAACCAGAACCTGGTGCTCAACGCCACTACGCTGGTCAACCAGGCCGGGCTCATCTCCGGTTGGGCAGGGTTGAGCGTCAGCGGCGGGACCCTGGACAACCGCAACAGCGGCACACTCTCCAGCCGTAGCGGCGACGTCGGCGTCAACCTGACGGGCGCGCTGCTCAATGGGGCCGCCGGGGCGCTGGTCAGCCAGAAAGCCCTCAGTGTTCGTGCCGCCAGCGTCGATAACCGTGGCGGGATTCTGTCCAGCGGCGGCGGCCAGACCTTCAACGTCAGCGGCGTGCTGGACAACAGCCAGAGCGGCCTGATCGACAGTGGCGCCGCCCTGACCATCAATGCCGCCGGCCTCGGCAACGCGGCAGGCACGGTCAACGCGCAACAGAACATCAGCTTCACCGGCACCGACCTGGACAACAGCGCGGGCACCGTCGCGGGCAACGCCGCCGTCACCCTTGATCTGCTCGGCACCCTGACCAACACCCATGGCAAGCTCGCCAGCGCGGGGGATCTGCTGATCCAGCGCGCCGCCCAGATCAACAACCAGGGCGGTCAACTGGCCAGCCAGCGGGCGCTGACCCTCACCACCGGTGGCCTGGACAACAGCAATCGCGGCACCGTGGCCGCCAACGACCAGCTTCAGGTCAACGCCGGCGGCGCAGTGCAGAACGGCAACGACGGCCTGATCTACAGCAAAAACGCCAACCTCAGGCTGCAAGCCGCGAGCCTTGCCAACGGTAGCGGCACCCTGCAAAGCCAGGGCGCGCTGGACCTGACCGTCAACGGCGACATCGACGGCCAGAACGGCCGGATCATCGCCCAGGCCGGCAACCTCAACCTGACCGCCAACAACGTCGACAACCGTGGCGGCGTGCTGTCGAGCCTGCAGAGTGCCTTCGTCGCGCGCATCACCGGCGTGCTGAAAAACGGCTACGACGTCAATCGTCAGGGCGGTATCACCCAGGCGCAAAGCCTCGACATCCGCGCGCTGGCCGGCATCGACAACTACGGCGGCCGGGTGTCGGCCCAGGGCGGCGACGCGCTGATCAACACCGGCAGCGGCAACATCGACAACCGCAACGGCGGCCTGTACGCCAGACAGCGGATCAACGTCACCGGCAACAATTTCGACAACAGCGGCGACAACGACGGCCAGATCGCCGGCCAGCAAATCGACCTCAGCCTCGCCGGCGCGCTGAACAACCGACTGGGCATCATCGAGAGTGACAGCACCCTCAGCATCAGCGCCGCCAGTCTCGACAACCAGACCGGCAAACTGCGCGCACTCGGCACCAGCGGCCTGACCAACCTGCACATCAGCGGCCTGTTCGACAACCGCAACGGCGCCCTGGAAACCGCCAACACCGACCTCGCGGTGGGTGTCGGCAGCCTGCTCAACGGTGGCGGCAGCATTCTGCACGTCGGCAGCGGCAACTTCGGCGTGTCCACCGACAACGTCATGAACGCCGGCGGCAGTTTGGTCACCCGCGGCGTGCTGACCCTTAACGCCGACACCTGGACCAACAGCAGCGTCCTTCAGGCCGGCACGTTGAACGTCAACGTCAACAACTTCACCCAGACCGCGGCGGGTCAGTTGCTGGCGTCGACGGCCTTTGTCGGGACCGGCGGGAACTGGATCAACGATGGGTTGATTGCCAGTGACGGCGCGATGAATGTCTCGTTGTCGGGCGGGTATTCGGGCAATGGTCGACTGACCAGCCTGGGGACGCTGGGGCTGAGCGCGAATCGACTGGATCTGAATTCGCCGACCTCCATTGCAGGGGGTGGGCGGACGGATATCAATGTGGCGGGGGCTGTGACCAACTCCGGTCGCCTGACTTCAAGTGCGGACCTGTTCGTCAATGCGGGCAGCGTCACCAACTACGGCACGTTGGGCGCGGGCCAATCCCTCACCATTACGACGCCTTCGCTGACCAACAATCAGGGGCTTATCTTCAGCGGCGCGAACTTGCAGCTGAACACCGGGACCCTGACCAACACCAAAGGCGATTTCTACAGCCTGCGTGATCTCACCATTGGCGGTTACGGGACTGCCCGTGCTGATCAAGTCTCCAACGTCTCCGGCTCGATGGAGAGCGGTGGCACCTTCACCATCAATGCCACGGCGTTCGAGAACCGTACTGAGGGTTCGGGCGGCGCGCAGAATTTTGCGGTTGGCCGCACGTTGGTGAGCGGGTTTATTGCGGTGCAATGCGTTGACTGCAGCGGTGACCATTACTCGGTTAATTACATCGCCCGCGAAACCTTCGACGCAGGCCAGGACAACGATACCAGCGCCTCGGCATTGATGACTTCCGGTGGTGATTTCAACTTCACCGGCGGCAGCTTTATCAACAGCAAGAGCACGGTTAGCGCGGTCGGTAATATTTCGATTCAGGCGGATAACGTTAAGAACATCGGCGCGGTGAGCGGGACGGTTGAGCGCACGCGGACGTTCTTCCATGGAGGGTCTACGGACGGGACGGTGAAGCGGTTTTTGCCGACGATCGATGAGTACAACCAGCGAAACAATCCAGACTTTCCAAACGTTTATTACGTCAACGCGAACGGGGATTTAAAACTTGGCGTCCCGTACGCCGCGATCTATACCGAGAGAGGGGGGAAAGGCGAGCGGACGGATTACAAATATATCGGAGTCAAGGATGCCGCGACGGGTGAGGTCATTGGCAGCTATCGCTATCCCGCTACCCTTGTAGGTTACGCATGGGGAACCACGCCGGCTTCGCAGTACAATCCGGCAAACCTCATGCAAGTGCCAACCGCAGTCACCGCCATGACGCTGGTCAGCGACGTCGAAGTCGCCAAAGACGGCACCGGTAATGCCGGCCGCAGCGCCGTCATCCAGGCAGGCGGAAACGTGGCGATCACCGCCACCAAAGACTTGCAAAACAGCGTCATTCACGAAGACTACGCCTCGGCCGGCGGCACCAACAAAGTCGCCGACACCCACGCCAACGGCACCGGTCAGACCGTCGTTGTTCGCCTGAACGCACAACTGCCCCCCGACCTCGCGCAAAAGCAAGTCGACCCCACCGCACTCCCCGGATTCAGCCTGCCCACCGGGCAGAACGGCCTGTTCCGCCTGAGCGGGCAGGGCGGCAGTAACGCCGCTGTCACTGTAGCCACCACCGCACCACAAAGCTGGACCATGACAGGCGCCAGTGTTTCTACCGCTCAACGCGATCAGGCTCTCCCTGTTGGACAGGGCAGCAACCTGCAAATCGCCTCCGCAAGTCAGGCACTCAGCACTGGTCGGCAGCTCGGCGATTCAACTCGAAACCCGTCAGGCATCAACGCCGATGCATCGGCGTTCAACCTCTCCACACCGGGCGATTCCGGCAGCGGCGGGTTCTCGGTTCCCAGCCACCAGGCAGGCGCTGGCGGCATTGCCGCCGTCGACCAGGTCGCAGGTGTCGCAAGCGTCACGGGTGTTGGGGGCGTAGCAGGTGTCCGCGGTATCAACGGTGTCACAGGCGCAGCAAGCGTTACCGGCCTTTCCGGAATTTCGGGCTCGACAGGCGTTGCCCGCATTCCCGGGACCAGCGGCATCAGTGGCGCAAGCCCCACCGGTAACAGCCCAGGCCAGTCGGCGACCGCGCAAACCGTCGCCCGAGTTCAGGGCCTGCCCTCCACCGCAGCCACGGCCCGCACCGGCAAATACCTGATCGAAACCAACCCGGTGCTCACCGACCTCAAGCAATTCATGAGCTCGGATTACCTGCTCGCCGGCCTCGGCTACAACCCCGACGAAAGCGCCAAGCGCCTCGGCGACGGCCTCTACGAACAGCGTCTGGTGCAACAAGCCGTCACCTCCCGCACCGGGCAGGCATTCATCGATGGACAGACCTCCAACGAGGATCAGTTCAAGTACCTGATGAACAACGCCATCGCCAGCAAAACCCAGCTCAACCTGACCGTGGGCGTCTCGCTGACCTCCGAGCAAGTGGCTGCACTGACCCACGACATCGTCTGGCTCGAAGAGCGCGAAGTGAATGGCGAAAACGTGCTGGTGCCCGTGCTGTATCTGGCGCAGGCCGACGGCCGTCTCGCCCCGAACGGCGCACTGATCGCCGGTAAGGACGTGACCCTCATTGCCGGCCAGAACCTGGACAACGTCGGCACCCTCAAGGCCACCAACAACCTGTCCGCCACCGCCGGCAATGACCTCGTCAACAGCGGCCTGATCTCCGCCGGCAACCGCCTGGACCTGCTCGCGGGCAACGACGTCACCAACAAAGCGGGCGGCATCATCGCCGGTCGCGACGTCACCGTGACCGCCATCGGCGGCGATGTCACCAACGAGCGCAGCGTCACTTCGCTGGACAGCGACGTGCGGGGCCAACTGCATAAGGAATACGCCGACAACGCCGCCCGCATCGAAGCCGCCAATGACCTGAGCGTTTCGGCAGGCCGCGACATCAACAACATCGGCAGCACCTTGCAAGCCGGTCGCGACATCACGCTGAACGCCGGCCGAGACGTCAACACCGCCGCAACCCAACTGACTGACAGCCTCGTGCTGAACAGCAAACACACCAGCAGCGACATCACCCAGATCGGCTCGACCGTGAGCGCAGGCCGCGACCTCTCAGTACAAGCCGGGCGCGACATCAACGCCATCGCCAGCCAGATCGACGCCAAACGCGACATCGCCATGGCCGCGACCGAAGACGTGACGATCAGCTCGGCGGCGGATGAAGAGCACTCGTACAGCAAGAGCAAGAAGGTCAAGCGCCAGGAAGACCACGTCAGCCAGGTTCAGACCGAAATCACGGCGGGTGGCAGTGTTGCTGTGAGTGCCGGGCAAAACCTGGCCGTCACCTCCAGCCGCATCGCCGCCAACGACGAAGCCTATCTGGCAGCAGGCAACAAACTCGAAGTCCTCGCTGCGCAGGACAACGATTACTCGCTGTACGACATGAAGAAAAAAGGCGCCTTCGGTGCCAAGAAAACCAAGCACGACGAAGTGACCGATGTGAAAAACATCGGCAGCGAAATCACCGCTGGCGGCAACCTGGTGTTGGTGAGTGGCGGCGATCAGCAGTATCAGGTCGCGAAGCTCAACAGCGGTAAAGACCTGACGATCAACAGCGGCGGGGCGATCAACTTTGAGGGCGTTAAAGACCTGCATCAGGAGAGTCATGAGAAGAGCAATACCAGCCTTGCGTGGAACTCCATGTCCGGTAAGGGCAAGACCGATGAAACCTTGCGCCAGAGTGAGCTGATTGCCAAAGGCGCTGTGGCAATCAATGCGGTGGATGGCCTGCATATCGAGGTCAAGCAGGTTAATCAGCAGACGGTTAGCCAGGCGATTGATGCGATGGTCAAGGCTGATCCCGATCTGGCTTGGCTGAAGGATGCGGAAAAGCGGGGGGATGTTGACTGGACATTGGTTAAAGAGGCGCATGAGTCCTTCAAGTACAACAATTCAGGCCTAGGTGCTGGGGCGCAACTGGCTATCGCAATCTTGGTCACCTACCTGACTTGGGGAGCGGGCAGTACCTTGGTCGGAGCCGCTGCGAATTCGGCTGCCGGAGCAGCTGCCAACTCGGTGGTCGCAGCCGTAGCTACCAAGGCAGCCACCAGTACTGTCAACAATCGTGGCGATCTGGGGGCTGTTGCCAAAGATGTCACTTCCAGCGATAGCCTCAAAGGTTATGTGATCGCGGGTGTAAGCGGTGGGATCGGCAACGCCAGTATCGGTTTGCAACTGGCTGTGAACTCAGCGCTGAAAACCGTTCTTCAGGGCGGCAAGTTCAAGGATAACTTGGCTGAAGCGGCTGTGATGATGGCCGCTAACGTGCTCAGTGGCTACATCTACCAGAACGTCGGCGATGCCCTGAATGGCAGCGGTTTGGCGACAAAGGTCGCGGTACATGCCATCGTCGGCGGGCTGATAGGCGAAGCTGCTGGCGGCGATTTCCGCACCTCGGCGTTGGCGGCGGGCGCCAATGAGGCGCTGGTTGAAAAGTTCGGTAGCGATATCTTTCCAGGAGATGCTCACGAGCGTTTGCTCACGATGACGTCACAGTTGGTCGGGATGACCGTGGCGGCAGCGGCAGGTGGAAGTGCCAAGGATCAGGAGAAAGCTGGCTGGGTGACACAGCAGGCAACTGCTTACAACTATCTGGCGCACGACGAGGTTGATGCCCTTTCCAAGGAGCTGGTAGGTTGCCGTGCCAACCCCGATCCAGGAGCGTGTCGTGGCCAAGTGCAGGATAAATACCAAGTCCTGACCGATAGCAAAACAGGTGCTCGGTTGTATGATTGCAAGGGGGAAGGAGAAAGCGCCTGTAACGCTCAATACAGTGCGGCGAAAGAAGGTTCTGCGAAACTAGATTCGCTGATTGATTCTTTCGCGTTGAATGCCGACGAAAAGGAAGTACTCGCTCACTTCCAAGACGTCAACCACAACGACGAGAGACTGGCTGATCATGCGTGGTTGCAGGCATTTTGGGGTGAGTCCGGAATCGCTGATGTCGTGCTTGGAGGACGCGTGGGTGTCGCTGCCGCAGAGAGGGCAGCAGCGGGAAAAACCGCTGGAAAGGGGGCACTTGACGCAGGCGCTGATGCAGGAGAAGCTGCTGCGAGTGGTGCAAAAGCAACAGTCAGCTCTCCGCTAAAACTTGGCGAAACCAAGGCAATCGACGATGTCAGCATGACTCGTGTAGGAAGGTGGATGTCTCCTGATGAGCTGGCGCAGATGCAAAATACAAATAAAGTGGTGCAAGGCGGTGGAGGACAAACCTTTATTTCGACTAATGGCATCGCTGACTTTAAAGGGGCTGCACCCAAAGGCTCTGTCTATGTTGAGTTTGATGTTCCAGCTAACAGCTTGCTGCAAGGCGGAAAAGATGGCTGGTTTAAAATGATTGGCCCTGATGCAGGTAAGTCTCAGCAGTTCTTGCTTAATAAGCAGGGCGGCGAGCATCTTCCGGCGATCAAGAACATTGAAATTCTAGATAAGAAGTGAGAAGTCTTATGGATGGATCTTGGTTTGATGAAAGTGTAAAGCCACTTTTGAAGGGGTTTTCTCTAGAGTACTCATCATTTGCTGATGGGGATTTTGGTGACCTTGAAAGGATAGAGTTGGAAGGTTTTAACAAGCTAGGTACTGTTGAATTCTGGTCTAAAGGTTGGGTGGGTATAGATATATATGACTGTGCCCTTGATGATCAGGTTATGAATGTGTTGCTCTCTCCAGAAGAGGGAGAATCTGTTTCTCAGGAGTTTGATAGGTTTATAAAGATATTGACGCAGGATAGTTGATGGTGCAAAAGGCGCAGGTGAGGTTGCCTCTATAGGCGGAAAGACTTGTGTTTATAGCTGTGTTGTTGATGGCGTGACTCGTTATGTCGGGATAACCGACGACATAGTTAAGCGCGGTCAAGCTCACCTTAGAGAAAAAGGCATCACGATTGACAGAATAGAGGGTTTACAGAACCTTTCACGTGCTGACGCACGGGCAGTCGAGCAAACACTGATCGATTACCACGGCCTTGGTAAAGATGGCGGAACATTAATCAATAAAATCAACTCTATATCGTCTGTCAAAAACCCGACTAAGTATGAGCAGGGTTTAATTCGCGGCGCCGAGCTGCTGAAAAAAGCTGGATATGAAGGATTTTAAATGGTTAAGAAGGTAAAGCTGGGCGACATTTTGCAGGTGTTAACCTCGCAGGGTGTCGCATATGCGCAAGTTACTCATAAGCATCCGGAGTTTGGTTTTTTAATACGTGTTTTCCCCGGATTTCATAATGAACAGCCAAAAGATCTTTCGGTTGTTGTTGATGGTGAACCACAATTTTCCGCATTTTTTGTTGTTCAAAGTGCGGTGAATCAAGGCCTTCTAACCGTTGTGGCAAATGTTCCGGTTCCCGAAAGGTTGCAAGTGTTTCCTACGTTCCGTTCCAGGAATGGCGGGCCGGGAGGCTCTATTTGGCTGTGGAATGGAAGCGAAGCACTTCGGCTGGAGAGAGAGATTAGCTCGGAAGAGCTGAAGCATTCCACAAGAGGAATTATCAGTGCGCCATTGCTTGTTGAGCGTATTGAAAAGAATTACAGAGCGGAGACCCATGAGGTTTGGTGAATTGTAGAATTTTCAACTTGATCTGACTCTTTCGACACCGGCCTTGCGCCGGTGTTTTTGCATTCTTTCTGCAGTCAAGTTGCATCCCTTTTGCACCCGCCCTCACGACCTTAGGCCTATTTGGTCAATACGCCCTTATTGAGAACGATTTTTCGTTTCTTAACAGGAGAAAAATCTCAATATTCAACACGCACCTGTTGCGAGGTGAGTGTTTTCCATATGCATGGATATAAGGGAGCGGATCCATTTTCAAATGTGGGAACCAAGGAAAGTCTGCGCAAAGTTAAAGGGCAAAGTTAAAGGGGAGGTACTCCTTTAACTCTTCAACCTCTCCACACCGGGCGATTCCGGCAGCGGCGGGTTCTCGGTTTCGAGCCACCAGGCCGGCGCTGGCAGCATTGCCGCCGTCGACCAGGTCGCGGGTGTCGCAAGCGTCAAGGGTGTTGGGGGCGTAGCAGGTGTCCGCGGCGTTAACGGTGTCACAGGCGCAGCAAGCGTCACAGGAGTCTCCGGAAATCCAGGCTCCCCAGGCGTTAACCCCATTCCCGGCATCAGCCTCATCAGTGGCGCAAACCCCACCGGCATCAGCCCGGGCCAGCCCGCAAGCGCGCAAACCGTCGCCCGAGTTCAGGGCCTGCCCTCCACCGCAGCCACGGCCCGCACCGGCAAATACCTGATCGAAACCAACCCGGTGCTCACCGACCTCAAGCAGTTCATGAGCTCGGATTACCTGCTCGCCGGCCTCGGCTACAACCCCGACGAAAGCGCCAAACGTCTGGGCGACGGCCTCTACGAACAGCGTCTGGTGCAACAAGCCGTCACCTCGCGCACCGGCCAGGCATTCATTGATGGACAGACCTCCAACGAGGATCAGTTCAAGTACCTGATGAACAACGCCATCGCCAGTAAGGACCAACTCAACCTGTCCGTCGGTGTGTCGCTGACGTCCCAGCAAGTGGCCGCACTGACCCACGACATCGTCTGGCTCGAAGAGCGCGAAGTGAATGGCGAAAACGTGCTGGTGCCTGTGCTGTATCTGGCCCAAGCCGATGGACGTCTTGCCCCGAACGGCGCACTGATCGCCGGTAAGGACGTGACCCTCATTGCCGGCCAGAACCTCGACAATGTCGGCACGCTTAAAGCCACCAACAACCTGTCCGCCACCGCTGGCAATGACCTGGTCAACAGCGGCCTGATCTCAGCCGGCAACCGCCTGGACCTGCTCGCGGGCAACGACGTCATCAACAAAGCGGGCGGCATCATCGCCGGTCGCGACGTCACCGTGACCGCCATCGGCGGCGATGTCACCAACGAGCGCAGCGTGACCTCGCTCGACAGCGACGTGCGGGGCCAACTGCATAAGGAATACGCCGACAACGCCGCCCGCATCGAAGCTGCCAACGACCTGAGCGTTTCGGCTGGCCGCGACATCAACAACATCGGCAGCACCTTGCAAGCCGGTCGCGACATGACGTTGAACGCCGGGCGAGACGTCAACACCGCCGCAACCCAACTGACTGACAGCCTCGTGCTGAACAGCAAACACACCAGCAGCGACATCACCCAGATCGGCTCGACCGTCACGGCAGGCCGCGACCTGTCGGTTCAGGCCGGGCGAGACATCAACGCCATCGCCAGCCAGATCGACGCCAAACGCGACATCGCCATGGCCGCGACCGAAGACGTCACCATCAGCTCGGCGGCGGACGAAGAGCATTCGTACAGCAAGAGCAAAAAGGTCAAAAAGCAGGAAGACCACGTCAGCCAGGTTCAGACCGAAATCACGGCGGGTGGGAGTGTTGCCGTCAGCGCCGGGCAAAACCTGGCCGTGACCTCCAGCCGCATCGCCGCCAACGACGAAGCGTACCTGGCAGCAGGCAACAAACTCGAAGTCCTCGCTGCACAGGACAACGACTACTCGCTGTACGACATGAAGAAAAAAGGCTCCTTCGGCGCCAAGAAAACCAAGCACGACGAAGTGACCGATGTGAAAAACATCGGCAGCGAAATCACCGCTGGCGGCAACCTGGTGTTGGTGAGTGGCGGCGATCAGCAGTATCAGGTCGCGAAGCTCAACAGCGGTAAAGACCTGACGATTAACAGCGGCGGGGCGATCAACTTTGAGGGCGTTAAAGACCTGCATCAGGAGAGCCACGAGAAGAGCAACACCAGCCTTGCGTGGAACTCCATGTCCGGTAAGGGCAAGACCGATGAGACGCTGCGCCAGAGTGAGCTGATCGCTAAAGGCGCTGTGGCAATCAACGCGGTGGATGGCCTGCATATTGAGGTCAAGCAGGTTAATCAGCAGACGGTTAGCCAAGCGATTGATGCGATGGTTAAGGCTGATCCTGATCTGGCTTGGTTGAAGGATGCGGAAAAGCGCGGGGACGTTGACTGGAAGCTGATCAAGGAAACCCACGACGCCTACAAATACAGCAACTCGAGCCTGGGCCAGGGCGCGATGCTGGCGATCATCATTATCGTGACTGCCCTGACCGCTGGCGTTGCAAGTGGTGCAGTAGGCGCAATGGCGAGCGCTCAGGCCGGTACGACAATGGCCGCAGCCACTGCGGCGACGGCAACTGCGAGCGCAACTACTGCAGGCCTGGGGAACATGATAGCCACTGCGGCTTTGACGTCGATGGCTAGCAGCGCAGCCGTGAGCGTCATTAACAACAAAGGCAACCTCGGGGCGACGGTAAAAGACATTACGTCCTCCCAGTCAATAAAGGGATATCTCACCTCTGCGGCAATGGCCGGCGTTATGCCTGGCTATGACCCTGCTTCGCTGGGCTTCAACCTCAGCAGCGCTCAAATCGTCTTGATGAAGTCAGCGTCTGATGCGTTCGTTAATACCGTGATCAATGGGGGCAGCTACTCAGACAATCTCGGTAATGCGCTGGTAGGTCAGGCTAGCAATATTGGTATGGCCATCGGCTTCAAGATGGTCGGCGACTGGGCGTTGGGCAAGTACGACGAAGGCAGCCCTCAAAAAGTAATGGCGCACGCGCTGGTGGGCGGGTTGCTCGCCGAAGCCACCGGCGGGGACTTCAAAACAGGAGCCGCTGCTGCTGGTGCTAATGAGGCACTGATCAATGTACTGAGCAGCATGGTGGGAGGTGACAAACAACTCGAAGTGATGGCCTCGAAGCTGACAGGGCTCGTGGCTGCAGCGGCAGTGGGTGGCGACGTCGCCAAAGGCGCTGAGATTGCACAGTACGCGACGACCTATAACCGTCAACTGCACACGTTTGAGCAAAAGGCACTGGTCGCAGAAGCTCAGAAGCTAGATCAGCAGGGCAAAAGCAACTCAGGGATGCCCTGGCAAACCTTGCTTAACTTCTACGCGAGTGCGGAAGTCGATGCGACCGACGCCGCGCGTTTGAAAGCCATTCTCGGCACAGCTAGCGACACTAATCCAGAGAAGCTCAATCTGCTGGACGATTTGAAGACTGTCGGCGCGTCGATATCCCGTCTTCAAAGTGAAAAAATAGCGCTTACATGGGCCGATGGAACGCCGATTATCGCCGACGGGGACAAGGTCTACGCGTTCTCGTCGACCTCAAAGCAATATGCAGATTCGGCACTGTTCAGTCCGAGCGCTAGCGGTTATTCAGGCGATGGTGCTGCGGCGATTCCCACCGACTGGGTGAAACAATTCGGGCCTGGCACCGCACTCCAGTATCAGAATGAAATCGGCTCTTTGAGCGGCGTGAACATTGGGGCGCAAGGGCAATACCAGCAACTGAGTACCCTGTTGGGAGGGGGCATAGTCCCTCTGATAGATGGCGATCTTGTGCTGGGGATGCTGGGCGGCGTCGGTGCGAAAGGCATGCTGGCCCTCCTCGCGGAGAAACGTGCGGCCAGCGTGGCGGCGAGCTCCAAGGTTTCGACCGGCACTCCTGTGTGGACCACCTCCGAAGGTCCTTATAGTGGACAGCTAACTGGGAATTATCCTTCACCAACTGCTACCGTTAGCGGGCAAGTTGTAGATGGCGTTGGTGACCTTGGCGGTGCTTTGGGTGCAAAAGGCTCTGGAGGTGCAATTGACGCTGGCTTTGATACTGCTAACCTGCAGAGTAAATTGCAGGGGTATCTCCTTGATGCAGGGCACCCTCAGAACCAAACCAAAGCCACTTGGTTTCAGCAGGCTCTTGGTTTTGACCAAAATAATTGGGAGGGATTGGCGTCGCAGATTCAATTTAATGAAGCGAAGGCCGTGGTGACAAAAGTAACTCAATATGGTCAGACGTTTGAGCAGAAAATCCCTATTGTCGGGACTAATGGGAGAACTATTGACGTACCTTTCGTATTTTTGAAAGATGGCTCAGGTATTGTTCGCCTTGTAACAGGAATTCCGGCCAAAAAATGAATATATTTCGCGAGAACGATGTAGTTCTTCTCCGGGAAGGAGTAGAAGCCAGAATAATTACTGGAGATGATATCTTTATACCCGAAGGGGAAGAGGGCACAGTTGTTATTGTGCATGGTAGTGCTGACCAGCCTTCGGCCTATGAAGTTGAGTTTTTTATTCCCGAGCAAAACGATTTTGCTCTAGCTACGGTGGATGCATGTTTAGTATGTAAAATCTAGCGATAAAAGGGGGCAGCCCCTTTTCATTGAACGTCAGTAGCGAGCTAACTTCTGGCGGTGACATGGTTTTGGTGAACGGGGGCAACCAGCATTACCAGGCCGCGAAGATCAGCGATAAAAAAGGGACGGACCCCTTAATCTTCCTAACGCCATCGCCAGCCAGATCGACGCCAAACGCGATATCGCGATGGCCGCGACCGAAGACGTCACCATCAGCTCGGCGGCGGACGAAGAGCACTCGTATAGCAAGAGCAAAAAGGTTACGACGCAGGAAGATCAAGTCAGCCAGGTCCGGACCGAGATTACCGCTGGCGGGAGTGTTGCCGTCAGCGCCGGGCAAAACCTGGCCGTGACCTCCAGCCGCATCGCCGCCAACGACGAAGCCTATCTGGCCGCAGGCAACAAACTCGAAGTCCTCGCTGCGCAGGACAACGATTACTCGCTGTACGACATGAAGAAAAAAGGCTCCTTCGGCGCCAAGAAAACCAAGCAAGACGAAGTGACCGATGTGAAAAACATCGGCAGCGAAATCACCGCTGGCGGCAACCTGGTGTTGGTGAGTGGCGGCGATCAGCAGTATCAGGTCGCGAAGCTCAACAGCGGTAAAGACCTGACGATCAACAGCGGCGGGGCGATCAACTTTGAGGGCGTTAAAGACCTGCATCAGGAGAGTCATGAGAAGAGCAATACCAGCCTTGCGTGGAACTCCATGTCCGGTAAGGGCAAGACCGACGAGACGTTGCGCCAGAGTGAGCTGATCGCCAAAGGCAATCTAGTTGTAAATGCTGTTGATGGTCTGCACATCGACGTTAAACAGGTGAACCAGCAGACGGTGAGCCAGGCGATTGATGCGATGGTCAAGGCTGATCCTGATCTGGCTTGGTTGAAGGATGCGGAAAAGCGGGGGGATGTTGACTGGAACTTGGTTAAAGAGGCGCATGAGTCCTTCAAGTACAACAATTCGGGCCTAGGTGCTGGGGCGCAACTGGCTATCGCAATCTTGGTCACCTACCTGACTTGGGGAGCGGGCAGTACCTTGGTCGGAGCCGCTGCGAATTCAGCTGCCGGAGCAGCGGCCAACTCGGTAGTCGCAGCAGTAGCTACCAAGGCAGCCACCAGTACTGTCAACAATCGTGGCGATTTGGGGGCTGTTGCTAAAGATGTCACTTCCAGCGATAGCCTCAAAGGTTATGTCATCGCGGGTGTAAGCGGTGGGATCGGCAATGCCAGTATCGGTTTGCAGCTGGCTGTGAACTCAGCGCTGAAAACCGTTCTTCAGGGCGGCAAGTTCAAGGACAACTTGGCTGAAGCGGCTGTGATGATGGCCGCTAACGTGCTCAGTGGCTATATCTACCAGAACGTCGGCGATGCCCTGAATGGCAGCGGTTTGGCGACAAAGGTCGCGGTACATGCCATCGTCGGCGGGCTGATAGGCGAAGCTGCTGGCGGCGATTTCCGCACCTCGGCGTTGGCGGCCGGCGCCAATGAGGCGCTGGTTGAAAAGTTCGGTAGCGAGATCTTCCCAGGAGATGCTCACGAGCGTTTGCTCACGATGACGTCACAGTTGGTCGGGATGACCGTAGCGGCAGCGGCAGGTGGAAGTGCCAAGGATCAGGAGAAAGCTGGCTGGGTGACACAGCAGGCAACTGCTTACAACTATCTGGCGCACGACGAGGTTGATGCCCTTTCCAAGGAGCTGGTGGGTTGCCGTGCCAACCCCGACCCCGGAGCGTGTCGTGGCCAAGTGCAGGATAAATACCAAGTCCTGACCGATAGCAAAACAGGTGCTCGGTTGTATGACTGCAAAGGGGAAGGAGAAAGCGCATGTAACGCTCAATACAGTGCGGCGAAAGACGGTTCTGCGAAACTAGATTCGCTGATTGACTCTTTCGCGTTGAATGCCGACGAAAAGGAAGTACTCGCTCACTTCCAAGACATCAACCATAACGACGAGAGACTGGCTGATCATGCGTGGTTGCAGGCATTCTGGGGTGAGTCCGGAATCGCTGATGTTGTGCTTGGGGGACGCGTGGGTGTCGCTGCCGCAGAGAGGGCCGCAGCGGGAAAAACGGCTGGAAAGGGGGCCCTTGACGCAGGCGCTGATGCAGGTGGGGCAAAAGGGTTCGGGGACAAACAAGCGGCCAAGCCGGCATCGCAAGCAGATGGAGACTTTGGTTATTTAAACCAGCCAGGCCCAAGCAAACCAGCTGCTTTTGTGGATGCTCAGACCTCTGCTAAAGGGTTTATTAACAATGGTAGGATAAGCGCCGCTGATTTAGAGAGATTAGTGCCGCCGGGAACACCGAATACTTTCAAGTCGTCAGCTACCATTACTGATGGCAGTAAATTTCAGTACGAATGGAATGGTCAAAACGTGGAGATAAAATGGCATGCTCCGGATGCGAACGCAGCTACGAAGTTTCCTGGTTCTAATGCTGGGTCGGGCTGGACTGCTCAAATAAAAATAGGAAGTAAACTGCTAGGTCAGGATGGCGTGTTGTATAGAAAACCCTCTAATGCGACGCACATACCGGTAGATATTTTGAATATGAAAAGCTTTACTTATTACGCTTCACTGCCAGACTCGATGACGGTCGATGAGGTTGAGGCTGAATTCAAAGAACTGTTGAGTGGGCTGGAAAGCCAAACAGTTAATAGTGCTTGTTTTGTTAAGCCAATAATGGAACTAAGTGAAAGACAGTGGCATACCTATAGTGTCTTAAGTTTCTGTGTCAGGGCGCGGATTGAAGACTATCTGCTATCTGTCTGGGATGGTAATGATTTAGAGATGGTTGAAAATTTCATTGGTATCATGGTTAGGTTGGGGCTCGAGCGAATCAATATTTTTCTAAGGTCTTTCGAGGAGAAAGATGTGCCGTCAGAAGTTTTTAATGAGATTTCACTTGCTCTTTCGGAGTTAGGTGGCTCGGTGTCGGATCCATATAGCGGTATGCGTTAAAGCTTCAGACAATGTTTTGCGTTTTTTTCGGATAAAAGGGGACGATAAGATGTTGAAAATGATGACATGGGCTCTATGCCGGCCGCCGCCTGAATTACTTTCAGCTAGGTCGGGGGTGACCTACAGTCAGATAAAAAATGCTCTTAGTGTACTGTTCGCGAAATAAGTTACCCATGACCTGAAAGCTAAGCTATTGATAAGATTTATTTTTCTGTCAGTCAATAGCTGGTTTTTTCGAAAACAGCACATTAGCTTTCTTGGTTCTGACAAATTTGTGGAGTGCGTTTTTTATCGTGTTGTGTCTCATGGTGTATTTATTGATAAGAGCTTAGAAAGCTCTTTGGCTGTTTATCATTTTCGCTTGCATGACATTATTTATGATGAGTTGCCTTACGCGATACTGTGGAAGCTTTTAGTGTGAGATTTAATGATGCATAAAAGGGGACGGACCCCTTAAGCCTTCCGATTCTTATGCGAATCTTGGAAATGGGCATGTTGTTGTCTACGGTCCTGAGGGGCGCGCACTATACGATGTATCTAGCTCTCGGATTAAGGTGGTCGAATGGAACCAAGCTCCGAATGGAACATATTTCCCAAAGAAGGGAAGTGATACGAAAGTTTTTGAGGGAAATGTTCTGCAGTCGGTTCTTGAAAGTTTGGGGTTGAAATGATGAAAGTTTTTCAGGGTAATATTTCTAAAGAGTCGTTGAGTCTGTTTGTTTCGGATATTGGCTCTGGAGAGTTTTTTTCATATGCAGGGAATTTGGTTTCATTAGAACAAGCAATTTCTGTTCTGGGTTTGCTCTCTCCTGATTTTATTGAGGTCAATGGTCACATTTTCTGGCTGCCTAACGCTCAGCAATACGATCCGCAAAGATTTCATTTGAGCGGGCTGGTTGAGGACGAATCTAGTGTGTTGGAGCCAAGTACATCGCGTAGAAACGTTGAACGATACAGGAATATTTTTTCAATAAATCAGTTTTTTTCAAAGTGGGAGGATGCACCGGGTCGACCCATATTTAAAGTGGGCCTGTCGGAAGAAGATTATCGTCTTTGTCATTTATTTGCTGAGCAGATTACCAGATATTGGAAACGCGCATTATCCGACGCCTTTCCAGAGAAGGTGTTTCAGTTTGAAATTGCTGACGATCTTCTAGATGAATATGGCGTCTGCCTGACATTTTGGCAGTCGTAGTTTAAACATCGCACAGGATGTGTTCGCGCATTAAAGCCACTGCCAGAGGCTTAATGGATAAAAGGGGACGGACCCTTTTTGCCCAGATAAGCGGACGTTTCAAACTTGATGGTGGGCCAGTCAATGAAACGGTGAATAGAGCGGATAACCAAGGGAACATTACCAGCTATGCTGTGTATGATTCGGCGGGAATGATTGTTAAGAGAGTTGAGGTTACTGGAGCCGCGCATGCGAATGTGCAAACACCGCATGTAATTGAGTACGGTAGAAATAAATTGCCGGACGGGACGATTAGAGTTCAATCGCCCTCGACAAAATTAGCACCAAGGCCGGCTAAATCTGACGAGATTTCATAATGAAAGTTAACACAATTCATCCCATGATCGGCTTGGTTCGTTATGGCTCTTGGAAGTCCGAGTGGGCGAAAAAAGACGAGATTGATGAACTTTGCTATATAAGTAATAAGTGCAGCCCTAAAAAAGAAAAAAGGGGACGGACCCCTTAATCTCCCCGTCCCGGTGCTAGCGGTTATTCAGGCGATGGAGCTGCGGCGATCCCCTCCGATTGCGATAAATGGGGATGGACCCCTTATATCTACGACACTTCGAAAAATAGTTGCGCCCTGCGATAGGCTTGTCACGAGTCTGTGATAAAAATTCATTTTCTATAACTGTACAAAGAATGCACGTGCCGGTCTAACAGACAGGCATGTCGCTGCTGCACGCGAAGTAACAGAGTCGATATCAGCTCGCGTGAACTCTCTAAGCGGGGCAGCGACAAGGTAGATAAATTACCAAGCCCTCAGCCTTTAGGATTAGGAAGGCCGGCCGATTTGTTACGTGGGCAATCAAACCCTTAGGGAAACTCTGAAAAAGACTTCCAAATCTGGTGAAATACGCCAGTCCCAAGCACTGAACGGTTGAGTCCCGATGAAGCAGATGTCCTTCGCTGACGCCGAATACGCTGGCAAACGCAAACAAACCCGCCGTGAACGCTTCCTGATCGAGATGGATCAGGTCGTGCCCTGGAATGGCTTGGTCAAACTGATCGAGCCGCACTATCCAACGGGAGAAGGTGGTCGTCCGGCATACCCGTTGATGGCGATGTTGCGGGTTCATCTGATGCAGAACTGGTTCGGTTATAGCGACCCAGCTATGGAAGAATCGCTGTACGAAACTACGATTCTGCGCCAGTTTGCCGGGCTGCATCTGGATCGGATTCCAGACGAAACCACGATCCTCAACTTCCGCAGATTGCTCGAAAAACATGAGCTGGCCGGTGGGATTTTGCAGGTCATCAATGGCTATTTGGGCGACCGTGGTTTGTTGTTGCGCCAAGGCACCGTGGTCGATGCGACGATCATTCATGCGCCGAGTTCGACCAAGAACAAGGACGGCAAACGCGACCCTGAAATGCATCAAACCAAGAAGGGAAATCAATACTATTTCGGGATGAAATCGCACATCGGTGTCGATGCCGAATCCGGTTTGGTGCATAGCGTAGTGGGCACTGCGGCGAATGTGGCGGACGTAACCCAGGTCGATCAGTTACTGCACGGAGAAGAAACTTACGTCTCTGGCGATGCCGGTTACACCGGCGTCGAAAAGCGCCCCGAGCATCAAGATCGCCAAATGATCTGGTCGATTGCTGCGCGGCCCAGCAGCTATAAAAAGCATGCAAAGAAGAGTCTGATCGGGCGCATGCGTCGCAAAATCGAATACGCGAAAGCTCAACTGCGCGCCAAGGTTGAGCATCCGTTTCGAGTAATCAAGCGCCAGTTTGGTTATACGAAAGTACGCTTCCGAGGCCTGCTGAAAAACACTGCGCAGCAGACCACGCTGTTTGCTCTGTCGAACCTGTGGATGATGCGAAAACGATTACTCAATGCAGGAGAGGTACGCCTTTAATGCGGAAAATGAGTGCTGAAAAGCGCTTGTACGCAGAAAAAAGCGGGGATTGAGAGAGCAAAAGGTCTAATTTTCGATTGAGTCGACATTTTTTGAGCCTCAAGCAACGGGGCTGTTAAAAACGCGTGCCTACTTCAGACCTTCCTTAGGGCAGCGAGCTCAAAAACCAAACCCCTCGCCGCGATCTCAGATGAGATGTCAACTAAACCAACAGGATGTCAACCAATGCGTCTGCTCCACAAACTAGTAACCCTGGCTCTCTTCACACTCATCATCACCGGCTGCACCAATCAGAAATTCAAACCTGAATACCGCTCCCAAATCCACACCGTCAAAATCCTCCCAGTCGTCTGGTCCACCAAGGACATCACCTACATGGGCCGAGAGCAGGCATGGGGTGCGGCGCTGGGCGCAGGGGCGGGCGTGGCGGTGGGGGCGGCGACGAACGCCTCTCACCTGGCAACTGCCGCAATGAGCGGCGCAGGTTTTGCGGCGGGGTATAAAGCTGGCGACTTGGCGTCGATGTCGACGGTTGACGCGATCATCTACAACCTCAACACCGCCAACATCGACCTTGGCAGCATGGTTAAGCAGCGATTCGAAGAGCAGTTGTCCCAGACCGGGCGGTTCAAGATGGTTGGCGAGCATGACCCGGCGGACGCGGAGGTTCTTCTGACCGTCAACAACTGGGGCTTTGCGTTGACCCAGGGGTTTAGCAGCGTCGTTTATCCGACAATCACTGTCACCGGCAGCATGAGGCGTGGCGACCAGTTGATCTGGCAGCGAACTGAATACATCTCAGCATTCAATGGCGGCAACACGTTTGGCTATGAGCCTAAACGTTACCGCACGGAGCCTGAGCTCTTGCGCACTGCTCTGGATGGCATCTCGAAAATCGTTGATGAAGCCATAGTGAAGGACCTGAATCTTTAATAGTGTGGGTAAGCGGCAAGTTCTGATGAGTGACGTCCGAAAGGAACCCAAACTGCCGCCACCCCAGCTCCTTTGTAGGCAATTTCCCAGCACCAACGTTTAGCTTTCACGCAATTCCTTCAGAACCGCCCGGCAGAGATTTCCTTCGCGGCGCTTCATCCTTTCGCTCCTTGTTCAGCTGCGTGCGGCGCTGGGCAAAAATCTCAATAAGAAGAGTGCGGAGTGGGTGATGAAGGGTAGGAAAACGCTGTTGTGGCTGGGCTTGGCTGCGCTTGGCACCGAAGCATTGGCCGAGGCGCAGACGACCCGCGAGGAGCAGTTTCAACTGGGGGCGGTCAGGGCAAGCGTGGGTGTCGGCTTACTCAACGGGCAGGCGCAGGAGAGGGTGTATGACCCGTACAGTGGACAGAAGATCAGCCAACTGAACTGGCGCATGAAGCAGGTGCCGACGCTGCACCTGGGTTTGAGCTACCAGCCGGTGAACTGGCTGTCCCTTGATCTGACCGGCTGGACGCGGGTGGCGAAGGGCGACGCTCATATGAAGGATTACGATTGGCTGGACGGTGAGCATGCGGACTGGAGTGACTACTCCGATCACCCGGACACGCAAGTCACCAAAGCCTGGCAGGCGGATATCGCGGCGACGGCCTGGGCGCTAAAGCGTGATCATCTGGCCTTGGGCGTGATGCTCGGTTATCAGCGAAACCAGTTTGGCTGGCACGCGAGAGGAGGTCGATACATCTATTCATCGGACGAAGGCTTCCGCGATGAGTCTGGAGAATTCCCGGCGGGCGAGAAGGGCATTTCCTATCAGCAGACCTACGACACGCCTTACCTGGGTCTGGTGGGCCTCTACCATTTCCGCAACTGGACGCTGGAGGGCAAGTTCAAATACAGCCAGTGGGTCCGGGCGCGAGATCATGATCGCCATCATTTGACCGGCGTGAACTATGAAGGCGAAAACGGTAACAACGGGCGTATGCAGAGCCTGGGTGTAGCGCTGACGTATCAGGTCAACCCGCAATTTTCACTGAAGGCCGGGGTGGATCATCAGGTGTACGCGGAGACCAAGGGCAGCACCTTGATAAACGATACCCAAAGCGGTGATCGTTTCCGTGTGGAGGGCAACGCCAGCAGCCAGTCCGCCAGGACGACGATGTCCACTTTGGCGCTTACGTACGCCTTCTGAGCCGTGCTGCGAACCGTGCTGGCGCCGAACTGCCCGGCACGGTTTGCGACTGAATTGACAGTCCACGGCCCAGCTACGCTACACGCCGTGGATGCGCTCGATAACTCCCAGTGATAACGCGCCAATCAGCGCCCCGTTGCTTAACAAAAGATAACGTCATGTCGATTGTCATACGTTTCCAAAGCTGACTAGGATGGGGTCGCTTCGGTGAGGCCACCGCGTGTGCAGGCTAGAGCGCCTGCGCTGTCAAAATGGCCTCCTGAAGAACCTAATAAAAATAAAGGAAGGGGTAGCTCCATGCGTGAGCCCGTCATTCGGCGCACTCGGTTTGCGGTCATTCGGGGCCATTTCAGTGCCCGGACGCTTTTCAAGAGCCTGCCTCTCCACGCTGCTCTGTCTCTGTTTATCTCCCCGATCTTCTGCGGCGCCGCCCTGGCCGCTGACACCACGTCCGCCGTGGCACCCGTCGACAAACCTGCCAACGCTGGCGATTCCGCCGTCTACGCCCTCGAATCCGCCAAAGCCTCCCGCAGCCTGCTGCTGGACGTGACCCATGCCGGCAAGCGCATGGTGGCGGTGGGGGATCGCGGCCACATTCTCTATTCCGACGACCAGGGCAAAACCTGGACCCAGGCCAAAGTGCCGACGCGCCAGATGCTCACGGCGGTGTATTTCGTCGATGAGCAACACGGCTGGGCCGTAGGGCACGATGCGCAGATCCTTGCCAGCAGCGATGCCGGCGCCACCTGGACCAAGCAGTTCGAAGACCTCAAACGTGAAGCACCGCTGCTGGATGTCTGGTTCAAGGACCTGACCACCGGGATTGCCGTGGGTGCCTATGGCGCTGTGCTGGAAACCACCGACGGCGGCCAGCACTGGGAAGACATCGGCGACCGTCTGGACAACGAAGACCAGTTCCACCTCAACGGCATTGCGTACGTGAAGGACGCGGGCCTTCTTGTGGTCGGCGAGCAGGGCAGCATGTTCCGCTCCCCGGACGATGGCCAGACCTGGGAGAAACTCGAAGGCCCTTACCAGGGCTCGCTCTTCGGTGCGCTCGGCACTGCGGAGTCCAACACGCTGCTGGTTTACGGCCTGCGCGGCAACTTGTTTCGTTCAACCGATTTCGGCACCACCTGGGAGCCCGTCCCGCTGCAGGGTGAGCGCGGCCCCCTGGAATTCAGCATCGCCAACGCCTCGCTGATGCCGGACAACGCCATCGTGCTGGTGGGCAACGGCGGCAGCGTCATGCGCAGTACAGACGATGGCCAAAGCTTCACGGTCGCAAATCGCCCCGACCGGCTTTCGTTGTCCGGCGTTGCTGAAGACGATAAAGGCAATCTGGTTCTGGTGGGACAGGGCGGCGTTCGCGTCACCTCGCCGACGGGCGCTGACAGCGCTCAACAATAAGAACAAGCAGGCGAGGACACGTTTCCATGAGCAACCTTCAACACCATCACGACAAGCCGACGCGTCTGGAGCAGTTGATTTTCAATAACCGCAAGACGGTGATCGGCATCTGCCTGCTGGTCAGTATCTTTCTGTTCTGGCAAGCGACGCTGGTGCGCCCGTCCACCAGCTTCGAAAAAATGATCCCGCTGGGTCATCCGTTCGTTCAGAACATGATGGAGCACCGCAACGACCTCGCGAACCTGGGCAACACCGTGCGTATCTCGGTGGAGGCCAAGCAGGGCGATATCTTCTCCAAGGAGTACATGGAGACCCTGCGGCAGATCAACGATGAGGTGTTCTACATTTCCGGTGTCGATCGCTCCGGGCTCAAGTCGTTGTGGAGCCCCAGCGTGCGCTGGACCGAGGTCACGGAGGAGGGCTTCGCCGGCGGCGAGGTGATTCCGCAGAGCTACGATGGCTCGCAGGAAAGCCTCGACAAACTGCGCAACAACGTCCTCAAGTCCGGGCAGGTCGGGCGTCTGGTGTCCAACAACTTCAAGTCGAGCATCGTCGATGTGCCGCTGCAGGAGTTCTACCCGGACCCCAGCGACCAGAGCAAACTGCGGCCGCTGGATTACCGTCAGTTCTCCCACCAGCTTGAAGAGAAGATTCGCGACAAGTACGAGGCGCAGAACCCCAACGTCGAGATTCACATCGTCGGTTTCGCCAAGAAGGTCGGCGACCTGATCGACGGCCTGATCATGGTGGTGATGTTCTTTGGCATCGCCTTCCTGATCACCCTGGTCCTGCTGATGTGGTTCACCCGCTGCGCCCGCAGCACCATCGCGGTGTTGAGCACCACGTTGATCGCCGTGATCTGGCAGCTGGGCCTGATGCATGTGGTGGGTTTCGGGCTTGATCCCTACTCGATGCTGGTGCCGTTTCTGATCTTCGCCATTGGCATTTCCCACGGCGTGCAGAAGATCAACGGCATCGCCCTGCAATCCAGTGACGCCGACAGCGCGCTTACGGCAGCACGCCGTACCTTCCGCCAGTTGTTCCTGCCGGGGATGATCGCGATTCTGGCGGACGCCGTCGGCTTCATCACGCTGCTGATCATCGACATTGGCGTGATCCGCGAGCTGGCCATCGGCGCCTCCATCGGCGTGGCGGTGATCGTCTTCACCAACCTGATCCTCCTGCCGGTGGCGATTTCTTACGCTGGCATCAGCAAAAAAGCGGTGGTGCGCAGTAAAGAGGATGCCGTGCGCGAGCACCCGTTCTGGCGTCTGCTGTCGAACTTCGCCGCGCCGAAAGTCGCTCGCGTGTCAGTGACGTTGGCCCTTGTCGCGCTGGTCGGCGGCCTCTGGTACGGCCATAACCTGAAGATCGGCGACCTCGACCAGGGCGCGCCGGAACTGCGGCCAGACTCACGCTACAACCAGGACAACAGTTTTATCATTAACAATTACTCGACCAGTTCCGACGTGCTGGTGGTGATGGTCAAGACGCCGCCAGAAGGGTGTTCGGCGTACCAGACGCTGTCGGCAATGAACGAGCTGTCGTGGAAGATGGAAAACACGCCGGGGGTTCAATCGGCGATTTCGCTGGTGACCGTGTCCAAGCAGGTCATCAAGGGAATGAACGAGGGCAACCTGAAATGGGAGTCGCTGTCGCGCAACAAGGACGTGCTCAACAGCTCCATTTCCCGCGCTGACGGTTTGTACAACAACACCTGCTCGCTGGCGCCGTTGCTGATTTTCCTCAACGACCACAAGGCCGAAACCCTGGATCGGGCCGTGCATGCGGTGCAGGAGTTCGCTCAGCAGAACAACAAGGATGGCCTGGAGTTTCTGCTCGCAGCGGGTAACGCCGGGATCGAGGCGGCCACCAACGAGGTCATCAAACAGGCCGAGCTGACCATTCTGATTCTGGTGTACGTGTGCGTGGCGGTGATGTGCATGATTACCTTCCGTTCATGGGCGGCGACGCTGTGCATCGTGCTGCCGCTGGTGCTGACGTCGGTGCTGGGTAACGCGCTGATGGCGTTCATGGGCATCGGTGTGAAAGTCGCAACGCTGCCGGTGGTGGCGCTCGGGGTGGGGATCGGGGTCGATTACGGGATTTACATTTACAGCCGGCTGGAGAGTTTCCTGCGGGCGGGGCTGCCGTTGCAGGAAGCGTATTACCAGACGCTGAAATCCACGGGCAAAGCGGTGCTGTTCACCGGCCTGTGCCTGGCGATCGGGGTGTGCACCTGGATCTTCTCGGCCATTAAATTCCAGGCCGACATGGGCCTGATGCTGACCTTCATGCTGCTGTGGAACATGTTCGGCGCCCTGTGGCTGTTGCCGGCGCTGGCGCGGTTCCTGATCAAACCGGAGAAGATGGCGGGCAAGGTCGGGAATTCGCTGTTTTCCCATTAACCACACGCGGTGTCGTCGTAGGACCGGCTTCAGCCGGGAAGAGGCCGGTATGGTCAACCCAAAATTTTGCAGTGTGACCACCGACGCGTTCCCGGCTAAAGCCAGTCCTACATCCGGGTTCACACCCAATCCCTTACCGCACGCGGTCCGCTAGTGGCCCCAATCTAATTGACCGCACGCGGTGCCCAGTGGGACCGGCTTCAGCCGGGAAGAGGCCGGTGTTGTCACCGCAAAATTTGCGGTGTGGGGACCGACGCTTTCCCGGCTAAAGCCGGTCCTACATCCGGGTTCACACCCAATCCCATTGACCGCACGTGGTCCGCTAGTGGCCCCAATCTAATTGACCACACGCGGAGCCCTCGTAGGACCGGCTTCAGCCGGGAAGAGGCCGGCATGGTCAACCCAAAATTTTGCAGTGTGAGCACCGACGCTTTCCCGGCTAAAGCCGGTCCCACATTCGAGTACGCCGGAAGTTCACTGGATGCATGCAATACCCCGGTGGGACCGGCTTCAGCCGGGAAGAGGCCGGTTTGACCGCCATCAATTTGGCGGTGTGATGACCGACGCCTTCCCGGCTAAAGCCAGTCCTACAAGAAACACGCCGTCCCACATCCGGATTCATTCAGTTATAAACAAAAAACCCACGCCCTGTCTTGCGCCCCAGATACCCCGCCGCGACCATTTCCTTGAGCAGCGGTGCAGGGCGGTATTTGCTGTCGTTGAAGCCTTCGTTGAACGCTTCGACGATCGCCAGCAAAGTATCCAGCCCGATCAGGTCAGCCAGCGCCAGCGGGCCGATGGGCTGGTTGCAGCCCAGGCGCATGCCGTCGTCGATGTCCTGAGCGGTGGCCAGACCTTCCTGCAACACCAGAATCGCTTCGTTGATCATCGGCACCAGAATCCGGTTGACCACAAAGCCCGGGCGGTTGCCGGCGGTGATCGCCGTTTTGTTCAACCGCTCGGCCAGCTTGATCGCCGCGATGTGGGTGGTGTCCGCCGTCTGCAAACCGCGAATGACCTCGATCAGGCTCATCATCGGCACCGGGTTGAAGAAGTGCAGACCGATGAATCGATCCGGATGCTCGACGCTGGCCGCCAGTTGGGTGATAGACAGCGACGAGGTGTTCGACGCAATCACGCACTCGCGGTCGACATGGCTGGCGATCTGTTTGAGCAGGCGCAGCTTCAGTTCCAGGTTCTCGGTGGCCGCTTCGATCACCAGTTGCGCGCCATTCAACTGGTCGTAGTCAGTGGTGACGCTGATGCGCCGCAGGGCCGCTTCGGCGACCTCGGCAGTCACTGTCTGTTTGGTCACCTGCCGTTCAAGGTTCTTGCGCACGGTCGCCATGCCGCGCTCCAGTGCCGTGTCGGAAATGTCCAGCAGGGTCACGTCGAACCCCGCCACCGCGCAGACCTGCGCGATGCCGTTGCCCATGGTGCCGGCGCCGATCACGGCGATGTGTTGCATGCTCATCGACAATCCCCCTTACACGCGTTCGAAGATGACAGCGATGCCCTGACCGCCACCGATGCACATGGTCACCAGCGCGTAGCGGCCCTGAATCCGGTGCAGCTCGTGAATCGCCTTGGTGGCGATGATCGCGCCCGTCGCGCCCACCGGGTGGCCGAGGGAAATGCCCGAGCCATTCGGGTTGACCTTCGCAGGATCAAAGCCTAGCTCACGGGCAACGGCGCAGGCCTGTGCGGCGAAGGCTTCGTTGGATTCGATGACGTCCAGATCCGCCACGGTCAAACCGGCACGTTCTAGCACTTTACGGCTGGCCGGGATCGGCCCCAACCCCATCATCGCCGGATCAACCCCGGCGTGGGCATAGGCCACCAGACGGGCCATCGGCTTGAGGCCGTGCGCGCGAACCATGTCGCCATTGGCCATGACCAGCGCCGCTGCACCGTCGTTGAGGCCAGACGCGTTGCCGGCCGTGACGGTGCCGTCCTTCTTGAACGCGGTTTTCATCTTCTCCAGCTGTTCAGCGGTCACGTCGCCGCGCACATGTTCATCCTGGGCGAAGGTTACGGTGCCTTTGCGCGTGGCGATTTCGATCGGCACGATCTGGCCCTCGAAACGGCCCTCGGCGATGGCGTGGGTGGCGCGCTGCTGGCTGGTCAGCGCCAGGGCGTCCTGATCGGCGCGGGTGATGCCGTACTGCTCGGCGATGTTTTCCGCAGTGATGCCCATATGAATGTTGGCGAACGGATCGTGCAGCGCGCCGAGCATGTAGTCGTACGCCTGCACATTACCCATGCGCGCACCCCAGCGGGCCTGGGGCATGATGTACGCGCCACGGCTCATGGATTCAGCGCCACCGGCCAGCACGGCCTGGGCGTCACCGAGCATCAGCGATTGTGCCGCCGACACGATGGCCTGCAAGCCAGAGCCGCACAGGCGGTTGACGTTCATGGCGGGGGTTTCTTGGGTCAGGCCGGCTTCCAGGGCGATGACGCGGGAAAGATAAGCGTCGCGGACTTCGGTGGGGATCACGTGGCCCATGACCACATGGCCGATGTGTTCCGGTGCGATCCCCGATTTGGCCAGTGCGGCGCGGCTGACCTGGGTGCCCAGTTCGATGGGTGAGACGTCCTTGAGGGAACCGCCGAATCCACCGATGGCGGTACGCAGTGCGCTGACGACGAAAACTTCGGGTGTGCTCATGGGGGCTCCTGACACGTATTGGAATTATGGGGGCGGCACCGCGGAACGGCGTTTCGGCCGGTGCTGACTGCGGGCAAGTCTAGATCGGCGTTCGGGACGGGCCTATGCCGAAACTGTCCAGATGGGCTGGCGTTCTTTACCATCAGCGCCTGATCCGTGGTGCACCATTCAAAAAGGGAAAGGCGGTCATGCGGGAAAAGGATTCAGTGTCGATCTGCTTCGTCCAGTTGATCGTCCACGGGCTGCGCGACCAGCCACTGCGTTTGCAGTCGGTTTTGCAGGCGGCGGAAATCGACATGGCGCTGCTCGACGATCCCACGGCACGGGTCTCGGCCAGCGCGTTTGCGGCCTTGTGGCTGATTCAGATCAAGGAACTGGGCGATGAATTTTTCGGCCTCGATTCCCACGGCATGCCCCTGGGCAGCTTCGCCCTGATCTGCCGGGGGCTGATTCAGGAACCCAATCTGGAGAAGGCCCTGCGCCAGTGCCTGAGCAATTTCGGCCTGTTCCTGCGCGACTTTCGCGGCAGCCTCATCGTTCGCGGCGCCCGGGCTGTGCTCGCGGTGGACACCACGACAGACGACCCGGTCCGCCAGCGCTTCGGTGAAGAGACGTTTCTGCTGCTGATGATCAGCCTGCTGTGCTGGCTTGGCGGGCGCCGCATCAGCATCGACCGCGCGCAGTTTCGCCAGCGCCGTCAGCGGCTCAGCGACGATTCGCTGTTGTGGGGTTACAACCTGAGTTTTGGCGAGCCGCGCACCGAGATCGAGTTTTCCAGCCACTACCTGCGTCTGCCGGTGGTGCAGTCGTTGCCGTCGCTCAAATCATTTTTACGCACCGCGCCGCACTGGCTGGTCATTCGCTACCGCAACCAGCGCGGCCTCGCGGCGCAGGTCTATCAGCGCTTGCGCAACAGCCATTACGGCCACTGGCCGACGCTGCTGGAGATGGCCGATGAACTGAAACTCAGCGCCACCACCTTTCGCCGCCGGCTGGAGCGCGAGGGCTGCGCGTTTCAAGGGATCAAGGACGACGTACGGCGCGGCATCGCCCAGCAGAAGCTGCGCGACACCGAACTGAGCGTGGTGGAGATCGCGTCCTTGGTGGGATTTCAGGAGCCCAGCGCGTTTCACCGGGCCTTCAAGAAATGGACGGGGGAAAGTCCGGGCGGCTATCGCAAGAAGCAAACCGCCAGCGACCCATGACGACGGACTGATGATCCGCCACCGGCCTCAGGGCAGCCACGCCCCGCGCCAGGCCTGAACCGCCGCGTCGTCGAACATCCAGTCGCGCAGCACCTGCTCGCGCAAGCCGTCGCCCAGCAGCGCCGCGCTGGACAGATCCGTCGTGTGGGCGCGAATCAGGTTGACCCAGGCGTCCAGCGTGTTCGGTACCCGGGTCACCGGCAAATCCCCGGCGTATGCGCGGACGTCGCTGCAGATCACCGGCACACCGCAGGCGCCGAGTTGCAGCAGGGTGATGTTGTTCTTGCAAGCGCCGAACAGGTTATCCACCGCAGGCAGCAGCGCCAGGTCGAGGTTCAGGTCGGCGACGGCTGTGGCGTAGTGCTCGGCGGGCGGGCGATCGTGGAATTCATGGGCATGACTGCGCAGCACGCCTTGGTCATCGCCCATGACGATCCACTCCACCTCTTCTGCCAAGGCCTCGACCACGGCCAGAATCAAATGCAAGTCCTGGGGCTGCCAGCGGTCACTGATCAGCCCGACCCTTGGCTTGCCACCCACCCCACGGCGCGAGACGAGGTTGCCCCAGACCTGCGGCGACAGGCGCGAAGGCAGCAGCCGCACGTCCGCGTGGAATTCCCCGGCGATGTCGGCGAGCACTTGAGTCGAAGCGATCACACGTTGGGCCTGATGCAGGCTCTTCTGCAGCAGGTCAACGCACTCGGCATCGAAGGCGAACGCGTCTTCGCCCGGCGTCCGGGAGCCCAGTTGCAGGTCATTGATGTCGAGCACGACGAAGGCACCCGGCAACAGCCGGGCGCGTGCGATGGTTTGCAGGTGATCGGCGTCGAGCCGTGCCTGAAACACCACGACGTTGGGCTTGAAGCGTCCCTCCTGGGGAATCGACAGCGGCTGGCTGCTGAGCATGCCGTCCATCCAACCGGCGGCTTGCAGCGTCTCGAACGGCGCAATCACCCGTTCATGGGGCGAGGCCCACAGGCCGGCGGGGTAGGCCAGCACCACCGGGTTGCGGCGCCAGGCCATCGGCCGCCAGACCAGCGGCATGTTGAGTTCGAGCTCGACCGATTGCAGGTCGAACGAAAGATTGCTGTTGAAGGCGGGATCGTTCGCCAGCGTCGGTAGCCATTTGCGGTACATCGCCAGTTGCTCGCCGACGAAGCGCTTGCGCTTGGCCTGCTGGGTGGCGGTGTCGACGTGGGTCTGGCTGACGCTGCCTTCGTGGATCAATACCGAATGGGGCGTCCAGACATTCAGGTAGCCGAGTGCGCCAACTTTCATGCACAGATCGACGTCGTTGTAGGACACGACGAAGGCCTCTTCATCCAGCCCGCCGACGGCCTCGTAGATCGAGCGGCGGACCATCAGGCACGCCGCCGTCACCGCGCTCAAATCCTGATCCACCTGCACGCGCTGCATGTAACCCTGAATGTGCGCGGGCTCACCGATGTGTTGATGACCGGCCGGGCCGTCCATGCCCAGGCGCACGCCGGCATGCTGCATCCGCCCGTTGGGGAACAGCAGCTTGGCGCCGACCACGCCGACTTCAGGGCGCAGCGCATGATTGAGCAATTCGTCCAGCCAACGGCTGTGGACAATGGCCGTGTCGTTGTTCAGCAGCACCAGGTACTCGCCCCTGGCCTGGGCCGCGGCGACGTTATTGATGCGCGAATAGTTGAACGGGTGCGGGTAGCGCAGCACGCGCACCTGCGCCGAGCCCAGAGCGTCGATGCGCGCCAGCCATTCGAGGGCTTCGGGGGTTTCGCTGTTGTTGTCGACGATCAGCAGTTCGTAATTCAGGTAGCGGGTGCTGTGCAGCAGGGTTTCGACGCAGCGCTGCAGAAACGGCAGCTGATCCTTGGTCGGGACGATGATCGACACCAACGGCTGATCGGTGTGGCCGTACTGCACGTGGTAGCGGCGGGGCAGGGTGTGTTCGATGGTCGCCCGTGGGTAGCCGCGCACCTTCAGATGGCGCTGCAGTGTTTCGATTTCGCGGGGATTATCCACTGCTTCCGGCAGGTCACAGACCAGCAGGGGCTCGCTGATATGGATGATCCGCCCGGCGCCTTCACGCTCATATAAACGCAAGATCAGGTCGAACTCGGCGGCATCGGCGAAGCGCTCATCGAAGCCGCCGATGTCCAGAACCGTATGCCGTCGGAACAGCCAGTGGCCCGCCGTCAGCAGCGGGTAGCTCAGCAGGTAGTCGAGGTTAAAGTCCGGGCGCATGGCCGAACTCAGGCCGCCCCTTGGCCGCCGGTGCATTTCATCGGCGAACGCGGCGTGGGCGTCAGGTGAGTCGAGGAGCGTCAGCGCGCTGGCAGTCAGGCCGAACGGTGTGAATTGGGTACCGGCGTCGATCACGATCAGCCATTCGAAACGATTGCTTTCAACCACCTGATTCAACAGAGCGGCGGTGTTCATAGCGCCGATGGCGAGGGTGGTCAGCCGAGGGCCGACTAAGGTGGCCGGCAGCTTGGTCGCGTCCGTCAACACCACCACGTTCATCGCGGCGTGCAGGGCGCCGTGGGAAGCGAGGCTGTCGAGGCTGCGCTGAATCTTTTCCGGGGCGCTGGCAAAATCCTTGATCACCACCAGCAGCGAAGGCGCGTCGACCTCGGCCAGGTGCCGGTCGATCTGCGTCTGCTGATTGGCCGTCAGTACCCGATGACCGAGCCAGGCCTCGACCTGCTGCGGGTTCAACCGCTGCGGCAACGGCGCGGACAACTGCGCGAGCAGGTTGAAATCGGTAAACCCCCGGGACGCCGACAACGGCCGTGCGCCGACCCAGCCGTTGTCCAGCGAGGTGCTGGCCCAGCCGGTTTCACGGATCAGCCGGTGAAACGCAGGCAGATGATCACTGTCCGTGCCGACGATTTCGATGCCCTGTTCGGTCATCTGTTGCGGCGCGATGCGCGTGCCCGTCAACGTTGCCGGCAGCATGATCAGCTCGGCGTCGTGCAGCAATCTGGCGTACAGCGCCAGATTGCCCAACGGGCCGACGGATTCACCGTTGAGGGAAAACGGATCGGCGCCCAACGCCAGCAGGTCGTCACGGCGACACAGCACGCTGCTCAATTCGCCAATGAAATTGCAGGTGAATTCCCCCAGCAGCCCGACGATGTCAGGCCCGTTGAATACCGTCGGCTCACTGACACGAAAACGGGTTGCCAGATTCTCTTGCAGCGCCGCGCCCTCGGCGTTCAACCACTGGCGGTGCGCAGCCACCAGTGCGGCCTGCGGATTCACCTCTAGCGCTGCGACCATCTGCTGAATGCAGTCCGGCGCGAGAACAGCGTCACCCGCCATAAACTTGATGTACCGCCCGGACGCTTCGGCAACGGCGCGGTTAAAACAGGCGTCGGCGCCCAGTGGAGACTCGTTGCGCAGGTAGCGAATCGGCCACCGGCACGACGCCCGGTACAGGTCGGTCACGGTTTCTGCCAGACCGTCGGTGGCGTCGTCGCAGATCACGATTTCGATCGCATCGTGGGTCTGCCCGATCACGCTGCGCAACGCGGTTTCAAAAAACTCGGTGCGGCAGACAGCGATGACGACACTGACCAGTCGTTGAGAATCCATGGGGGTATCCGGTAATTGAAAAAATCTGCCATGAAAATGACGCCCACGGCATGCCGGGCTGTTGAAGCAATATCCCGGCCAAGGGTCGTCCGGCTTGCGTTCCGGAAAGGCAGGATGAGGCATTCTATGCCAGCCCAAAATGCGCCCTCGACGCGTGTCCCCGGTAGGCGCGCTTGCCGGCGAACGCGTGAGTACAGTCGATAGAAATGTGTCGGATGTACCGGCCTCTTCGCGGGCAAGCGCGCTCCTACACGGATCGTGCAAATGCCTCACTTTCGGCGTCGGATGCCGGTAACGTGGCCACAACCGCATCACGCCCGCGCCGTTTTTTTGTCTCCTGCCGATTCTGCCAACGCTCTCCGAAATCGCTGTGGCCCATAAGATCCGTGGCCTGGCGCCTGCTTTTCAGTCTTTGGTTCGGAACTTGCTTCTGCATGAACACGTATCGGCGAAGGCGTCCGGTCATGTTCTGTGGAGTGGCGAGTGATGGAAGACCAAGCAGTGGCGTTGGAAGAGCAAGTCGTCGCGCTGATCGAAGAAGCGATGGAAGCCGATGAGGGCACCGTCAAGATCGACCAGCCGCTTGACTGGGATTCGATTGCTTTAGTGACCTTCATGGCCCTGGTTGATGAACGCCTGGAGAAAACCATTTCGGCCTCGCGCCTGAACAAGTGCGTCACCGTCAGGGACGTCATTACCCTGGTCGCCGATTGAGGATTTCCGTGCACCACAATCCTTTTTCGCTGGAGGACATGTCCATCCTCGTGACCGGGGCGTCCTCCGGTATCGGTCGAGAAGTCGCGGTCTGGCTAAGCCAGCAGGGCGCCAGGATCGTCGGCGTTGGACGTGACATCCAGCGGCTGGAAGAAACCCTGAGCCAGTTGCACGGCGAAGGGCATTCGATCGAGGCGTTCGACCTCCTGAGGGGGGGCGATATCTCGGCCTGGATGAAAGCACTGGCGCGCAACAGCTCGCCTTTCGACGGTCTTGTACATGCCGCCGGTGTGCAATTGCCGCTGCCGATTCGGGCCATGGGCCTGGATCATTGGGAAACCATTTTCGCCACCAACGTTACCTCGGGCTTTTCGCTGATCAAGGCGTTCAGGCAAAAGGGCGTGTGCCGCAATCCGTCGAGCATTGTCCTGCTGTCGTCGGTCATGGCTCAGGTGGCCCAGCCCGCGTTGATGGGTTACTGCGCGAGCAAGGGTGCGGTTGAGTCGATGGTCCGCGCCGCCGCACTTGAGCTGGCCCGCGAGGGGATTCGTGTCAACGCCGTTGCGCCCGGCGTGGTCAGGACCGAGATGGCACAGAAGCTCGAAGGGCTTGTAGGCGAAGATTCGATGGCAACCATTGAGGGCCAGCATCCGCTGGGCCTTGGCGAGCCCCGTGATGTCGCATATGCCGTCAACTATCTATTGTCACCCGCTGCGCGTTGGGTGACAGGCACGTCAATGGTTGTTGATGGGGGGTATCTGGCCTGATGCACATAACAAAACTCATCATCGCAGGCGCGGGTGGCTTGGGCCGCGAGGTCCATGCCTGGATGAAAGATTGGGTCGAGCACAACCCCGGCTACATCATCGCCGGCTTCATTGATGACGGCGGTTTGTCGCTCAATGGCTTTCACCATTACGCCGATATTCTGGGCACCATCGACGGCTACCAGCCGGCTGCAGATGAACTGGTCATTTGTGCAATCGGCAAACCGTCCGATAAAAAATACGTGGTGGATAAACTGCTGGCCAAGGGCACAGCGTTTTTCAGCCTGGTCCACCCCACAGCCGTGGTTGGCGACAATGTCAAACTGGGCCGCGGCGTGTTGATCTGTCCTCGCGTGGTGCTGTCGGTTGATTTGGTGATTGGTGATTTCGTCACCATCAACTCCGCCTGCACGGTCGGGCACGACGCGCAGATCGGCGACTTCTCCACATTGAGCTGTCAGTGCGATGTCACCGGTGGCGCTGTGCTGGAAGATGAAGTGTTCATGGGCTCGCGCGCGTCAGTACTGCCTAAAGTGCGCGTCGGCAAAGGGGCTGTGGTCGGCGCCGGCAGCGTTGTGCTGCGAGCGGTCAAACCCGGCAGTGTGGTTTTCGGTGTGCCGGCCAAGCGCATCTCAGGATAAGAATGACATGCCTACCTACGCTCGAATCGCCGAAATAGAATACGAATTGCCCGAGCAAGTGCTCGACAACCAGATGCTGGCCGAGGCGTTTCCGGAGTGGGACGTCGACAAGATTTTCCAGAAGACCGGGATCAGCCAGCGGCACATCGTTGCCGACGACGAGACCGCGTCGGACCTTGCGTTTCGCGCCTGCGAAAAACTCTTCGCCAACAGCGCCACGCCGCGAGAACAGATCGACTGCCTGATCTACTGCACGCAAAGCCCCGATCACATGTTGCCGGCCACCGCCTGCATCCTGCAGCATCGCCTGCAATTGTCGCAGCACTGCGCCGCGTTCGATTTCAATCAGGGCTGTTCGGGGTTTATCTACGGGCTGGGCATTGCCAAAGGCTTCATCGAATCGGGCCAGTGCAAGAACGTGCTGCTGATCACCGCCGAAACCTACAGCCGCTACATCAACCCCCGGGACAAGAGCGTGCGTACGCTGTTCGGCGATGCGGCGGCTGCTACGTTGATCAAAGCGTCGGACGAGGAGGGGCCTTGCCTCGATCGCTTCCGTTACGGCAGCGACGGCGCCGGCGCGAACAACCTGATCGTGCCCATGGGCGCTGCCCGCCGGCCGTTCGACGCGGAACACATGCCCGTCGAGTACGAAGACGACAGCGGCAATGTCCGTTCGGACGCGGACCTGTACATGAACGGCCCGGCGATCTTCGAATTCTCCATGACCCGCGTGCCGGCCTTGTTCGCCTCACTGTTCGACGAGCACTTCACGGTCGAGCAATCCGACCTGTTCGTGTTCCATCAGGCCAACCAGTTCATGCTCGAAGCCCTGCGGCGCCGACTGAAACTGGCGCCGGAGAAATTCATCACCGAATTCAAACACTGCGGCAACACGGTGTCGTGCAGCATTCCGATCGCGCTGAAAGAGTCCCTGAAGAAGGGGCAGGTTCAGCCCGGCAGCGTGATCACAGCGGTAGGTTTCGGCGTCGGGTATTCGTGGGGTGGGTGCGTTATTCGCTGGTGAGTGAAGGGGACATCGTCAAGGCAGATCAACCCACACCGAAAAGGGCTCCATGAAGGAGCCCTTTTTATTCAGCGGTCCAGCAACACCTGACGCCAGCGCTGCCGATACGCCTCATCCATAATCCAGTCACTCATTACGCGCTGTTTCAACGCCTGCCCAAGTCGTTTTGATTCGTCCAGATCGTTGAGGTGCCGAGCGATGGCATCGGTCCAGGCGGCCGATGTGTTCTGCACCCGTGTCAGCGGCAGATTATTGCGCAGGCCCTGCACGTCGCTGGCGATGACCGGATAACCACAAGCGCCGAATTCCAGCGCCAGGCGGCAGCTTCGGTGTTCGCCAAATACATCGTGACCGGCGGGAATCAGCGCAACGTCCAGGTCCAGACACGCCAGCACGCCGGGGTACAGGACGCCTTCCACCGGGCTGCGCCATTCATGAACATAAGGGCGCAGGGCCTGCGGGCACGGGCCCATGATGATCCACTCGACGCGGTCGGCGAAGGCTTTGATCACGTCGGCAATCAGCGCCAGATCGTTCACCTCCGAAGCAGTGCCGACCCAGCCGATCCGTGGCTTGTCATGGGGCAGAGAATGGCACTGCAGCCGCTGCCAGCGTTCGCTCAGGCGCGTCTCGATGACCTGAATATACGGATGCAGCGCGCTCAGTTCATTGGCCAATCCTTCGCTGGACACCACCACCTTGTCCATCAGCGCCAGACTGGCCTCGAGACCGGCACGCACCTGTTGCACTGAGGGCGCGCCGGGCAAGCGGTCGGCTGACGCTGGGTATTGATCCATGTCGCAGATTCGCAGCGCCTGGCTGTGAGCCTTGATCGTGCGGATGTCGGGGAGGGAGGTCTCGCTCAAGGGGCTTCCAAGGATCAGGGTTTCCGGGCGCAGGCGAGCGAACTCGCCGAGGGTCAGGACTTCCGGTATGGACACATGTTCGATCAGCAGCGCATCCGCGAGGGTATCAAGGGCATCGTTCAGGCGTTGGCTCGCCGGGCAGCGGTCGTTCAGGTGCGAGAGCACGATCGGCACGGGCCGCCATGACAGCGGCCGCCAGGTCAACGCGGTATTGATTTCGAGCTGCAAGCCCTGGGCGCGGGCCGAAAAGTTGTCGTTGTACGCCGGGTCATGGGCGATGTACTTCAGCCATTTGCGGTACAGCGCCGGGTTTGCCTGTTCGTCTGGTGCTTTGATCCGGGCACTGTCGTCAGCTCGGGCTTCGTGAAGCAGCACCACGTGGGGCGTCCAGACAATCAGCCGCCCGGACTCCTTAACGCGCAGGCACAGGTCGACGCCGCGATAAGTGTTGTTCAGCTCACCCTCGTCCAGCCCGTCCGCCGCTTCGAACAGCGCCCGGCTGATCATCAGGCAGGCGTCGCTGACCGCGCTGTAATTCTGGTCCACTGCCAGCCGCTGCATGTAGCCTTCGCTGGCGCCGCTCTGGCCCCTGAAGATCGGGGTGACAGGCTCGTGCAAGCCGAGGATCAGGCCCGCGTGGCGGATCGTGTTGTCCGGCGTCAGCAGTTTTGCGCCGACGATGCCGACTTCGGGCCGTTGCGCATGATTGAGCAGGTTGTCGAGCCAGTCCCCGTGCAACACGGCGGTGCTGTTATCGAGCAGCAACAGGTACTCGCCGGTCGCCTGCCGTGCGGCGCCGTTGTAGAGGGCCGAACGGTCGAATTCGCCGGGATGGCGCAGCACCCGCACCTGAGCCAGGCCCATGGCCTCGACGCCGTTCAGCCAGTCAACGGCCTCCGGGGTCTGGCTGTCGTTGTCGACGATGAGGATCTCGTAATTCGGGTACGTGGTCTTTTCCAGAATGCTCTCGACGCAGCGCTGCAGGAGCAGGATCTGATCCCGGGTGGCGATGATGATCGAGACCTTGGGCTGACCCGCATGGCCGTACTTGATCTGGTACTGCCGGGGGCTTTTCTCGATCACATGGCCGTGTTCATAGCCTCGGGCGAGCAAGTGGCGCTGCAGCGTTCTCGCTTCATCGAGGTTCGACTCCCGCGCTTCCGGTCGATAGGTGACGAGGGGCTCGGCGATGTGTTCAAGACCACCCATGCCTTCGTGCTCGATCAAACGAAGGATCAGGTCCAGCTCGAGGGCGTCAGGGTGGTGTGGGTCGAAGCGCCCGGCTTCGATTACCGAGTAGCGGTTGAAGATCCAGTGTTTGCTGGTGACGGATGGGCAGCTAAGCAGGTAGTCGAGACTGAAGTCCGGCCGCAGCATGACTTCCGACGTGTCGTCCTGGGGCTGAGCGACTTCGTCGCCGAACAGTGCCCGCGTGCTAGGTCCTTCGCTGATCTTGACCGCCGCTTTGAACAGCCCGGCGACATTCACCGTCGCGCCGGCATCCAGCATCAGGAACCAGTCGAAACCCTGCTCGTCCATCAGCCGGTTGAGCGGCGCTGCGCGGTTCTGGCCGATGACAGGCACATAAACGGCCGGGTTGTCAGCCACTTGCTGCGGGGCCTCACGACTGCCGTCGTAGAGCACAAACACCCGTGGCGGCATCCACCCGCGGGTGGCCGCCTCGACACTGACCAACGTCTTGACCAGTGCCTGCGGGCGGTTATGCGGATCGGACACGATGATCGCGAAAGTCGGCGCGCCGTGGTGCTGCTGGAAGTACTGCACGATGTGCGGCTTCTGCGGCCCGGCGGGGCGACGCTGCCAGGCCCACTCCTGGATCTGGTCGTGGCGGACCTCGGTTGCCGACTTCTGCAAGAACCAGGCACGCAGGTTGAAGGGGACGAAGTTTTCCCGGTCATGCAGCGGCGCGACCTTGACGTCGCCGTTGTCGGCCAGCGGGCGGAGCCATTCAAGCTCTTTGGTGATGCGGTAAAAGTTGGCGTGGCCTTCTTTGGCGATCTGCGGCGTTGACCTGACAATGCTGCTGGTCTGGGTGTCGGTCATGCGAAAGCGCGACAGCGGGCGGCCGATGAATGCCAGATTGCCTTCACGCAGCAGTTTGACGTACACGCTGATATCGCCCAGCCAGTAGATCGGCAGGCCCTTGAGCGACATGATGTCCTCACCATAGGCCAGCACGCTGTCACGCCGGCACATGACCGAACTCGGTTCGCCCATGAACGTCAACGGCAGTTCCGACAGCAGGGCCACCAGCTCCGGCCCGTGGATGACCACGTCTTCCTTGAACGGGAACACCGTCAGCATGTTCTCCCGCAGGAAATCGCCGTCTTCATTGATCAGGCGACGGGTTGCCGCCGCGAGGGTGATGTCCGGCTGGTCATGCAGCAATTCGACCAGTGCACTGACGCACTCGGGTTCCAGCAGGTCGTCATCGTAGAGAAACTTGATGTACTCGCCGCGCGCTTCTTTGATGCCTCGCGCGACATTCAGCGCCTCGCCCAGCGACTGTTCGTTGTAGAAATAACGAATGGGGAACGGGCTTTCCGGGGTCAGTTGATCCACCAGCGCACGAATGCCGCCGTCACGGCAGTCGTCGCAGATCACGATCTCCAGCTGATCGTAGTCCTGTGCAAATGCGCTGCGCAGCGCCAACTCGAAGTAGGTGGGTTTGTAGGCGGGAATGACGATGCTGACCAGGCGTGAAGCGCTCATCGGGTTACCTTGCGGCTGATTACGGGCGCCGGTCTGCGCTCATGGGCGCGGACCGGCGATTTGAAGGTGGGCGCTGCTCAGCGGTGTTCGGCCAGCGCCGTCTGCATGATGGCGATGACCCTGGCGAATTCCTCCGGGGTGAGGCTATCGAAGATCGGCAGGCACAGAACCCGATTCGACACGTCGCTCGCTACTTGCAGGCGGCCCGGTCTGGCGGATTCCAGGCTGCGGTACATCGGGAACGACGAAATCAACGGGTAGAAATAGCGCCGGACCAGAATGTCCTGCTCGCGAAAACGCTCGAACAAGGCGTCGCGGCTGATCGGGAACGCATCGCCCACCAGCACCGGGAAATAGGAATAGTTGTGGTGCTCGCCGGGGCTCCAGAGCAAATCGATCCCGGGTATTTGCGTCAGGGCTTCACGGTACATCGTGTCGATCTGCTTGCGTCGGTCCAGTGCACCGTCGATGTAGTTGAGTTGCAGCAGACCGAACGCGGCGTTGATCTCACTCATCTTGCCGTTGATGCCGGGGGCGACGACGGTCACTTCATCGGCGAAACCGAAGTTCTTCAGGTAATCGATGCGTTTTTTGGTCTTCGCGTCCGGGCAGACGATCGCGCCGCCTTCAAAGGTGTTGAAGACTTTGGTGGCGTGGAAGCTGAGCACCGACAGATCGCCATTGCGCAGCAGGCTTTGCCCCTGATGCTGCACACCGAAGGCGTGGGCGGCGTCGTAAATCACTTTCAGGCCATAACGGTCGGCGATTTGCTGGATGCGGTCGACGTCACACGGCATGCCATAGCAATGCACCGGCATGATCGCGGTGGTCGCCGGGGTGATGGCCTCTTCGATGCGGTCGGGGTCGAGGTTGAAGGTGCCCGGCGCGATGTCGACGAACACCGGTTTCAGCCCATTCCACAGCAACGAATGGGCGGTGGCGACGAACGAGTAGGGGGTGGTGATGACTTCGCCGGTCACACGCAACGCCTGCAACGCCGTGAGCAGCGCCAGCGTGCCGTTGGAAAACAGGCACAAGTGCTCGACGCCCAGGTACTCGGCCAGGTCTTTCTCCAGCTTTTCATGGAAAGGCCCGGCGTTGGTCAGGCGCTTGCTGTCCCATATCTGCTGCAGATAAGGCATGAACTCTTCCAGCGGAGGCAGCAGAGGCTGGGTGACCGGGATCGTTTTACTCATAAGCTTCCTGTGCTCTCTTACGCGCTGCGGGCTGTGCGCGTTGACGCACGGCGGAACGCCCGCGCTGTAATGGCTGGCGTAGTCGAACGCTCGACGTCATCGAAATGGCGTTTGCGGCGCTATGGCACCGAAAAAAGCAAGAAGCCGGCCAACCCGCGTTGCGGCAAAGATGCGCTTGATATTCCGAACGCCTGATGCTTATTTTGTACGCCTTGCCGCACGGCGGCCTGCCCAACGAAAAAGGATTTGAGTCATGAGTAGCGATGACCACCAATCACTCGCGCAGCGACTGATGGGCATTGATGAAATTGAATGCGTCACGCCGGATCTGAATGGCGTGCCACGAGGGAAGGTGATGACCGGCGAGGGCTTTTTGGAGGGCCGTCGGTTGCAACTGGCGCGGGGCGTGCTGCTGCAATGCATCATGGGCGGCTACCCGCCGTCGAAATTCTACGGCAGCGACGATGGCGACCTGGCCCTGATCGCCGATCCGCAGCAAACCCACATTCTGCCGTGGAGCGAGGAGCCCCGCGCTCTGGCGATCTGCGACGCCGACGAGCTCGACGGCCAGCCGTCGCCGCTGTCCACCCGCGGCCAGCTCAAGTCCGTAATTGCCCGCTATGCCCGGCATGGCTGGTCACCGGTGGTGGCCACCGAGCTTGAGTTCTTTGTCTTCGCGGCCAACCCCGATCCGAGCCAGCCCTTCCAGCCGCCGGTCGGTCTGGACGGTCGGCGCGAAGACGGCCAGTCGGCGTTCAGCATCAGTTCCAACAACGGCCTGCGACCGTTCTTCAAAGAAGTCTACGCCTGTATGGCAGCGCTGGGCCTGCCCCGCGACACCGTCATGCACGAGATGGGCGTCAGCCAGTTCGAGATCAACCTGCTGCACGGCGATCCGCTGCTGCTGGCCGACCAGACCTTTCTGTTCAAACACATGCTCAAGGAAGTCGCGCTCAAGCACGGCCTGATCGTGGTGTGCATGGCCAAACCGCTGGCCCACACGCCCGGCAGCTCGATGCACATTCATCAGAGCGTGGTCGACACCGTCACCGGCGCAAATATCTTCAGCGATGACGAAGGCGAGGCCACGGACCTGTTCCAGCACTTCATCGGCGGGCAGCAGGCGGCGATGGCCGACTTCACCGCGTTGTTCGCGCCTAACGTCAATTCCTACCAGCGCCTGTGCCATCCGTTTGCTTCGCCGAACAACGCCTGCTGGTCCCACGACAACCGCGCGGCGGGCCTGCGCATTCCGGCCAGCGCACCGGTCGCCCGTCGGGTCGAGAACCGTCTGCCTGGCGCCGACGCCAACCCGTATCTGGCCATTGCGGCCAGTCTGGCTGCGGGGCTCTATGGCATCGAGCACAGGCTGGAACCGTCGCCGCCGATCCAGGGCGAGTTCGTTGTGCCCGATAATCTGTCGTTGCCATGTACCCTGCACGCTGCTCTGGAACGTCTGACTCGCAGCACGTTGGCCAAGGAACTGTTTGGTGCCGAATTCATCGAAGGCTACGTCGCGTCGAAGACCCTGGAACTGACCAGCTTCTTCAACGAAATCACCCCCTGGGAGCGCCGCGTTCTGGCCGCTCAGGCTTAAGAATCGCTGTTCGGAAATCCTCTGAAACCGAGGGTTTCCGTCTTTTGGAACGTTATGCGCCAAATCTGGAAGTCCTTTCGAGCGCTGTATTTTGCCTCGCTGATGATGTTGATCGGCTCGGGCCTGCTCAGCACCTACCTTGCCTTGCGTCTGGCCGCCGATCAGGTCGATGGCCTGTGGGTCGGTGCGTTGATGGCGGCGAACTACGTCGGTCTGGCCCTGGGCGGCAAGATCGGCCACCGGTTGATCGGCCGGATCGGGCACATCCGTGCGTATGCAACCTGCGCCGGTATCGTCGGCGCCGCGGTGCTGGGCCACGGGCTGTTCGACTACCTGCCGGCGTGGATCTTCCTGCGGATGATTGTCGGCCTGGGCATGATGTGCCAGTACATGGTCATCGAGAGCTGGCTCAACGAGCAGGCCTCGCCCAAGCAGCGCGGCACGGTGTTCAGCCTCTATATGATCGCGTCGTACCTGGGGCTGGTGCTCGGCCAGCTGATTCTGGTCATCCACCCGCAGCTCGGCCCTGAACTGCTGATGCTCGTGGCGATGTGCTTCGCGCTCTGCCTTGTGCCTGTCGCCATGACCCGCAGCATTCACCCGGCGCCGATGCACCCGGCCCCGCTGGAGCCGCTGTTCTTCATGCGCCGGGTGCCGCAATCCCTGACCACGGTGTTGAGCGCCGGCATGATCATCGGCTCTTTCTACGGTCTGGCGCCGCTCTATGCCGCGCAACAGGGGCTGTCCACCGAGCACGTCGGTCTGTTCATGGCCAGCTGCATCGGCGCGGGCCTTATCGTCCAAGGCCCGCTGGGCAAACTGTCGGACCGCTACGACCGCGCCTGGCTGATCCGCGGTGTAGCGGTGTTGCTGGTGCTGGCTTCGCTGCCGCTGGCGATTCTCCCCAACGTGCCCATGGAGCTGCTGCTGGCGGTGGGCTTCCTGGCCTCTCTGCTGCAGTTCTCGCTGTATCCGCTGGCCGTGGCATTCTCCAACGACCACGTCGAAGGCGAACGCCGCGTCTCCCTGACGGCCATGCTGCTGATGACCTACGGCGTCGGCGCGAGTATCGGACCGTTGGTGTCCGGCGTGCTGATGAAGATGTTCGGCAGCAACATGCTTTATGCCTTCGTCTGCTTCGTGGCGCTGGTCCTGGTGCTGCGTATTCGTCCGAAAGCCGTCACCAACCTGCACCAGGTAGAAGACGCCCCGCTGCACCACATCGCCATGCCCGACAGCATGTCCAGCTCGCCGCTGGTGGTCGCCCTTGACCCTCGGGTTGATGAGCAGGTGGTGCAGGATCAGATGCAGGACGTTGAGCCTGAGGTTTCGTTTGATGTCGCGCCGGATGTGGCGGCTGAGACTGACGTGCAGCCGGAGACGGTGGAGCGGGTTGTGGCGTCAGGCGAAGGCGTTGTGCGGCCGGTGGCGATAATGGATGAGGAAGTGGCTGCTGAACCTGATGCGGCTGGGTCGGAGGAAGCGGTTGAGGTGCGTCGGGATGTTGGGGTGGATCGGCCTTTGTGATCGCGGCTTGGCTGTCCGGGCTCCCACAGGTGGGTTGTCTCACGCAGACAGCCCGAGCACCGCGAAATCCTGTAGGAGCGCGCTTGCCCGCGAAGGCGGTGTGTCTGTGAAATGGATGTCGGCTGGCCCACCGCGATCGCGGGCAAGCTGCCTCCCACAGATTCAGTGCCTGACTCCGAAATTTTTGCTGAGGCAAAACCTGTAGGAGCGCGCTTGCCCGCGAAGGCGGTGCGTCTGTGAAATGGATTTCGGCTGACTCACCGTATTCGCGGGCAAGCGCGCTCCTACAGTTGATCTCCATTCAACCGCCGATCTGCCGCGCGCCGCTGAAACTGCGGTGAGCTTGCTGGCGAATGGGGTGTTTCATCCGGCAAAACTCTACGGGGTAGATCCAGCCTCCAGCAGCCACTGCAGGAAAGAGTCCCAAGGGCTATCCTCGTATTCCCCGAATGTTTGCCTGTTACGTTCAGCACAGTCACGCAGCGTTTTGGCAAACTGCGGCTCGCCTTCACGCGTCAGCAGGTCTGCCATTTTCGATAAAGCATCTGGATCGCCACTGAGAGCGGCCCGCCATCTGAGTGAAGTTCCAAGACCCGCCGGATCAAACTCCGGTCCCTCAGAATGCGTGACTAAAATATCCGCCAGTAGGTTGTGTCCCGCTGGAACCTTGTTTTGTAGGAGCCAGGCCACCAGCGGGACTGCGTAGAGAGGGTAGCCTTCGTCAAGATTCAAAGTCACCAAGCGCGCAGCGGCTCGCCAATAACCTTCTCGAGCCGCCTCAACATAGTAGAATTTGGCCGTAGGCCCGGAATCGGGTTTATCCGCTTCGTTGAACGCGGCCAGTGCGAATTTGCTTGGTTTCTTCAGGCTGATAGGGGTACAGGAGAAGTATTTATCGTCAACCGTGGCGTCAGGTGTACTCATCCAGATTTCTTGATCCCGGATGGCGTCCCTAATCACGTCCGACACCGCTTGCTCGCTGATAGATTCGAAAACCCACTCCGCGCTTGCATAGTCTAGATCGAGACGCGGATCCCAGTTAAAGACGTAAGAAGGAGCGCTGGGTGATTTACTAATAAATGGGTGGTTACCGAATTGGCTTATCGCAAGAAAGCTAATCACTAAGATTGACGCAAGCACGCAGCCCACGAGTTTGTTCGATCGTCTATTCATAAATTTTAATCCCAGCTACGCCATTGCAATTTCTTTCTGATCGCCTTGAGCTTTAGTCTCAACGGGCTCAACCGCAATCCGGTTGTTGGATTGAGATCTTTTCGTCTGCTCATTTCATTAACCGTCAACTTACTTGGTGCTAACGGCGTAGTGGCTGCATCGCGAGCACGTTTCCATTGAAACGTCTCGTCCCAGACGGGAAGTTTTGTCGGTGGAAGGGGAACGATTTCGTCGATGTCCAGCACCTGAGGATCAAGATTTTTGTACCTGGTTAGAAAACGTGCAATCAGTTTGTATCGGCGATCTCCCTCAATACGTTCGTCCGGATTAAACATCCTGGAATCCCTCTCAAGTGCGCTGCCATAATCAGTGCTCGCCAAAGCAGATGCGCTTTCGACGTCTCCAAATTTAGTAGCGGTACGAAGGGCAAGCAGCGCTTGTTCATGGTTATCTTTGTGTGCGCTGATTTCAAAGTAAAGATTTGCGGCGTCAACGCTGCCCTGTCCCATAGCGCAGCGCAGCATAGACAATGCAATAAAGCTGTTTTTAGACGATTGAAGTAGTGATTTTGCTATCAGGAATTGCGCTTCCGGATTGCCCAAGTCAGCCGCGCGTCTGATGTAGTAGCGCGCAGCAGAGGTGTCCTTTTGCACTCCATAACCGGACTCAAGATAAAGCCCCATATCGTAATACCCCCTGGGATTGCCATGGGCTAATAGGTGTTTCACCAGACCTATAGCTTCTTCGGCTGGCCTCTCGGTAGTGGTTTTGTCCTGTATTAGCAAAGCTTGCAAGCTCCTCGCTGCACGATAATCACCATAGGCAGCGGCAATTCGGTAGTAACGTGCAATTTGATCGAAATCCTTCGGACCTCTCACTTGGGAGAGGTGCCGTCCATATTTATAAAAGGCATCCTCGTGTGGACTGATATTTTGTAGCCTGTCCGGCTCCTGCACGCACTCAAACTTCGGGTTTCTGGACACGGCATTGTAATCGGTGAATTCAGGGACGAAGCTTTTTGGTTCTTCAACTTTGGTGTCGCAGCCGCTCAGAAATAGCGCTATTAGCAACCCTGCTGATCCGAGGTAGTTCATATCAGTCCTTGTGTTTACTATTTGCTTTGATTGCTCATGCAGCGAGGTGTATTACCTCAACCCGCTCAACGGCCAGCCTGTGGCTGGATCGAGTTGCTTCTCCTCACACATCCGCGCGATCAACTCTTCGCTGGGGGGAGAAGGAGGCACGGCGGCGTCGCGCTTGCGCTTCCATTCGAATGTTTCGTCCCACTCGGGGAGTTTGGCGGGGGGGAGGGGGACGATTTGGTCGATGTCGGGGACTTTGGCGCCGAGGTGTTCGTATCTCTGCAGGAAATCTTCAATGAGTCCATAGCGCCGAGATCTTTCCTTATCCTCGTCTAGCCCCAAATTGTCGAGCAAACCTTTCTTGCTCGAACTCAAGAAAGAAAGTCTCAGGCCCATAGCGGCCGACGAGTCTCCGGCTCTTACTGCTGCTTGAAAGCCTCGAACTGCTTCGCCAAAATCACGTTGAACTTGTCTGTCATTAGCGTAGCGAATTGCGGCTGCTTTATGCCCTTGTTCCATAGCGCAACGAATCATTAAAAATGCGATTCCACCAGCGCCCTTGATCGGTGCTAATAATTCGCCGACGTAATACAATCCTTCCGGATTGCCGAGGTCTGCGGCACGTCGGAAATAATACCTAGCAGCCTCAACGTCTTGCCGCACCCCATATCCCAATTCCAGATAGTGGCCCATGTCGTAAAATGCGCCCGGGATATTTCTGGCCATAAGATCCTCTACAAGATTGATTGTTTCCCTTGCCGGTCGTGGCGAACTTGTCAGTCCTTGAGATAGAAGGCCTTGCAGTCTTGCCCCCGGTGTCAGGATAGTTGTCGCCTCTCCGGTTTTTCCTAAAAAAGTATATCGGGGGCGGAAAGAGACTGGTCGTGCCGTACTATTCACCTGAACGCAGAGCCGCATTACTCAAAATGCTGCTTCCCCCGCTGAACCTGTCGATGGCCGAGGTTTCCCGGCGCGAAGGGGTCAGCGAAATGTCTTTGTCCAACTGGCGCAAACAGCTCAGTTCTGAAGGAAGTGCAGTGTCCGAAAACAAGCCGCTGACCGAGAACTGGTCAGCCGAAACCAAGTTTGCTGTCGTGCTTGAAGCCGCCGGTTTGTCCGAGATCGACCTGGGTGAATACTGCCGCCGCAAAGGCCTTTACCCCGAGCAAATCACGGCCTGGCGACAAGCCTTCATCACCGGCCAGAAATCGGAAAAGGCCCTGCAAAAAGAAGAACGAGACCAGGCGCGCAAAGACAAGAAACGCATCCAGGAACTTGAGCGCGAACTGCGCCGCAAAGACAAGGCGCTCGCTGAAACAGCCGCGTTATTGGTGCTGCGAAAAAAGCTCAACGACTACTGGGGAACGACCGACGACGAGGCCAACTAACGTCTCTGCCAGAGCGGCAGTTACTCGTGGCCTGGCTGGGCGAAGCGGTCGCGGCGGGAGCCAGAAAAATCAGGGCCTGTCGGGAAGTTGGTCTGTCGCTGCGCACCTTGCAACGGTGGACTCAAACAGACGCTATCCAGACCGACGCCCGTACGACGGTCACACGGCCAACGCCACGAAATGCGCTGACCGAGGCAGAGCGACAGGCCATTGTGACGCTGTGTAACAGCCCGCAGTATGCCCACTTGCCGCCAAGCCAGATCGTGCCGCGCCTGGCCGATCAAGGGCGCTATCTGGCGTCGGAGGCGACGATCTATCGTGTCTTGCGAGCGACGGGGCAACAGCAACATCGAGGCCGTAGTCAGCGCCCCAGACGGTACGCCGCACCAACGACGCATGCGGCCAAAGCGCCGAACCAAGTGTGGTCGTGGGACATCACGTACCTGCCGTCGCCGATACGCGGCCAGTTTTATTACCTCTATCTGATCGAGGATATTTACAGCCGCAAGGCCGTGGGCTGGGAAGTCTATGAGGCGGAAAGTGGCGAGAAAGCCGCTGCGCTGCTGCAACGCAGCGTGATCGGTGAGCAGTGTTTACAAGACCCGCTGGTGCTGCACTCGGATAACGGCGCGCCGATGAAATCGGTGACACTGCTGAGCAAAATGTACGACCTGGGTATCACCCCGTCACGTGGCCGACCGCGTGTCAGCAACGACAATCCGTACTCGGAGTCGTTGTTTAGAACACTGAAATACTGCCCGCAATGGCCGCAGGATGGTTTTGCCAGTTTGGACGCCGCACGCAGCTGGGTGAGGGACTTCATACGGTGGTACAACAACGAGCACCGACATAGCCGTATCCGGTTCGTCACACCGGCTGAGCGGCATCGAGGACTGGATCATAAAGTCTTGGCCCAGCGACATGAGCTGTACGAACGAGCCAAGGAAAAAAGACCGGAACGGTGGTCAGGCCGGACGCGTAACTGGGAACCGATCGGCACCGTGCTGCTGAATCCGGATCGAGAGCAACAGGTCGAGAAAAGAGCAGCATAGTTAGACGGTGACGCGACAACTACCTTGAAAAACGCCGCTTGTCGCTGCTCGGTAATGACCGAATGCGGCCGCTATTCGATAGTGTCTTGCGACCTGATCGAATTGTTTTGGTCCTTTTTTCTGGTTTAGATACACCCCATAATCGTATAAGGTTTGCGCATCGCTATTCAGTTGCGGAAGTTTATCGATTTCGTGTATGCACTCAAATTCCAATCTTTTAAATGCTGCATCGTAATCCGCTTTTTCAGGAATAAAGTTGGTCAAAGGCTTCTCTCCGGAATCACATCCTGCAATCAATATGGTTAGTATTAAGATAGTGTTTGTGCTTTTCATAATGTTAGTCGAAATCTTTGCGGCTTGGACTCATTCGTAGGAATTCGACAAGAGAGCATATGGGTCTCTCTACGGGCTTATTATGCAGTGCAACTCGCCGTGCATTATTAGCATTCAATAGCCTACGCCATCCGTTGAAAGCCTTCGAAATACTTTCCGTACATTCCTCCCCTGTATGCAACCCCCACAACTGCCTCCTCAACGGCTTTGCCACCGCCGGATCCTCCACACATATATTCAACTCACTATCAGAACTCATACTCCGCTCATTAATATTCGCCGAGCCCAACGTGGTAAACACGTCGTCAATGATCATTAACTTGCTATGAATATAAACTTCCAACCAGTTATCGGGCGGAGAGTCCGGTGCAACAAGTGTGCAGATGTGGACTTTTAAACCAGGCACATCAATCGGGGTGATGGGGGCGCTTTTCTCGCTCTTGAGCTGCCTTTTTAGTTCTGCGTACTGTCTGGCCAGTTCATCGCGTTCGATTTCCAACCGTTCGATGGGTCCATCAAGCCTGCCCATCGCGTCTACACGGTTGTAGTAGGCGGCCAGTTTGACTTGCGCGGCAATGTACTCCTCGCGCAGCGCATCGAGCTTCGCCTGCCAGTAATCATCGTGTTCGAGACGCGCCACAGAGGGCATGACTTCACTGCGACCCAGTTGCCGAAGCATGCGGAAGGTGCCAAGTGCGCCATCAGCCATGCCTTCGTCGGAGGAGTTGGTGACGACGAACAAATGCAGGTAGCCGTGTTCGCCGGGGTCGCGGCCGCCTTCGGCATGGCGCCGCGCGATGTCGACAACGGCGTCGGCGAACGGCTTCCAACGGAAATACTGGTTCTCGATGTAGATGAACTGGGTCGCGTTCTTGACCGCTTGCAGGTACATCGTCCGGATGTCGCGTTTCCCAGCCTCGGTCTGGGTGCGCAGCACTTGCGCCATCATCGGCGGCCCGAAGCCTTTGCGCGGTTTCAGGTGGGCGGCGAGGGGCTCGCGGGCGGTCTGCAGGTCAATGCCGGTCGCCTTCAGCCAGGCCTGGGTGAAGTTGGCATTCAGGTCCTGGAGCACCGGGCCGGTGACGCGGCTGGATATGTCCTGCCTCGGCGTAAAACCGTTGCGCCCGTACACGTCATCGGCACGAGCATGGGCGTGGTCGTCGCGGTCCCAATAGGGGTCAAGCATGTTGTGGCCCATGACGAAGCCGACTGCCCGGTCAGCGTGTTCGTAGTCCACCAGCACCATTTTCTGGTGATGAGTGGGGATCACCGACATCGCCGCCGCCTTGCCGGCGGCCTCAAGTTCTGCCGCGCCTTGCTCCCGGGAGCGCGTCCATATTTGATAGGCAATCTCGGCTCGGTCGGCCAGCCCCGGGTCGCGGACCGCAAACTCGATGTTTTCGAATGGCCGCGCGCCCGCCTTGAACAGTTCTTGTGCCTGCAACGTGATCCATCGGAAGCCCTTCAGTCCGGGGAACACCCTCTCCACCAGCGAACTGGCGCCGGTGTCAGGGGTTGAGGCGCGGCGGTACCATTCCCAGTCATACGCTTGCTGCCAAGTGGAGCGCCAGTCTTTGGCGTGCGATACGTAAGAGGCCACATTGCGGCCCGGTGTCATGTTCTCCGCGAACATCGCAGTGAGGTGCGCGCTGTCGGACCAGCACAGCACGCGCACCTTCACGCCAAGGGAGGCTTTATTGACCAGCAATTCGCCGATGCACTGCGCCTGACCACCGCCGCGCTTGAAATGCATCGAAGGCTGAAACCCCCAGCAGATGATCTCGACCGAATGTTTTGCGGCCATGATCGCGTCGTGAACCGCGCCAAACGCGCGCTCGCCATTGACCAGCGGCTCGAAGGTCGCAGGCTTGGGCGAATACTCGCTGCACTGGACCATCCAGCGCTGGTTCATCACGGCCGATGAGGTCTGGCGGGTGGCGATGGGACAGGTGATGCTGGGTGTGTTCATCTTCAGGCTTCCGTGTCTGGATCGTTGAGGCGGTCGTAGTCTTCGCGGTACTGACTGGGTGCTTCGCCCGAACCGGGCGTCAGGCTGTGTTGATGGCGGTGCAGGCCACGGTTGGCGCGTGCGCCGTTGTCCTGATCGCCGAGGTAGTCGCCGCTGACCGGGATGTCGTAGCTGGCGCCGTTGGCCAGTTCGACGCGGTAGCGCGAGCGCGATACGCGGTGCTCGACGCTGATTTTCCCGTCGCTCGACATCACACCCTTTTCAATCTCAACCCCGTCGGCGAACACCGTGTAAGGCATGCCGGTCCAGGGCTGATGACTGGCGGCGCTGCTTTGTCCGGCCAGCAGGGTCAGCGTCTGGCCGGCCGTGCTTTGCGGCCACGGCGTCTGTTTGCGGTCCATCCGGCTGGCGCCGCCGATGTTTTTCTTCGCCGCCTTGATGTCGATGGTGCCGGGCGCGTGAATCTGGATATCGCCGCTCTTTAGGCGGATGTAGGCGCCGCCGCAGGTCAGCAGAATTTCTTCCTGTGCAGCGATCTCGATGGTTCGCGCGGTGGAAGTGATGCGTACGCTGTCTTTGGCGGTCAGCTCGATGGCGTCGTCCTGGGCCTGAATCTCCACCTTGCCCTTCGCGGCGAACAGCTTCGCCCCGGCGTCGCGGGCAAACAGGCTGATGCTGCGACCCACACTGACCAGCAGCGAGCGTGCACTGGCGAGGTTGATGTCTTCACCGCTGGAGAGGCTGGTGTGGCGGCCGCTGTGCAACTGGATGTTCTCCGGCGTGACAGCGACGATGTCGGCGGGGGCCGAGGCGACGATCAGCGGTGCGTCATAGCCCTGCGACGTCGCATTGCCCTGGCGGTGGGAATGCGTGGCGACCTGATGCAGGCGGTTCAGGTTGTCGACCCCTTCCTCCAGCGACAGGGCATTGTGCTGACCGGCCTGATCGGACAGCGCCGTCATGCGCTGCAAGGCGTCGCTCAACTGCTGGCCGGCTTCGCTGCTGTCCAGATGCCCGCTTTGTGCCTTGGTCCGGCGCCACGTGCTGAGGTAAAGGCCCTGTGGTGCGCGAATGGCGCCGGAGGCTTCGGTGCGCAGTTCAAAACCGTCACCGCGCCACGCGCCGCGGTCATTGCCCTGTTGATCCACCAAACAGCCGAGGTTCAGTTGGCTGTGGCCGTGGCTGCTGTGGATTTGCGTGCGCAATTGCGCCGTGGTGTCGTCCATGACCCACTGGTTGTAACCGAGCCCGTCGATTTCCTGGCTTTTGTAGCCGCTCATCCGGCCTGTGGAGTGCCACGCCGGTTTGTCGCCGCCGTAGACCTGGCCGAGGATCAGCGGGCGGTCGATGTCGTTGTCGAGAAAGGTGACCACCACTTCTTCGCCCGCGCGTGGCACGTAGACACTGCCCCAACCGGCGCCGCTGCTGTTTTGCAGCATGCGCAGCCAGCAACTGGGCGCTTTTTCCGGCGATCTGAGGCGGTCCCAGTGAAAGCGCACGCACACCCGATTCAGCGCGTCGGTCTGCACAGGCCCGCCGTTGGGCGCCACGACCACGGCGGTCTGCGGCCCGGGATTGGCAGGCTTTTGGTGTTCGAAGGCGCTGCGGTAAGGGACTTCCTGCCGTTGAGCCTCGAACGAGTTGCAATAGAAGCCTTCGCCTTCCTCGGACGGTTTGTCGGCGCCGAGACCTTTGAGCTGCGATTGCAGGCTGCCGGGCCGCTCGCGACGGGTGAGTGCAACGGGCAGGTTGCTTTGCGCAAAGAACTCGACAGCGATCAGCATGAACGCCCGGCGGTCGCGCGGGCCATCGTCGTACAACGGATGCCCGCGCAGCTCGAATGTGTGGCCCGGCAGCATATGCCGGACGCCGCCATGGCCGGTGATGCGCCGCGCTGCGGACTCCACCTGCTCGATCTGCACCCGTGTCTGCCAGTTGCCGTCGTCCTCGCTGTGCCACGCGTATTGGCCTCGGTATTCGTAGCGTTCCAGCGTCTTCGCCGCCCCAGGTGGATTAAGGCCCATGGAGCGGACAGACAGCGGCTGGCGGTGAGCCCGGTAATTGTTGCTGCTCCACAGAACGTGGCCATTGAGCAGCGTGTCGGCCTGACTCCACTCCACGATGCTGTCGTGATCCAGCGCGGCCGTCTGGGTGTGAAAAGGCAGCGCTTGCGGCTCCAGCGCCGGTAGGTCAAGGACGCTGTCGACGAAGACGATCCTGTGCTGGTCAGCCTCATGAACGACGTACCAATAAATGCCCGCGTGCTCGCACCAGCGCTGCACGAAGTGGGCGTCGCTCTCGTTGAACTGGGTGACGTAGGACAGCGGCGCATCCGCGCGGCGCAAATTGAATTCGTAACGGCCCTGCGCCTGGGGATGCCCCCGGAATACCTCGCTGAAGATGTCGATCAACGTCATGTCTTGCCAGATGCGGCAGTCCTGACGGTATTCCAGCAGGCTGAACCACGGCGCGAATTCAAGCTGCCAGTCCTGCAGACTGCCGTCGCTGCCGAGGTAGCGCGCGCTGCTCACCAGACCGTGCTTGTAGCTGCGGCTGCCGTCGGCCCGCTTGATGGCGAGGCGAACCGGCTCGCCGATCAATTGTTGGGGATCGATGCGTGTCGACTCGCTGACGACATCCACGCAGTAACGCGGGATTCGGCCGAGCCGTTCGACGCCATGGACGCGCACGGCCAGCAGCGGCTCGGTCAGTGGCGTCTTGAGTTCGAGCACGCGTCCTTCCTGGCGGATACCGGCGAAGTTGAAGGGGGAGGGGGAGGCAAAGGTCATGTCGGACTTCCTGTCGGGGCAGTGGGCACGGTGTGGGGGGCAGCGATGATCGATCCGCTGCTTGAGCCGCTGTCGGTGAGTTCCAGCACCCATCGGGCGTGGCCGGAGGCGGCGCGGGCCGCCAGGCAGCCGAGGGCTATCCGCGTCCATTCGGCAGCAACGGTCCCGACCTGGCCGCACAGCGACGGGGCCTGAACCTGCTGATTGAGGGGCTGCTCGGGGGCGGTATTCGGGGTATCGGTTCGCGCGTCCCGCTTGAGTGAAACGAGGGATGCCACCTCACCCAAGGGCGCCGGATCCGCAGCGTGTGCGTTGGCCGGCAGAGTGGCCCAGCTGTCGATGCTCAGGCACAGATGGTCGGGCATGCTCAGGTTGCTGGACAGCAATTCGGCAAGCCACGGCCCCGGTGCCTGGCCGGCGATACGGAAACCGCCGCCGGGCAGCCACGCCTGGGGCCACACACTCACCACGGTCTCGAACCAGACCAGCGGATCGACATGGGACGGCGGGAACAGATGCACTTCAACCTGCGTCCAGTCCGCGACTCGGTCGAGCAGCGGGCACTGGGTCAGCGTCGCCCGCAGCAGTTCGATGGCGCGGGTGAGTGGCTCGATCGATGGCAGGGGGATCGCGTCGATCTCGATCCGCCGCAACAGTCGGCGCGAGCCATCGGCTGCCATCAGCCTTGAATCGTGGCTCAGCGCGTTTGCGTGCCTGAGGATGTCCTGGACAGGTAACCGCTGATCCAGGGAATGCCCGGGCAATCGGAGCCAGACGTCCTCGACGCTGACGCTTTGCGGGCAGAAATTACCTCGGGGTTTGGCCCGGTCCAGCAGGCGCTGGGCGGCTTCTTGTGCCAGGCGCTTTTCTGAAATCCGGTCGTACATGCAACGCGGTGGCGCCACGTACTGCTGCGGGACGGCAGGGGGTGGCAGCTGCGCAGGTTTGCCGAGCAGCCGGTTCAAAAATGAATTGTTCATGACGACCCCTACAGAATGCAGCAGTCATCGTGGGTCGCCACCAGGGTGTCGCCGCACAGAAGGCGGTCCCCCTCGCGGGCAATGGGCCGGTCATCGACGAGGCAGGTTTCATCCCCTTCGGCGATGGCACAGGGGCCGTGAAAGCAGAGCACGCCGTCGCCGTGGCGGGCGACTTCGAGACCGTGCAGGAACGTGGAGGGCGAGCCTTGGATGACTCGACCGCCTTTGAGGGTGGGGTCGTTGAGAACGATGATGGGGCGCATGACGAAACTTCCCTGAGGTGTGGCCGCGGTGAGCGTCCATGCTCCGGTGCGTTTGAGCGGCGAAATTAACACAGGGTCAGGGGCTTGAAAGTGGCACAGGTTATTTCAAGACGCGTCCCACGCTAGCGCGGTGAAGAGTCCTACACGCGAACGTGATGAGGCGCACATTTTGATCGAATAAGCGTAATTTGGAGGGGGTTGGAGCGGGGCGGGAGGCGTTGTGGGACTGGATCAGGGCGCGCTATTTGACGTGCGTACTCTGGGGAGCGATAGCAGCTGATTTCGACAACCAGCCAGCGCGCCATAAAACGCGCCAGCCAGTCACCACCAACAATCAGAAATCGTCGTCTTTGTCGAAGCGTCGCGCTTCGCGCTGCAGCTGATACACGAAACGCTCGACCTGGCGCTGCACCAGTCCACTCATGTTGTGGAAGCGCACACCGGCGAACGTGGTGTTGATCCTTTCTTCGAAGTGCAGATAGCGCAGTTCCACCGGCGTAGTCATGTTGCCGAAGGGCAGGGAGGCGATGAAGCGCTCATAGACCTGACCCAGCTGCATGCGCTCGGAGATATCACCTTCGAAGCGTAGCTTGCAACCGGTCGCGGAGACGTCCAGCAGTTTGCCGCGCAACGGAAATTTGAGCCTGTCGCCACCGATTTCGACATCAATCAGCGAAGCCAGCTTCAGGGCCGCGCGAAACGCGTTGCGGCGCTGGTGATAGACGACTTCTTCAGGCAGCGGGCCGCGATAGCTGCGCGGCTCTTCGATCACCGTCAGCTGGGCTTTGCTTTCCCAGGCGATGCGCACGCCGTCGTGAAAGCCTTCGACCCGGAAGGGTTCACCGCTGGCAAGAAAACGCTCGCCGTCGCGGGGAATCATCTCGTCGAAGATGACCTCGTTGGTGTCGCGGTTGACGTCGATCACGTAGCTCTGAAAACGCTGGGTGCGTTCGTGAAACGTGATGATCAGCGGGTCATGACTTTCCATCAGCAGCCGCAGATTGGCGGCGATTTCCAACGGGGTAGTCAGTACCATCGGGGGCTGCGGAACATCATCCGCGCTTGAGGCATTCACGGTCTATCCATCTCCAGGCAAATAACGGCAGCGTTCAGCGTGCGGCATATTGCCACCACGGTGCGCGCCTTGATACAAGAACTTACGCCTGGCTGAGCGGACGCGGCCTGGCCTTGCCCGACGTCGAACCGCGGCTGTCATACAGCGTGGGGGTGTCGCCGCCGTTGAGAATCCTCAACTGCTGTGCCGTGGTGAGTTGCTGGAGCTGGATAAGGCTGCCGTTCTGTTCATTGGCCGCCTGGCATTCACTCATCAGTGCGCTGAGTTCATCGCCTGCGGTCAACAAGGCTTCACCCACTGACGAATGTTTCGCCACTTCTTCGAGTCCCGCACGATTGGCGGGCAGACCCAGGCTGGTCATCAGCTGGGTACGTCGGCGTCCATGCTGCTCGAGCACGATCACCAGCGCCTGTTTCTGCGCCAGGATGTGTTCCATCTCGACCATATTGCGCCCGTGAAGCGCCACTGACTCGGCCTTCAGGATGTCCAGCAAATGCCGGGTCGGCGCAATGTCGTCCGTGATCAGTTGAAGCAATGTAGTGTCTTGCATCGCATGCCCTGGTGTTTAAGCGTCCAGAAGCCCCTGCGCAGACCGGGGGCTAGCGCTGGGCTTCGAAGTTAAGCAGTTTGCTAGCAACACGATTGCTGTCGACCTTATAGCTGCCGTCGGCGACCGCCTGCTTCAACTCAGCCACACGGGCGCTGTTGACGACAGGCTGATCACGCAACGAATCACTGATCTTCTGCAACTGTTGAGCTTCGCTGCTCAAATGTACTGCCTCACCACTACCGGGCACGCTCGAGGCGCCGCTGACCGCTGCCGTAGCTTCGGTTTTGCTGGCTTCCTTGGTGCTGGCGGTACGTGTTGTACCGCCAACGGGAGTGGAGCTGTTCAAACGATTGAAGTCGATGACCATGATTGAAAAACCTCTGGGTTCTAGGACGCTTGCCTTGGTTTCGGCCATACCCGGAATAACTTTAGGGCTCGTGCGAAAACAGTCTCGAATGGACGTCGCACGGAGCTCTGAGGTTCCGAGTGTAGGAAAAGCGCAAGCGCAGCGCCAGAGGTCTTACCTTCACATTTCAGTTACATAGCGACCTCAACTTGACCGGGCGCCACAATGTTGGCCTTGATCACTCGTTGGGAATTGAGGTTCTTGACCCGTATTTGCTCATTGAAACCGCCGTCGGACAGGGCTTCGCCCGGCATCCGTACGCTCATCGAACCGCTGCGCGCGCTGATTACCACCTGATCGCCCTTGTGGACCATTTGCGGCTGATCGAGGTGGACCGGAGTCAGGATCTGGTCGATGACCGTTGGTCGGACAACTTTCTGCCCGACTGCCTGATCCAACGAATCCAGGAAGCCTTGCCCCAGCAGGCTCACGTCACGTTCGCGCAGTGCGACATCGTTTTCAGTCACGATTGCGTCGCGCTTCATTGGCCGCACGGCCGTGACCACATTGCGGTAAAGGTGTACTTGGGCCGGCACGAACACCGTCCACGGGGAGGTGCCTTCGCAGCGCACCTTCACCGTGACACGGCCGATGGGCTGGGCCGGGCTTTCCAGTGAGGCTGTCAAATCCTTGTCGCACAGCGGCATGCGCAGACGCGGGTCCAGCTGCTTGACTTCGATTTCGTAGCGGCCGGCGGTTTGGTTGGTCGCCATGTAGTCTTCAACTGTGAATTCAAGAAAGCCCTGGGTCACGCCGATAAGTGTTTCAGGCAGGGTCATGTTGTCTGCGCGGCTCAGGCTGGCGGCACACAATAGACACAGCGCGACCAGCACGCAGAGAAAGCTGCGGGTTGCGGGGGCCAGGCGTCGGGATACTGTCGTTTGTGTGTTCATGATGAGTAAATAGCAAGGCCCGTGCCGCTTACCGTTCCGGTAGCGCAATTGGTCGTTTTGGGAGGAGTGGTGCATGGCTGGTGTGATGGATTCAGTAAACCAGCGCACTCAACTGGTAGGGCAGAACCGCCTTGAACTGTTGTTGTTCCGGTTGGACGGCAAGCAGTTATATGGGATCAACGTGTTCAAGGTAAAAGAGGTGCTTCAGTGCCCGAAACTTACCCACATGCCCAAATCCAGTCCGATTGTGCGCGGCGTGGCAAGTATTCGTGGCGGGACCATCCCGATCCTCGATCTGGCATTGGCGACCGGCGGCAAGCCGTTGGCTGACATTGCCAATTCCTTCGTGATTATCACGGAGTACAACACCAAGATTCAGGGCTTCCTGGTGCATGCGGTGGAACGCATCGTCAACATGAACTGGGAAGACATTCATCCGCCACCCAAGGGCACCGGTCGCGACCACTACCTCACGGCAGTGACGCGTCTGGACAACCAGCTGGTGGAAATCATCGACGTCGAGAAGATCCTCGCCGAAGTGGCGCCGGTCTCCGAGAACATCTCGGTCGGTGTGGTGACGGCGGAGGTCCAGCACAAGGCGCTCTCGTTGCGCGTGTTGACGGTCGATGATTCCTCAGTGGCGCGCAAACAGGTGACGCGCTGCCTGCAAACCGTCGGCGTGGAAGTCACGGCGTTGAATGACGGTCGTCAGGCACTCGAATTCCTGCGCAAACTGGTGGAAGAAGGCAAGAAGCCGGAAGAAGAATTCCTGATGATGATTTCCGACATTGAAATGCCGGAGATGGATGGCTATACCCTCACTGCGGAGATTCGCAGCGACCCGCGCATGCAGAAGTTGCACATCGTGTTGCACACGTCGTTGTCCGGCGTGTTCAACCAGGCGATGGTCAAGAAGGTCGGCGCTGATGATTTCCTGGCCAAGTTCCGGCCGGACGATCTGGCGGCGAGGGTAGTCGATCGCATCAAGGCGGCAGATATCAGCTGAGGAGGGGTTTTCCTCCTTGCTGTTCACATGATTTGAGGGGCGGCATGTCTACAGGTAATTTGGATTTTGATCAGTTCCGGGTGTTCCTGGAAAAAGCCTGTGGCATTTTGCTGGGTGAAAATAAACAGTACCTGGTCTCCAGCCGTCTCAACAAGTTGATGGAGCAGCAGTCCATCAAGTCGTTGAGTGAGCTGATCCAGCGTATCCAGACCCAGCCGCGCAGTGGTTTGCGCGAGCAGGTGGTCGATGCGATGACCACCAACGAGACGTTGTGGTTTCGCGATACGTACCCCTTCGAGGTGCTGAAGAACAAGGTGTTGCCGGAGGCGATCAAGGCCAGCCCTAACCAGCGTCTGCGCATCTGGTCGGCAGCGTGTTCGTCGGGGCAGGAACCGTATTCGCTGTCGATGTCGATTGATGAGTTCGAGCGCAGTAACGCGGGGCAGTTGAAGTCGGGCGTGCAGATTGTGGCGACGGATTTGTCGGGTTTGATGTTGAACAATTGCAAGACGGGTGAGTACGACAGTCTGGCCATTGGCCGGGGTTTGTCGCCAGACCGTCTGCAGCGTTTCTTCGATCAGAAGACGCCGGGGCGCTGGACGGTGAAGATGCCGATCAAGAGCCGTGTGGAGTTTCGTTCGTTCAATCTGTTGGACAGTTATGCGGCGTTGGGCAAGTTCGATATCGTGTTCTGTCGCAACGTGCTGATTTATTTCTCGGCGGAGGTGAAGAAGGATATTTTGTTGCGTATTCATTCGACGTTGAAGCCGGGGGGGTATTTGTTCCTTGGGGCGTCGGAGGCGCTGAACGGGTTGCCCGATCATTATCAGATGGTGCAGTGCAGTCCCGGGATTATTTATCAGGCCAAGTGATTGGCTGCGCTTTTGATTTATTAGAACCCGCTTAGGCGGGTTTTTTGTTTTGTGCTGGCGCTGGTAGGGCATCTGCCTAAGGGCAGATTGTTTCGCCTTCGGCGAGTTTGTGAAAATCCCCAGGATCAAGAGCGTCTGCCTAGGGGCAGACGTTTCGCCTTCGGCGAGTTACTTGGAAAAGCATCTCAAGTAACCAAGGGTGCTTGCTCCTGGTTGGGTTCCTCCTCCGTCGGAATACCTTCACTCCGGTCCCGCTCCGTGGGCCCGCGCCGAACGGACATCCATGTCCTGACGGCGCTCTCGCCGCATCCATGCGGCTCGGCCCACTGCGCGAGACCTCCGTTCAGCCTGCACCCAGGTCGCGATTGGCGGTGTTTGTGCTTTTTGCGCATGAAGATCAAAAGCACATCTAAAGCACATCTAAAGCAGATCAAGAACAGATCAAGGGCTTCCCGGCTAAAGCCAGTCCTACAGGTATTCGCGCACGGTCAGTGGGACCGGCTTTAGCCGGAAAGGGGCCCGTTTGGTCACCATAAATTCCGTGGCTTGCGCACTGACATCTTCCCGGCTAAAGCCGATCCCACTAAAAGCACGCGGTGTCCAGTAGGACCGGCTTGAGCCGGGAAGCTGTTGATCTTGATCTTCATACAAAGCTAGTTCAGACGACACCTATCGCGACTTGGGTGCAGGCCGAACGCAGACGACGCGGAGTGGGCCGAGCGGCATGGATGCCGCGAGAGCGCCGCTAGGACATGGATGTCCGTTCGGCGCGGGCCCACGGAGCGTCGTCGGAGTGAGGGAACCCGACGAAGTCGGGCCTAACCAGGAGCAGGCACCCTTGGTTACTTGGGGTGCTTTTCCAAGTAACTCGCCGAAGGCGAAACCGAGGCCGTTAGGCCGAGCCTAAAACATCAGCGCCGCCGAGTACTGAGGGACGTACACAATGCAGGCGCCGACTCCGGCTTCTGAAAGCGGCAGCGTTGGTAACGGCAAAAAAACGGCACCCGTCTTGCCGCTTTCGTCCCATCAAGCGGAAATCCCTTGCCGCTTTTCTGTCATCCCTCCCCACCAACACCCCTACAGCCCCCGTAAAACTGCACTTTCAGCAAGTGGCACGCACCTTGCTATATCTCCTGTACGTACATCTGGTCAGCCCTCAAAGGTCCCGACATGAGCATCAGTTTTGAAAACGCCCTCGGCATCCACGAAAAAGCGCTCAACTTCCGCGCCCAGCGTGCCGAAGTGCTGGCCAACAACATCACCAACGCCGACACCCCCAACTACAAGGCGCGTGACCTCGACTTCTCGAAAGTCCTGGCCGCCGAAAGCGACAAAAGCAAAAACGGCCAATTCGCCCTCGACATGACCAACAACCGTCACATTGAAGCCGAAGGCATGAGCGATGGCGAAGCCAGCCTGCTCTACCGCACGCCGTCGCAGCCGTCGCTGGACCAGAACACTGTCGACTCCCAGGTCGAAAATGCCAACTACGCCGAAAACGCCATCGGTTTTCAGGCCAGCTTCACCTTGCTCAACAGCAAATTCAAAGGGCTGGTTGCAGCCCTGCGCGGAGAGTAATCCATGTCCCTAGCCAGTGTTTTCAGTATTGCCGGTAGCGGTATGAGTGCGCAGAACACCCGCCTCAACACCGTGGCCAGCAACATCGCCAACGCCGAAACCGTGTCCTCCAGCATGGACAAGACCTACCGCGCCCGCCATCCGGTGTTCGCCACAGTCTTCCAGGGTCAGGAATCCGGCGGCAGTGCATCGCTGTTCGAAGACCAGGGTCAGGCCGGCACCGGCGTACAGGTTTCCGGCATCGTCGAAGACGCCTCCAACCTGGAAGCACGTTACGAGCCAAATCACCCGTCAGCCGACAAAAACGGCTACGTGTATTACCCGAACGTCAACGTCGTCAACGAGATGGCCGACATGATCTCGGCCAGCCGTTCGTTCCAGACCAACGCGGAAATCATGAACACCGCGAAAACAATGATGCAGAAGGTCCTGACCCTCGGTCAGTGATAAAGGGCGAAATCCATGACGGTATCAAGCACAGACGCTACCTCGACGTTCCTCAAAGGGCTGCAAAGCACGACCACCGGGACCACAGGCACTAGCACCAAATCCGCCACCGACACCAGCAGCCTCACCGGCTCCAGTTCGCTGGGCAAGGATTCATTCCTGCAATTGCTCGTGACGCAAATGCAGAACCAGAACCCGCTCGATCCTCAGGACAACAGCGAGTTCGTGGCGCAGCTGGCTCAGTTCAGCAGCCTGGAAACCATGCAGAACCTGAGCACCTCGGTGGACTCGATCAGCACCATGTATCAGTCGTCGCAGGCGTTGCAGGCCTCGTCCCTGGTCGGCCGCTCGGTGACCGTGGACGCCGGTTCCACCTACGTCGACACCAGCAAGGCCATGACCGGTTCGGTGGTGCTGCCATCGTCCAGTACCGACACCACGGTGAAGATCTACGACAGCACCGGCACCAACGTCGTGCGCACCATCGACCTGGGTACTCAGGCGGCGGGCACCACATCCTTTAGCTGGGATGGCACGGATGACAGCGGCGCAGCGGTGGCAGCGGGCAATTACAGCTTCGTCGCCAACGGCAGCCTTAGCGGCACCTCCACTACGTTGAGCACCTACCTGCCGGCGACAGTGAACAGCGTGACCATGGGCACAACGGGCTCTGACATGACGTTGAACCTGGCCGGCGGTACCCAGGTTGCACTGGCAAAAATCAAGCAAATCGGAATTTAGAGCCGACTAGACGGCGCAGGAGTTAATCATGTCTTTCAATGTTGGTCTTAGTGGGCTCTACGCTGCAAACAAAAGTCTCGACGTCACCGGCAACAACATTGCCAACGTCGCGACCACCGGTTTCAAATCTTCCCGTGCGGAGTTTGCTGACCAGTACGCCCAATCGATTCGCGGCACGTCCGGTAGCACCAACACCGGCAGTGGCGTCACCACCGCCGCCGTTTCTCAGCAGTTCACACAGGGCACGCTGAACACCGGCACCGGTCGCAGCCTGGACCTGGCGATCAACGGCAACGGCTTCTTCATGATGAGCAACAACGGCGAGAAGCTCTACACCCGCGCCGGTGCATTTCACACCGACTCCGCGGGTTACATCGTCAACGAAGCGGGCAACAATCTGCAGGGCTACAGCGTTGACGGTCAGGGCAATGTCGCCACGGGCGTGCTGAGCAACCTGCGTGTCGATTCGTCGAACCTGGCGCCGAAAAGCACCAGTTTGATCACCGTCGCCTCCAACCTGAACTCTTCGTCCACCGTGCCGACGGTGTCGACCTTCTCGCCGTCGGACACCAGCAGCTACACCACGACCTACAGCACGCCGCTGTACGACAGTCAGGGTAACGAACACACCCTCGACCAGTATTTTTCGAAGACGGGCACCAATACCTGGACGATGTACAGCCTGGTCGATGGCCGCAGCATCAGCGATCCAACGTCCACTACCGCTGACGCGACCGCAGTGACCTTCGATTCGTCGGGTGGCTTGATCACCAGCGGCACCGGCTCCCCTGATACCACCAATTCGCCAAACGTGAGCGTGGGTACGGACGGTATCTTCTCCATCAACAACTGGGTGCCCGCCGCCAAGACTACCGTTGGCAGCACCACTACCTGGGCGAGCAACGGCGCGGCCGCGAATGCGGGCGGGATCAAGCTCAACATGCTGGCGACCACCCAGACTAACGCGGTGTCGGGTGCAATCACCAAGACCCAGGACGGTTACGCCACCGGCCAGATCACAGCGATGAACATCGACGCCACTGGCAACATGTTCGCGACCTACACCAACGGTCAGTCCAAGGTCATCGGTCAGGTGTCGCTGACCAACTTCGCCAACGTTCAGGGCCTGTCCCCGGCGGGCGGCACCAACTGGCGTGAATCGGCTTCGTCGGGCATCCCGGTTACGGGCGCTCCGCAGTCGGGTACGCTGGGTTACTTGACCGGGCAGGCGCTGGAAGAATCCAACGTCGACCTGACCGGCGAGCTGGTCAACCTGATCAAGGCGCAGAGTAACTACCAGGCGAACGCCAAGACCATTTCGACGCAGAGCACCATCATGCAGACCATCATTCAGATGACCTGATCACGGTCGATGGGTACGCTTGATCAAGCCCCTCTCGGAGGGGCTTTTTTTTGCCTTTTTTTCGGGATGAAATATCGAGAGCCGTCCCACTCTACAACTGGAAACTTCCTACTTTCGTCTTTGCGAGAATCAAGTTCGCTGACAAATAAATGCCATTGAGCGGCGTCGTTCATGACGTCCGTTCGATCGCATTCCTTTGCCCGCGATCTCGATGCATTGACGAGCTTGTCGTTGAACAACGACTCAGGGAGTGTTCATGTCATTCAACACAGCGGTTTCAGGTTTGCACGCGGCGCACAAGCGCATGGAAGTGGCCGGCAACAACATCGCCAACGTCCACACGTCCGGTTTCAAATCCTCTCGCGCCGAGTTCTCGGCGCTCTATTCGTCCTCCATGCTCGGCGGCAGCCGCACGGCCGCAGGTGATGGGGTGCAAGTGGCCAACGTCTCGCAGAATTTCGCGCCCGGCGGGGTCATCACCAGCGAGGGCAGGGCGCTCGACATGCGCATTCAGGGCAATGGATTTTTTGTCATGAGTGACGCCGGTTCCATCAGTTACGGCCGGTCAGGGGCCTTCATCAAAGATGCACAGAATTTCGTCGTCGACGCCCACGGCAGTCGCTTGCAGGGTTATGGGATTACCGACGACGGGAAAGTGATCAGCGGCGTTCGCACGGATTTGAAGATTGACTCCGCCGGCATGTCGCCCAAAGCCACCGGCAAGATGGAGCAGACCCTCAACCTGAATGCGGGGTCGACGTCACTCGGCGCTCTTCCGCGCTTCGACCCTGGCGACCCGACCACCTACACCCGGGTGACGGGGAGGGTGATTCAGGACGCTGGCACTCCGCCGCAGGATCATGAGCTCAAGCAGTATTTCGTCAAGACCGACGACAATAACTGGACGTCTTACATACTCATCGACGGTGTGAATCCGTTGGACCCGACCAGCACCGCGCCACTGGAGATCGGCTTGCAGGTGTCTGCTGCCGGCAGGCTTTCGCTCACCGGCTCGGCAGCAGCGGTGAAGATGATTTCCGACACCGAGTTGGCGTTGCAGAACTGGCGCCCGGCGGTCAAGGTTAACGGCAACTGGACAGCAAGCCCCGTGCCCGCCCCGGGACCGATCTCACTGCCGCTGCTGGACGGTGGCCTGCCAGCGCTCGATCCGACCGATCCGCTCTTGCCGCGGCCGGTGCCGACTTTCAATCCGTCGGACCTCACCACCTTCACCAAGGCGTCCACCTTTGGGGTGTTCGACAGCCTCGGCATGCGCCACGAGATGACCCAGTACTTCCTCAAGGACGGCAGCAACAGCTGGAAGATGCACACGCTGATTGACGGGCGCAACCCGCAGGACCCGACCAGCACGGCGCCGTCGACGGCCAGCATGCTGTTTGACTCCAGCGGCTCGTTGCAATCACTGATTGGTAGCCAATGGCTGACCGCCGCCAACAAAACCCTGACCCTGAGCGGCTGGGTGCCCGCCAAACCGCTGGACGGCAACAAACCGGGCGGGCGCTGGGGTGCGAATGGCGCCGTGGGAAATGCTAACGGCATTGTCATGGACTTTAACAAGATCAGTCAGCACAACGCCGCCACCGGCAGCAGCAACGTTGTCATCGACGGGCACGCGGCAGGGCAGGCCACTCAGTTGACCATCGACAAAAGCGGCATGCTGATGATCGGGTTCAGCAATGGCGAGCATCGTAACGTCGGCCAGGTCATGCTCGCCAGCTTCGCCAACAATCAAGGGCTGCGGCCGGTCAGCGACACGCGCTGGGTCGAAACCCTGGCCTCGGGCGTCGCCAATTACGACACGCCGGGTGTCGGCACCTTGGGCAGCGTCATCGGGCACTCGCTGGAGGGCTCCAATGTCAAGCTGACCAATGAACTGGTGGAGCTGATCCAGGCGCAGACGGCCTATCAGGCCAACTCTAAAACCTTGTCGACGGAGGCGGAACTGATGCAGACGTTGATACGCGCGACTTGATGCGCAACTGGCGTGAGCGCCAGTGTGGAACCGGCTTCAGCCGGGAAGGCGGCGTGTCAGGCGACTGTCTCGTCACAGGCACACCGCCTTCGCGGGCAAGCGCGCTCCTACAGTGGGTGGGCGTTGGATCGGGAAATCGCGGTGGCACACCAATCGGTTTGTGGCGAACGCAAAGGCATAGGCACACGCAAAACCTGTAGGAGCGTGGCTTGTCCCGCGATCGGCTGCGAAGCAGTCGTTAAACCTCGCGGCGCCGTGCTTGCTGACACACCGCATTCATCGGGTCTACTGCCGCTGCGCGCCAGATCGCGGGACAAGCCACGCTCCTACAGTGGATCGGCGTGGGCCGGGATCTCACCATCATGCACAGAACCTGTAGGCGTCAGCTTGCTGGCGAAGGCGGCGTGTCAGGCGACTGTCTCGTCACAGGCACACCGCCTTCGCGGGCAAGCGCGCTCCTACAGTGGGTCGGCGTTGGATCGGGAAATCGCGGTGGTACACCAATCGGTATGTGGCGAACGCAAAGGCATAGGCACACGCAAAATCTGTAGGAGCGTGGCTTGTCCCGCGATCGGCTGCGAAGCAGTCGTTAAACCTCGCGGCGCCGTGCTTGCTGACACACCGCATTCATCGGGTCTACTGCCGCTGCGCGCCAGATCGCGGGGCAAGCCACGCTCCTACAGTGGATCGGCGTGGGCCGGGATTTCAGGGTGATACACAGAACCTGTGGGAGTCAGCTTGCTGACGAATGCGGGGTGTCATGCGATCAAGCTACAGCAGATCGAAACAACTTAAATCGAACAATCCGACTTCACATACGCCGCGCTGATCCGTGTCCAGCCTTTGCCCGGACTGAGCTGGGCGCAGACCGTGCGGTGGGCGCCTTGCCAGAGGAAATAGGGCGCCGGCGCCGCCCATGCGGCAAACGAGCAGGCAATCAGTGTAAGGAGCAGGGCGGTGCGCAGACCCATGACAGTTTTCCGTGGCGACTGAAGCGAATTCACAAAACGCTGCAAGTTTCGCACCCCATGGTGAGTTTTCTGGCGCTCGCTGCCGTCGACTTGCAGGAAACCGGCAGTCTGCTGTCGCGGGGCGACGCAAACCGGACTCACGTCCACGGAAAGCGGCCGGAATCATTGAAGAATCAACGCTTTGTATCACCGCTGAAAAACTGGTTCGATTATTGCTATGACCTGTTCAGTACAGCTACAGGCGGCAAGCGTCTGTCGGAGGAGGAAGACTGTGGACAAGTTGCTATACGTGGCCATGAGCGGAGCGTCGGAAAACGCCATCGCCCAAAAGGCCCATGCCAACAACCTGGCGAACGTTTCGACCAACGGGTTTCAACGCGACCTCGAACAAGCGCGCTCGATGCCGGTGTTCGGCGAGGTTAACCCGTCCCGGGCGTACGCCATGAGCGAACGTCCCGGCACTGACTTTAGCCAGGGCGCGATGGTCGACACCGGTCGCGATCTGGACGTCGCCGTCAAAGGCAACGGCTGGATGGCGGTGCAGACCGCCGACGGCGGTGAAGCCTACACCCGCACCTCCAGCATGAACATCGACGCCCTCGGCGTGTTGCGTGATGGCAATGGTTTGCCGGTCATGGGCAACAGCGGGCCGATTGCCGTGCCTCCGCAGCAGCAGATCGAGATCGGCGCCGACGGCACCATCAGCGTCCGCTCGCTGGGCGAGAGCCCGCAGGTCATGGCCCAGATCGACCGCATCAAGCTGGTCAAGGGCGACCAGACGACCATGGAAAAAGGCCCCGACGGTCTGATGCACACCAAAAGCGGCAAGCCGGCCCAGGCCGATGCCGACGTGCAGGTCGAATCCGGCTTTCTTCAGGCCAGCAACGTCAACGCCGTCGACGAGATGACGTCGGTGCTGGCGCTGTCCCGCCAATTCGAACTGCACATCAAGATGATGAAGACCGCCGAGCAGGATGACGAGTCGATGGCTCGCGTCTTGCAAATGGGCTAATGACTGACAGCTTGCGCCGATAAACAGGCGCTCGAGGAGATTCAAACATGCTTCCGGCACTCTATGTTGCTAAAACCGGTCTGGCCGCCCAGGACACCAACCTGACGACCATTTCCAACAACCTGGCCAACGTTTCGACCACCGGTTTCAAAAGCGACCGTGCGGAATTCCAGGATTTGCTCTACCAGATCAAGCGTCAGCCAGGCGCCCAGTCCACTCAGGACAGCCAGCTGCCATCCGGCCTGCAACTGGGTACCGGTGTGCGCATCGTCGGCACCCAGAAAAACTTCACCGCCGGCAGCCTGCAGACCACCAACCAGCCGCTGGACATGGCGGTCAACGGCCGCGGTTTCTTCCAGATCCGTCAGCCTGACGGCACCGTGGCCTACACCCGCGACGGCACGTTTCACCTGGACAGCAACGGCCAGATCGTGACCGCCAACGGCTACGCGCTGGAGCCTGCGATCGTCGTTCCGCAGGATTCGCAGACCTTCACCGTCGGCGAAGACGGCACCGTGTCGATCACCACGTCGGCAAACGCCGCGACGCCACAGGTCATCGGGAATATCCAGACCGCCGATTTCATCAACCCGGCCGGCCTGCAATCCCAGGGCGGCAACCTGTACCTGGAAACCGCTTCCAGCGGCGCGCCGCAAGTGGGTACTCCGGGCCTGACGGGGCTGGGCGTGGTCAAGCAGAACACCCTGGAAAACTCCAACGTCAGCACCGTTGAAGAGTTGGTGAACATGATCACCACCCAGCGCGCCTACGAGATGAACTCCAAAGTGATCTCGACCGCTGACTCGATGCTCCAGTACGTCACCCAGAACCTGTAAACCGGTCTTGAAATACCTGATGTCCTGCTGTGAAACACCTGATCAATTACAAGGGGCGCCTGAAAAACGCCTGCTACACCGCGAGGTTTTAAGTGTCATGAAACGGCTCTCTGTATTGCGGCTTTCCCTGTTGGCAGCACCGTTGTGCGGTATCGCGCTGCTGACCGGCTGCGTTGCGCCTGCGGCCAAACCCAATGACCCTTATTACGCGCCGGTGTTGCCGCGCACGCCGCTGCCTTCAGCGGCCAGCAACGGTTCGATCTATCAGGCCGGTTTCGAGCAAAACCTGTACGGCGACCGCAAGGCCTACCGGGTTGGCGACATCATCACCATTACGCTCTCCGAGAAGATGGCCGCCAGCAAAGCCGCCAGCTCCGGGATCAGCAAGACCAGCAAAACCAGCCTCGGCCTGACCTCGCTGTTTGGCGCTGGCGTCAGCACCAACAACCCGGTCGGTGGCGGCAACCTCAGCCTGGATGCGGGTTACACCGGCGACCGCGCCACCAAGGGCGACGGCAAGGCGGCACAGAGCAACAGCCTGACCGGCTCGATCACCGTGACCGTCGCTGACGTGATGCCCAACGGCATTCTGCTGGTGCGCGGCGAGAAGTGGATGACCCTGAACACCGGTGACGAACTGGTGCGCATCGCCGGCCTGATCCGCGCCGATGACATCGCCACTGACAACACCGTGTCGTCGACTCGCATCGCCGATGCACGCATTACTTATTCCGGTACAGGCGCGTTTGCCGATTCCAGTCAGCCAGGCTGGTTCGACCGATTCTTCCTCAGCCCGTTGTTCCCTTTCTGATAGCGGGATAGCCATGATCACGTTCAAGCAACTGATAGCGGCAGCGCTGCTGTTCACCACCGCACTCGGCGCCCACGCCGAGCGCCTGAAGGACATCGCCAGCATTTCCGGCGTACGGACCAACCAGTTGATCGGTTACGGTCTGGTGGTGGGGCTCAACGGCACGGGTGACCAGACCACCCAGACGCCGTTCACCCTGCAGACCTTTAACAACATGCTCTCGCAGTTCGGCATCAAGGTCCCGTCGGGTTCCGGCACCGTGCAGTTGAAAAACGTCGCGGCCGTGGCCGTGTACGCCGACCTGCCGCCGTTCGCCAAACCGGGTCAGCAGATCGACATCACCGTGTCGTCCATCGGCAACTCGAAAAGCCTGCGCGGCGGTGCCCTGTTGATGACCCCGATGAAGGGTATCGACGGCAATGTCTACGCCGTGGGCCAGGGTAACCTCGTGGTTGGCGGCTTCGACGCCGAGGGCCGCGACGGCTCGAAGATCACCGTCAACGTTCCGTCTTCCGGGCGTATCCCGGGTGGCGCATCGGTTGAACGGGCCGTGCCGAGTGGCTTCAACCAGGGCAACTCGCTGACCCTTAACCTCAATCGCAACGATTTCACCACCGCCAAGCGCATCGTCGACAAGATCAACGACATGCTCGGCCCTGGCGTCGCTCAGGCGCTGGACGGCGGCTCTGTGCGGGTCACTGCGCCGCTGGACCCCAACCAGCGTGTTGATTACCTGTCGGTGCTGGAAAACCTGGAGATCGATCCGGGCCAGACGTCCGCCAAAGTCATCATCAACTCGCGGACCGGCACCATTGTCATCGGCCAGAACGTCAAGGTTTCGCCGGCAGCGGTCACCCACGGCAGCCTGACCGTGACCATCACCGAAGACCCGATCGTCAGCCAGCCTGGCGCGTTCTCCAACGGCCAGACCGCTGTGGTCCCGCGTTCGAAGATCAACGCGCAGCAGGAAATGCACCCGATGTTCAAGTTCGGTCCGGGCACCACGCTGGATGAAATTGTCCGCGCGGTTAACCAGGTGGGCGCAGCGCCAGGCGACTTGATGGCGATTCTCGAAGCACTGAAACAGGCTGGCGCGTTGCAAGCCGACCTGATCGTGATTTAAGAGGCAGACTCATGAGCATTCCAAGCGGCGGCGTATCATCGGGCGATTCAGGGGCGTACACCGACCTCAATCGTCTGACGGCCATGAAGACCGGTGATCGCGACAGCGAGGGCAACCTCAAGAAAGTCGCGCAGGAATTCGAGTCGCTGTTCGTCAGCCAGATGCTCAAGGCCATGCGTTCGGCCAACGAAGTGCTGGCCAAGGACAACCCGATGAACACCGCGGCGACGCGGCAGTATCAGGACATGTATGACCAGCAATTGTCGGTGAGCATGTCCCGCGAAGGCGGCGGTATTGGTCTGCAGGACGTGCTCATGCGTCAGCTGTCGAAAAACAAGGGCACTGAAGTCGCGCCGGCCAGCACCGGGCTTGTGTCCGGCGGCAAAGCGGATCTCAAGACCGACGCCAAGGCGGATGCCCCCGCGCAGACCGGCCTGGCCACGCGCATCGCTCAGCGTCCGCTGTGGGCCACCCGTTCGGTGACTGCGCCCGCCGCAACCGACGGCACGCCACACAACGACGTCGCCGCGCTGAATTCCCGTCGCCTGTCGCTGCCGAGCAAGCTCAGCGACCGCATCCTGGCCGGCATCGTGCCGAACACTGCCACAACCCCCGCTGCAGGCCAGGACGCGAGCGCCAGCGCAACCACACTGAAGAACCGCATTGCCGTCTCCAGTGCCGTGGCCGCCGCGAAAAGCGCCGGTCAGCAGGACAATGGCGACTGGACCGTCGGGCCGCAGTACGCCGCCGACGCCGACGCTTATGTGCGCAGCCGCGTGCAGACGCCGCTGGCGCCGGGCAAGAGCGCATTCGCCAACCGTGACGATTTTGTCGCCACGATGATGCCACTGGCCAAGGATGCTGCCGCGCGCATTGGCGTCGACCCCAGCGTGCTCGTCGCACAGGCCGCGCTGGAAACTGGCTGGGGCAAATCGATCATGCGTCAGTCCGATGGCGGCAGCAGCCACAACCTGTTCGGCATCAAGGCCCAGGGTGGCTGGAAAGGGCCGGAAGCCCGCGCCATCACCAGCGAGTTCCGCGACGGCAAGATGGTCAAGGAAACCGCGGATTTCCGTGCCTACGACTCGTACGCCAGCAGCTTCCACGACTTGGTGAGCTTCCTGCAGAACAACAATCGCTATCAAGAAACCCTGAAATCCGCCGATAACCCGGAACAGTTTGTGAAAGAGCTGCAGAAGGCCGGATACGCAACTGACCCGTCCTATGCCAGCAAGATTTCTCAGATAGCGAAACAGATGAAGAGTTACCAGACCTACGCATCCGCCTCGGGCTCTTCCACGACTTTATAAGGTTTGAACCATGTCACTGATCTCAATCGGGCTTTCGGGACTCACCGCCAGCAGCGCAGCATTGACGACGATCGGCAACAACACTGCCAACGTCGACACGCAGGGCTACTCGCGTCAGCAAGTGATGACCACCGCCGGGGCTCAGCAGAACATCGGTGTCGGTTTCATCGGCACCGGTACGACGTTGTCCGACGTGCGCCGCATCTACAACGGCTACCTCGATAACCAATTGCAGACCAGCACATCGCTCAACGCCGACGCCACCGCGTACCTGAGCCAGGCCAGCAAGCTCGACTCGATGCTGTCTGACAGCTCGACCGGCGTGAGCACTGTGCTGGCGAAGTTTTTCACTGACCTGAGCGCCCTGGCCGCCGGGCCGACCGACACGGCTGCCCGTACGACGTTTCTGACCAGTGCATCGGCGCTGGCCGGTCAGTTCAATACCATCTCGGCGCAGATGAAGGACCAGAACGCCAGCATCAATACCCAGCTGACCACGGCAGCAGGGCAGGTGAATGCACTGGCGTCGTCCATTGCCACCCTCAACAAGCAGATCACCGAGGCGCAGTCTTCCGGCGGTCAGCCCAATACGCTGCTCGATTCGCGCACCGAGGCGGTACGCCAGCTCAACGAACTGGTCGGCGCCAAGGTCGTTGAAACCAACGGCAGCTATGACGTCTATATCGGTACCGGCCAGCCGCTGGTCACCGGCACCACCGCCAACACACTGAGCGCAGCGCCCAGTGACAGCGACCCCAGCGTGTATGCGCTGAAACTGAAATATCAGAACAGCGTCGTCGATGTTTCAAGCGTGGTGACCGGCGGCTCGCTGGGCGGGCTGCTGCGTTATCGCAGCGACGTGCTGCAGCCAGCCGCCAGCGAACTGGGCCGTCTGGCGGTGGTCGCTTCCGATCAGATCAACACTCAGCTCAACCAGGGCGTGGACGCCAACGGCGACTTCGGCACCAACCTGTTCACCAGCGTCAATGACCCGAGCCTGACCAGCCAGCGCAGCCTTGCCAACACGACCAACGATCAGTCTTCGGGCAACTTCGCGGTGTCCATTGCCAACAGCGGCGCGCTGCAGACCAACGACTATCAGGTGACCTTCACCGATGCCAGCGGCCAGTACAGCGTCAAGCGTCTGCCGGACGGCAAGGACATGGGTTCGTACAACACCAGCGCCACCACCGCGCCGGTCATCGACGGGTTCTCGCTGAAATTCAACGGCACCTCCACCGAGGGTGACAGCTTCAAGATCAGCCCGACCAAGACCGGTGCCGACGGCATCAAGGTCGTGATGACCGACCCGAAAGACATCGCCTCGGCCAGTCCGCTGACCGGCAGCGCTCTCGTAAGTAAAGGCTCGGGGACGTTCACCCAGCCCGTGTTGTCGACCCAGGCCGACATCTACAACCCGACCGCGACGGCCGATCTGCGTAACGCGCTCACGGCTTCGACGCCGATGCGTTTGCTCATGGGCGATGTCACCAATGGTGCTCAGGCCTATTCGCTGGTCGATGCACAGGGCGCGGAGGTCAAAGACAAATCCGGTAATGCGATCAAGGGTTCAATTGTTCAAGGCCAGTCCAACGACATCAGTCTGGAAGTGGGTTACACCGATTCTTCGGGTGCTGCGCAGTCGTTCAAGTTCGGCATGACCCTCGCCGGAAAGGCCAACAGCGGCGATACCTACAGCATTGCCATGACCGGCGCCGGGTCCCTGGACAACCGCAACGCGACCTCGGTCGGTACCCTGCAGACCAAACAGACCCTCGACAGCGCAGCCGGCAATGGCACGGGCATGAGCCTGAGCGGTGCCAACGCCAACATGATCACCACGGTCGGCAGCAAGGCGGCCCAGGCCAAGAATGACACCACGGCGACCAGCGCCGTGCTGACCCAGGCGAAGAGCGCGCGCGACAGCGTTTCCGGTGTGTCGCTGGACGAAGAAGCCGCTAACCTGGTCAAGTATCAGCAGTACTACACCGCTTCTTCGCAGATCATCAAAGCGGCTCAAGCCATCTTCAGCACGCTGATCAACAGCCTGTAAGGAATCGTAATCCATGCGCATCTCAACGACCCAGTTTTACGAAACCAGCGCCTCGAACTACTCGCGCAGCTACGCCAACGTCACCAAGACCGGTGATGAAGTGGCCAGCCAGGTCAAGCTCAACACCGCCGGCGACGACCCGGTCGGCGCTGGCCGCGTGCTGCAGTTGCAGCAGCAAGGCACGATGCTCAATCAGTTCAAATCCAACATCGATACGATCAATACCGGCGTCGTGCAGACCGAGACCGCCTTGACCTCCATCACCTCGGCAATTCAGCGCGCCCAGGAATTGGTACTGGGGGCGGCGAACACCTCGTTCACCGACAAGGACCGCCAGGCCAACGCCTCCGAGCTCAAGGAGTTGCAGGGGCAAATTCTCGGACTGATGAACAGCCAGGACGCCGACGGCACCTATCTGTTCTCCGGGTCCAAGGGCACCACCGCGCCATACGCTGTCAGTTCCGACGGCACCTACAGCTACCAGGGCGACCAGACGCGCAACCTGCTGGCCGTCAGCAGCGGCATTTCCATGGCCAGCAACACCACCGGCTGGGATGCGTTCGAAACAGCGACCAACACCACGCGCACCTCGACGACCCTGGTCGCGGGCGCTGATGACGGCGTGATTTCGTTGTCCGGCGGCAGCGTCAGCAATGCCGCCACCTACGACACCAGTTTCACCGCCGGCCAGCCGTACAAGATCTCCTTCACCAGCAGCACGGCGTACACGATCCTCGACAAGAACAACCAGGATGTGACGGGCGAGGCGACGTCTACCGGCAAGTTTGCGTCCACCAGCTCGGCGAACCAGCCCATCACCTTCCGTGGTCTGGAACTGAACCTGAACATCAACCTGACCAAGGATCAGTACGCAGACGCCACGGCTGCAGACGCGGCAGTGAAGGGCCACACCTTCGAACTGGGCGTCTCCCCGAGTACCGTGAGCACCTCGCGGCTGCCGGCCAACACCTCGACCGACGTGATCACCAGCTCGGTGGTCACCGACCAGGCCGCGTTCGACAAAACCTTCCCGTCGGGCGGCGCTGTCGTGCGCTTTACCGATGCCACCACCTTCAATCTGTACGCGGCGCCTTATGACGCAGCGACCAGCAAGCCGGTGTCCACCGGCACGCTGAGCGGCAACACGGCGACGGCCTCCGGCGTGACGTTCACGTTCAGCGGCTCGCCACCGGCAATGGCGGCAGGTGATCAGTTCACCGCGCAGTCTTCGACCCAGCAAAGCCAGAACGTGCTGAACACCTTGTCCAAGGTCATCACCGCGCTCAATGGCAAGGTCGATGGCGACCCGGTTGCCCAGCAGAAACTGCAGGCCACCATGACGTCCACCATCGGTAACCTGAAAAGTGCGGCGGAGCAGATCATCGGTGCAACCAGCGAAGGCGGTGCACGGGCCAAGACGGCGACCGAACAGGGCGTGACCAACCAGACCATGATCGACAACGGCACCACCGAATCGGGCACGATTACCGCGTCCGACCCGGTCGATGCCATCGCCCGTCTGACCCTGCAGAAAACCATGCTGCAAGCCTCGCAGCTGGTGTTCACCCAGCTGTCCGCGCTGAACCTCTTCAGCAAGTTGTAATCGGCCCAGCGGAGGGCGGCGCCTGACCAGCAGGTGTCGCCACCGTTGAGCGTCAACCGTATTGTCAGCGGTTATGCCGATCCTTTCCCAGGGGACCGGCGCCGCTCGTGAGTCCCGCCCGTGAATTCAGCTCCCCTCGTCAGCCTCGTCATTCCCGCCTACAACCCGCGCTTTTTCCAGCGAGCCCTGCTGGACGCACTGGCCCAGACCTATCGGCCCCTTGAAGTGGTGGTCTGCGACGACAGCCAGACCGACGAAATCCAGCGCATCGTCGAAACATACCTCGACTCAAGCGCGGTTACCCTGCGTTACGTGCGCAACCCCAAGCGTCAGGGATTCGTCGGCAACCTGCTGGTGTGCCTGGACGAGGCGCAGGGCGAATACATCAAGTTTTTCTGCGATGACGATCGCCTGTTTCCGGCGGCCGTCGCGCGTCAGGCCAGCGTGCTCATCGAACATGAAGACGTCAGCCTGGTGCTGGCGCAGCGTTATTTCTGCGATCCCCAGGACATTCAGTTGCCGGTGCGCATCGAGAATGCGCCGCTGGCTGAATCCAGCTCGGTGTTCTACGGCGCGGACCTGCTCTCGGTATTCGATATTTCACCGACCAACTTTCTCGGCGGGCTCAGCAGCTCATTGATGCGTCGCAGCGACGTGCAGGTGATTCTGCCGGCGCTCCGCGAAGTCGGCGACGGCTTCACCGCGCTGATGGATTTCGTGCTCTACGTTTGCCTGCTCAAGCGCGGCAACATGGTCATGCTCAACGACGTGCTCAGCGCCGAGCGCCTGCACCCGGACCGCTTGAGCCGCCAGCAGTGGGTCAAGGACCTGATCACCGACGAGCGTCAATGGCTGGGCAAGATGCTCAAGGCGCGGACCGGCGAAAACGCTCCCGAATACGGCTGGGTTCGCTTCGTGCCGCTGACCGAGGCGCTGGAGCAGCCTCGCGTCTGGCAAGAGCTGCCGCTCAGCCGGATGCTCGGTGATCGTCAAGCCTCATTGCCGTGGCGGGTCGGCACCGACAGCGAAAGCTTTGCCGAGCTGTACCAGCAGTGGTTGAGCTTCCGCACCCTGTTTGGCGCCGATCGGCTGCGCGTAGCGGATAACGTCGCCACTTGGCCGTCGCAGCCGAAGATGGTCGCGGTGGTGCTCGACGAACACGCCAGCACCGCCGGGGTGGCGCTGACCCTGGCCAGTCTCGACGCGCAGTTGTATGCCGCTGAATTGACCCTGGTGCTGTCCAGTGCCTGCGAAGCGCCCGTGCTGGATGGCCGCGTGTTCACCTTGCCGCTGCAGCCCGACTGGCTGGCGCAACTCAATGACCTGTTGCCCCAGCTTGATCGCGGCGATTGGTGCTACCTGCTGCGGGCGGGGGACCGGCTCACCGATTGTGCGTTGCTGATCCTCGCCGAACGCGCGGCCCACTCGCCGGACGTGCTGTGCCTTTACGGCGACGAAGGCGCGCTGCATGAAGGCGAATCCGCCGAGCCGGTGTTTCGCCCCGACTTCAACCTCGACCTGCTGCGCAGTTATCCCTACGTCGGCCGGGTGCTGGCGTTTCAGATCGACGCGCTGGTCAGGGTCGGTGGTTTCGATTCCGCTTACGGCGAACTCGCGCCCCACGACGCGATCTGGCGCCTGACCGAAACCCACGGCGTGGTGGTTCAGCACGTTTCGGAAATCCTCGTCGAGTCGCAGTTCCCGTTTCAGGCGTGGCTGGCGCTGCCAGAGGTCATGGCGCAAAACGCCCCGGTGCTCGGCGCGCATCTGCAGCGCATGGGCATCGCTCATCAGCTGCACGAGGTGCAAGGGCAGTGGCTCAATCACGTGGATTACCTGAGTGACGAGCGTCCGCTGGTGTCGATCATCGTCGTCCATCAGGACCAGTTGGCGGCGTTGCAGCGCTGCGTCGAGTCGCTGCTGTCTAAAACCACTTACGATCACTTCGAAGTGCTGATCGTCGACTGCGCCAGTCAACATCCGGAAGCTCGGTCCTGGCTGGCGGACATGCAGCAGATCGGCGGCGACAAGCTGCGCGTGCTGCATTACGAAGGGCAGGGCAACGGCGCCGACGTGCGCAATTTCGCCGCTGCCCACGCGCGGGGCGAGCACCTGCTGATGCTCAGTATTTATGCAGTTGTTGCCGACTCCACGTGGCTGGGCGAACTGGTCAATCACGCGCGGCGGGACGAAGTGGGCGTGGTCGGCGCGAAGCTGTTCACCCCCGAAGGCTACATCCTCCAGGCCGGGCTGATTCTCGGTTACCACGGCCCGGCCGGCCCTGCGTTTTTTGGCGAGCCACTGCACGCCTCCGGTCATCTGTTGCGGTTGCAGGCGGCCCAGGACCTGAGCGCGGTAGGCGGTCACTGCCTGTTGGTGCGCCGCGCCTTGTTCGAGCAGCTCGGCGGCCTGAACAGCACCGAGTTCAGCGGCAGCCTGAGCGAAGTGGATTTTTGCCTGCGGGTGAGGGAGTCCGGCCATTTGGTGGTCTGGGCACCGCGTGCCGTGCTGGCAATCGGCGCCTCGACACCGGCGGAACAGGTGCGCGATAAACAATCCCAGGTTGACGATCAGCACGCCTTCTACAAACGCTGGCTGCCGATCCTCGCCCGTGACCCGGCCTACAACCCCAATCTGCGCCTGACCGGTTCGTTCTACAGCCTGGAACCGGGCCTTAAAAAAGGCTGGAATCCCTATTCATCGCGGCGTCTGCCGAATGTGCTGGCAATCCCGGTCAACAGCACGGCGGTGGGTCACTACCGCGTGTCCCAGCCGTTTCTGGAGCTGGAGGCCGACGGCCGGATCGGAGGGAGGATGAGCTACGACCTGCCATCGATCATTGATCTGGAGCGTCAGTCGCCGGACGTGATTATCGTGCAGTGCCGCTACAGTCAGAATTCCATTGATCAGGTCGCCAGCCTCAAGGCGTACTCCAACGCCCGGCGCATTTACGAGCTGGACGACTACGTGATCAGCGTGCCGAAAAAGAACGGCCACTTGCGCAGCATGCCGGGGAACATGGAAGCGATGGTGCGTCTGGGCACCAGCCTGTGTGATCGGGTGGTGGTCTCGACCGTGACGCTGGCCGATGCGCTGTCGGGGATGCACCACGACATCCGCGTTGTTCCGAACATGCTCGCTTCGCAGCTCTGGACCGGCCTGCGCAGCCAGCGCCGCACCTCGAAAAAGCCTCGGGTTGGTTGGGGCGGCGGGACCAGCCATGCCGGCGATCTGGAAATCATCGCTGAGGTGGTGCGCGAACTGGCCGATGAGGTCGAGTGGGTGTTCTTCGGCATGTGCCCTGCGTCGCTGCGCCCGTACGTGCACGAGTTTCATCCGTCAGTGGGCTTGCTGGCCTATCCGGCCAAACTGGCGGCGTTGAACCTCGACCTCGCGCTGGCGCCGCTGGAGCACCACATCTTCAACGACTGCAAAAGCAACCTGCGGCTGCTGGAATACGGGGCCTGCGGCTACCCGGTGATCTGCACCGACACCCGGGCTTACGACGGTTACCTGCCGTGCACCCGCGTGATGACCAACAGCACCGCCGAATGGCTGGACGCGATCCGCATGCACCTGGCCGACCCGGACGCCAGCTACCGCATGGGCGATGAGCTGAAAGAAGTGGTCATGCGCGACTACGTCCTGCGCGGCGACAACCTTCAACACTGGGTCAACGGCTGGCTGGCGGATTAAGCCTGCGTTTTCCGGCTGGTGCTTGCGGTGTGACACATGACGCCTTCCCGGCTAAAGCCGGTCCTACCTATCGCGCGCGGTGTGACTGTAGGACCGGCTTCAGCCGGGAAGTGGCGAGTGCGTGCGGGGCAAGCATTCATGATGCGCCGCTGATCGGTGTAGGAGCGCGCTTGCCCGCGAAGAGGCCAGTACATCCGACGCATATTGATCGTCTGTGCCTACGCCTTCGCGGGCAAGCGCGCTCCTACATTGGGTTTGCAGGGTCTTACTACTCGCGATTGTATGGACGATCCTACAGACCTCATACCCGCCGCCCATTCTCCGTGTCTGTTTCCCGGCTAAAGCCGGTCCTACATCCGCGTTCACCCAATATCACTGACTGCACACGCTGCTTTCGTGGGACCGGCTTCAGCCGGGAAGTGGCGAGTGCGTGCGACGCAAGCATTCATGATGCGGCGCTGATCGGTGTAGGAGCGCGCTTGCCCGCGAAGAGGCCAGTACATCCGACGCATATTGATCGTCTGTGCCTACGCCTTCGCGGGCAAGCGCGCTCCTACATTGGGTTTGAAGGGTCTTACTACTCGCGATTGTATGGACGATCCTACAGACCTCATACCCGCCGCTGATTCCCCTGGCTGCTTCCCGGCTAAAGCCGGTCCTGCATCCGCGTTCACCCAATATCACTGACTGCACACGCTGCTTTCGTGGGACCGGCTTCAGCCGGGAAGGGGCGAGTGCGTGCGACGCAAGCATTCATGATGCGGCGCTGATCGGTGTAGGAGCGCGCTTGCCCGCGAAGAGGCCAGTACATCCGACGCATATTGATCGTCTGTGCCTACGCCTTCGCGGGCAAGCGCGCTCCTACATTGGGTTTGCAGGGTCTTACTACTCGCGATTGTATGGACGATCCGTAGGAGCCGGCTTGCTGGCGAACGCGGTTGTTCAGTCACTGCCGCGCTGCCTGGTCCAACGCATTCGCCAGCAAGCCGGCTCAGACCTCATACCCGCCGCCCATTCTCCGTGTCTGCTGCCCGGCTAAAGCCGGTCCTACATCCGCGTTCACCCAATATCACTGACTGCACACGCTGCTTTCGTGGGACTGGCTTTAGCCGGGAAGAGGCCCGCATGTTCGCCCTCAATTTTGCGGTGTGACGCCTGACGCCTTCCCGGCCAAAGCCAGTCGCACCAATCGCGCGGGGTCCCTCAATCCAGAGTTGGCGTGCTTCCTGCTTCGTCTCCCCGATATCGCCATTGATCATCTTTTTGACGCTTGGCCGCATCACAGGGAAAACGTAATGCACCGTCCTCCATCTACGGGAAACACCATGCCGCTCGATGCCCAACTGACTCTTGTGGTTCTCACCCATGACCGGCCTGCACGCCTGCGCCGGACATTGCAGTACTACAGTTCGTTGGCGGCCCACGTGCTGGTGCTGGATGCTTCGCTGCAATCAGCCGCAGACATCGCCGCGCTGTTCCCGCAGGTGGATTACCGCCACGTGCCGCAGTTCGCCGAGACCGGGGTTCAGAGCAGGATCGCCCATGGCGTGACCCAGGTGGCCACGCCGTTCATGGCGTTCGTGGGCGACGGAGACTTTCTGATGCATGACGCGCTGGCCCAGTCGGTGGAGTTCCTCGCCACCCACCCGGACTACGGCCTGTGCCACGGCTATTGCCTGATGTACCAAGCCCACGGCGACAAGGTCGAATACTTCCGTCGCGACAAAAAGGGCCAGGAAGACTTCGCCGCCGACAACAGCGACGAGCGCGTCCTGAGCTTCATGGACCACTACATTCCGCCGTTCTACGCCGTCACCCGCACGGCGTTGCTGCAACAGTGGTTTGGCGCACTGCCCCAAGGCATCAGCGGCGAACTGCAGGAGTTCGGTCACGCGTATTTCCTGCTCTCGGCCGCCAAGGCGCGGATCCTGCCGATCCCCTACGTGGTCCGCGAGCTCAACCACCGGCTCTCCGACCGCCCGACGCACATGCTGAAAAAGCTGAGTGACAGCGATCCGTCAGCCGTCCTCGAACGCCACGAATTCGCCGGTTTTCTGGCAGATCTGACCACGGCCGCTGGCGACCTGAATGCAGCCGACGGCACTGAGCAGGTCAAAAGGGCCTATTCCAGCCTTCAAGACTGTCTGGAAGATCAGCGCTCCCTGGGCCTGACCAGCATCGTGCTGTCGCGTTGGAATGACGTGTTCAAACCCGCGGACCGCCAGTTCGGTCCCCGGCAGTTCGTGGAAATGCCGTTTTACAACCAGGCCTTTTTCGATGTGCTGACCGAGATCGAGTTTCTGATCCACGCGCTGCCAGCGGGCAAGCTGCAAATGGAACAGCTCGAGGGCACCTGGGTTCAGCACGAAGTGCTGCTGCGCGCCCACGGCAACGACAACCCCGAAACCATCGCCAACCGCATGTGGGAAGCGATGGCGCTGAACATTTTCAACCCGCACATCGTCGAGCCCCTCGCCGGTCTGATGGCACGTCAGGGCGATCCCGAAGAGGCCGCGCAGATGTCGCGCTGGCTGGAGCGCTTGAACTCGGTCCATCGCCAAGACCATCGCGTGACCCTGGCCGACATGCCATCGGGCCAGCTGTTGCAGTGGCTGAACGCACGTCAGCCGAGCCCGGGCGATGCACAGGCCGTCCTCAACCGCATCGACAGTCTTGGCGGCGGGCCGCAGTTCGGCATTCTGCTGCTGGACCTTAACGATGACATGAACAAACTGCAGGTCACCCTGGACAGCCTGGTCGAAGGCCACTGCAAGACCTTCAAGGTCGTGGTGTTCACCACTGGCGAGCCACCGGCGGCGACCAGTGCGCAAAACACCCTGCATTTCGTCAAAGTCAGCAAGAGCAACTGGGTTGACAAGGTCAACCAGATCGCCCGCCAATCGACCTGCAACTGGCTGATGCTGGCCGAAGTGGGCGATGCCTTCACAGAAGGCGGGCTGTTGCGCGCGTCGCTGGAACTGCAGGCCGCGCCTGAGTGCCGTGCGGTGTTCGCCGATGAAGTTCAACGGGAGGCCAGTGGTGCGCTGACCCATGTCATGCGCCCGGGCTTCAACCTCGACCTGCTGCTGAGCAACCCGACGCTGATGTCCCGTCACTGGCTGGTCCGCCGCGACGTGCTGGTCGAGGCCGGCGGTTATTCCGCCGACTTCGCCCAGGCCGCCGAATTCGAACTGCTGCTGCGCATCATCGAGCAGGGCGGCATGGGCTGGCTGGCCCATCTGGACGAGCCACTGCTGATCACCGACGCGCAACCGCTGGAAGAAAACCCCCAGCAACGTCTGGCCCTGACCCGCCACTTGAGCAATCGGGGCTTCAAGGCCCAGATCAGTCCGGCGGCACCCGGCGCGTGGCGCATCGACTACCGCCACATCCAGCGCCCGCTGGTGTCGATCCTCGTGCATGGCGTTGACGACCTGCCGGTGCTGCAGCGTTGCCTGGCCAGTGTCCTGCTGCGCACCCGCTACGCGAACTATGAAGTGCTGATCGCGGACGATCACAGCGTGTCGGCAGACCTCAGCGAATGGCTGGGCCGCCAGCACAAAGGCCGCGTGCGCGTGATTGCCATGGATCAACCGTTGAGTCAGTCCGCGCTGATCAACGCGCTGCGCGAACAGGCCACCGGCGAATACCTGGCGCTGCTCTCGGCCCACGGCGAAGTCATCAGCCCGAACTGGATCGACGCTTTGCTCAATCAGGCGATGCGCCCGGAAGTCGGCGTGGTCGGTGCCAAGTTGATTGAGCGCGACGGCACGGTCAGCCAGGCGGGGTTGATTCTCGGCATGAACGGCGGTGTCGGTTCCGCGTTTGTCGGCGAAGCAAAAGACGCCGCCGGTTACATGAGCCGTTTGCTGCTGGACCAGAATTATTCGGCGGTGTCCGACGCCTGCCTGATGGTCCGCTCGGCGCTGTTTGACGACGTCGGCGGTATGGATCAAGGGTATTTCTCCGACGCTTTCGCCGATGTGGACCTGTGCCTGAAAGTGGCCCAGGCCGGCTACCTGACGGTGTGGACGCCTTACGTGCAGCTGGTGCATCCGGGTTCGTTGCCCGATGCGCCACAGACGCTGGCCGCGCTGCAAAACAAATGGTCCGGGGCGTTCGCCCAAGACCTGGCGTACAACAAGAATCTGCAACTGAACGGCAAGGGCTTCACCCTCGCTCAGGCCGACGGTTCCAGTTGGGCCGAGCTGCTCGCTTAAAGCCTCCGGGTTAAAGGACTACGTCATGTTCAACGGCAAATCAGTCTTCATCTCAGGGGCGACCGGCTCGTTCGGTCGCATGTTCATCCGCACGCTGCTGGCGCGTTATCAGCCCCGGCGCGTGGTGGTGTTTTCCCGCGATGAACTCAAGCAGTACGAAATGCAGCAGGAATTCAACGCCCCGTGCATGCGCTATTTCCTCGGTGACGTGCGCGATGCCGATCGCTTGCAGCAGGGCATGCGCGGCATCGATTACGTGGTTCACGCAGCGGCGCTCAAGCATGTGCCGGCGGCGGAATACAACCCGACCGAGTTCATCCGCACCAACGTCAATGGTGCAGAAAACATCATCTCTGCGGCCATCGCCAACGGCGTGAAGAAGGTCGTGGCGCTGTCGACCGACAAGGCCGCCAGCCCGATCAACCTGTACGGCGCCACCAAGCTGCTGTCGGACAAACTGTTCGTCGCCGCCAACAACATCGTCGGTGACGAGCAGACGCGGTTTTCAGTGGTGCGCTACGGCAACGTCGCCGGCTCCCGGGGCTCCATCGTGCCGTTTTTCAACAAGCTGCTGGCCGGCGGCGCGGCTGAATTGCCGATCACCGATCCGCGCATGACGCGGTTCTGGATCACCCTCGACCATGGCGTGGATTTCGTCATGCAGAGCTTCGAGCGCATGCACGGCGGCGAAGTGTTCGTGCCGAAGATTCCGTCGGTGCGCATCGTCGATCTGGCCCAGGCCATGGCCCCCGACCTGCCGCACAAGATCGTCGGCATTCGTCCCGGCGAGAAACTGCACGAGCTGATGGTCCCTCAGGACGACGCGCGCATGACCCTGGAATTCGACGACCACTACACCATCGTGCCGTCGATCCGCTTCAACAACGTTGACACCGACTTTGCCGTTGACGCAACGGGCGCGCAGGGCAAAGCGGTTCACGACGAGTTCGAATACCGCTCCGACACCAACCCGGATTTCCTGTCGATCCGCCAGATCGGCGAGCTCCACGCTGACGTCCGGCCATGATTCCTTACGGCAGGCAGAGCGTTGATCAGGCCGATATCGACGCCGTCGTCGAGGTGCTCAAGTCCGACTGGCTGACCCAGGGCCCGACCCTGGAGCGCTTCGAAGCTGCCCTGGCCGAGCGCTGCGAAGCGAGTTTCGCTGTGGCGGTGTGCAACGCCACGGCGGCGCTGCATATTGCCTGTCTGGCGGCCGGACTGGGGCAGGGCGACTGGCTGTGGACCAGCCCGAATACGTTTCTGGCCTCCGCCAACTGCGGGCGCTATTGCGGCGCCGATGTGGATTTTGTCGACATCGATCCGCTGACCTGGAACCTCGACACCAACGCCCTGGCGCGAAAACTTGAAGCGGCCGAATCGACCGGTAGGCTGCCCAAGGTGCTGGTCGCGGTAGCGTTTTCCGGCCAGAGCTGCGACATGCGCGCCATCGGCGAGCTGGCCCGGCGATACGGTTTTGTGGTCATCGAAGATGCCTCCCACGCGGTCGGTGCGCATTACGCCGGACGCCCGGTGGGGTGTGGCGAATTCGCCGACATGACGGTGTTCAGCTTTCATCCGGTAAAGATCGTGACCACCGGCGAGGGCGGCATGGTGCTGACCCATCGGCCTGAACTGGCTGAGCACTTGCGCCGTTTACGCAGCCACGGCATGACCCGTGATCCGGCGCAGATGGACGAGCCGAGCCAAGGCCCCTGGTATTACCAGCAAGTCGAACTGGGCTTCAATTACCGCATGACCGACATGCAGGCGGCGCTGGGGCTTTCGCAACTGGGCAAGCTGGACGGTTTTCTTGAACGGCGGCGCGAGCTGGTGGCGCGCTATCACACGCTGCTGGCCGACCTGCCGTTGACCTTGCCGACAACCCAGGCCGAAGCCGAGTCGGCGTGGCACTTGTATGTCGTCCGCGTGCAGACCGACCTGCTTGCGGTGAGCCATCTCCAGGTGTTTGAAGGGTTGCGTGCAGCAGGCATTGGCGTGAACGTGCATTACATCCCGGTGCATCTGCAGCCCTATTACCGCGACCTGGGCTTCAAGCCAGGTGATTTCCCCGAGGCCGAAGCCTATTACGCCCAGGCCATCAGCCTGCCGATTTACCCGGCAATGACCGATGCGCAGCAGGATTACGTCGTTGAACAGCTTCACCGTTTGCTCGGCGAAACGAGCCCGGCGGCCATTTGATGCGAGCGAACCAATGACAGGCCCACGAGCATGAGCGCCGTCGCCATCATCCCTGCACGGGGCGGTAGTCAGCGCATCCCACGCAAGAACATCAAGCTGTTCAACGGCGAGCCGATGATCGCCCACTCCATTCGTGCCGCGTTGGCGAGCGGGGTGTTCGATCAGGTTGTCGTCAGCACCGACGATGAAGAAATCGCCGACGTCGCCCGTGCCCAGGGCGCTGAGGTGCCGTTCATGCGCCCGGCGAATCTGGCTGATGCCTTCACCGGCACGGCGGCGGTGATTCAGCACGCGCTTGGTGCTCTAGACGCCCTCGACCGATCCTTTGATTACGCCTGCTGCATTTACGCCACTGCGCCGCTGTTGCAGGCGCGTTATCTGCGTCAGGGCCTGGAAGCACTCGACGCGGCGCCGGAAAAATCCTATGGGTTTTCGGTGTGCAGCTTCGGCTTCCCGGTGCAGCGTGCGCTGTTGATCGACAGCGACGGCAGCCTGAGCGCCATGCACCCGGAATTTCGCAGCGTGCGTTCCCAGGATCTGCCCGTCGCGTATCAGGACGCCGGCCAGTTCTACTGGGGCCGCAGCGACGCTTGGCGGCGCGGCGACACGGTGTTTTCCGAACTGAGCTTGCCGGTGATTCTGCCCCGGCATCTGGTGCAGGACATCGACAGCCCGGAAGACTGGCTGCGCGCGGAATACCTTTACGCCGCGCTCAAGGCCGGCGGGGAACTGCAATGATGCGCGTGCTGATTCGTGCTGACGCGTCCGTGACCATCGGCAGCGGCCACATCGCCCGCTGCCTGACGCTGGCCAACACGCTGCGCACCGACGGCGCCGATGTGCGCTTTGCCTGCCGCGAACTGCCGGGCCATTTGCTCCAGCGGCTGGCGGATCAGGGCTACGTCACCTATGCGCTGCCCGCACGCTATGACGCTGATGAAGATCAGGACATCGAAGCGGCGTTGCCGTGGCAGGCGGACCTGTCTGCCTTGGCCGAAGAGATTGAGGATGAGCCCCAGTTTGACTGGCTGATCGTTGATCATTACGGGCTGGATGCGCGCTGGGAAACGGCGGCGCGCGGTCTCGCTGATCGGGTGATGGCCATCGACGATCTGGCCAACCGGTCCCATGGGGTCGAGGTGTTGCTGGACCAGAATTACAGCGCCCATGCACTGGACGAGCCTTATGCCGCCTGGGTCGGGCCTGAGTGCCAGACCTTTCTGGGGCCGCGCTTTGCGCTGCTGCGCGACGAGTTTCAGTGCGAGCCCATCGCGATCAATCCACGTGTCGAGCGGGTACTGGTCAATTTTGGTGGCTTCGATGCGGCCGGTCAGGTGTACGCCACGATGCTGGCGCTTGAAGGCTTCAATGATCTGCAGGTGGACTTCGTCGCCGGTCTGCACAACCCCCACTGGCAGGCGATGAGCGATCTCGCCGCCTCTCGACCTGGGTGGCATTTGCACACGCTGACCGGTGATTTTTTCGCGCTGATGCAGGCGGCCGATCTGTTTATTGGCGCCGGCGGCGGCACCACCTGGGAACGTGCGGCGCTGGGGTTGCCGACGATCTGTATTTCGGTGGCGAACAATCAGCAGCTCAATGCGCAGTTGCTGGCCGAGGCGGGCGTGCATCTGTACCTCGGGCCACACGTACAACTTGAGCCCGGGCGTTTGCGTGATGCGATCGGGCAGCTCTGCGGTGATGCGGTTTTACGCCGGTCGTTTGCCGAACACTCGAGGTTGTTGGTGGATGGCCGTGGTGCCCGGCGAATCGCTGATGCCTTGGCGGCGCCGGCCGACACAGGCAGCCCCGAGACAGACAGCCCCGACAAAGTCGCAACGGGGCAGGGCGCATGAGCCGCTGCCCGTTTCTATTTTTACGGACCGGCCTTGTGCCGGCCGACGTCAATGCAGCGAGTGAGCAACGATGAATTCTTTCAAGATCGGTTCGCGAACCATCGGCCCCGACGCGCCGCCGTTCATCATTGCCGAGATGAGCGGCAACCATAATCAGTCGCTGGATCAGGCATTGCGCATCGTCGAGGCCGCGGCCAGGGCCGGCGCCCATGCCCTCAAGCTGCAAACCTACACCGCCGACACCATGACCCTGGACATCGCCGAGGGCGAGTTCTTCATCAAAGACCCCAACAGCTTGTGGGCCGGGACTTCGCTGTATGCGTTGTATGAACAGGCGCATACGCCGTGGGAGTGGCACGCGCCGATCTTCGCCCGAGCCAAGGAATTGGGGCTGCTGGCATTTTCGACGCCTTTCGACGAGACCGCCGTGGACTTTCTTGAAAGCCTCGACGTGCCGGCCTACAAGATTGCCAGCTTTGAAAACACCGACATCCCGCTGATCCGCAAAGTGGCGGCCACCGGCAAACCGATGATTATTTCCACCGGCATGGCCAGCATCGCCGAGCTGGACGAAAGCGTGCGCGCGGCGCGGGCCGCTGGATGCAAGGACCTGGTGCTGCTGAAATGCACCAGCACCTACCCGGCGACACCGGCCAACAGCCACGTGCGCACGATTCCGCACCTGGCCGGGTTGTTCGGCTGCCAGGTGGGCTTGTCCGATCACACCATGGGCGTTGGCGTGTCGGTGGCAGCGGTGGCCATGGGTGCGACGGTCATCGAAAAGCACTTCACCCTGGACCGCGCCGACGGCGGGGTCGACGCCAGTTTTTCCCTGGAACCGGCGGAAATGGCCAGCCTGGTGATCGAAACCGAACGCGCCTGGCAAGGCATGGGCCACGTGCAATACGGCGCCACCGAAGCCGAGCAGAAATCGTTGCAATACCGCCGATCGTTATACGTGGTGCGGGACATCGCCGAGGGCGAGGCTTTCAGCACCGACAACATCCGCGCCATCCGCCCCGGCCTAGGCCTGGCGCCCAAACACATCGACGCTGTATTGGGACGCAAGGCCCGCCACGCGCTGAAACGCGGGACTGCGTTGAGTTGGGACGTGGTGGGTTAGGCAAATACGGGACCGGCCTTAGCCGCGAATTGGCTGTGAACGCGAATGTGGGACCGGCTTTAGCCGCGAATTGGATGTGAACGCAAATGTGGGACCGGCTTTAGCCGGGAAGACGGCATACGCTGCACCGCAAAATTGTCGACGCACACAAGGGCCTCTTTTCCCGGCTGAAGCCGGTCCCACTAAAACAACGCGTGCAGTCAGTGATATTGGATGTGAACGCGAATGTGGGACCGGCTTTAGCCGGGAAGGCGGCATACGCTGCACCGCAAAATTGTCGTCGCGCACCAGGGCCTCTTCCCGGTGAAGCCGGTCCCACTAAAACAACGCGTGCAGTCAGTGATATTGGATGTGAACGCAAATGTGGGACCGGCTTTAGCCGGGAAGACGGCACTCGTCACGCCGCAAAATTGTCGACGCACGCAAGGGCCTCTTCCCGGCTGAAGCCGGTCCCACTAAAACAGCGCGTGCAGTCAGTGATATTGGGTGTAAGCGCGAATGTGGGACCGGCTTTAGCCGGGAAGACGGCATACGCTACACCGCAAAATTGTCGTCGCGCACCAAGGCCTCTTCCCGGCTGAAGCCGGTCCCACTGAAGCCTCGCAGATGTTCAACCACCCGCCACAATCCCGTGACATCTTCATGTCAATTGCCTGTCTGACCGGCGATCTGATGTTGCGCAGCACCTGTCGGTCAGCTAAAAGCTTGTAAAACTTTTGGTGACCTATGGGTCATAACGGGCATCTTCACTGTATCGTGTTGGCGGGCCGTGACGTCGTCGGGCTGATGCCAGAGCGATTCTGGTGTCGCCACAACGTTCCCGTCGCCCCTTTTTCAGGCGTCAAGCCCCGGATTTTCAACGCCCCGCCTAACCGCGCCGGGTGATGTTCAGCAGTTTTTTATTGGGAAGCCATGATGATTGGCATCAAGAGCATAGCGAGTTATGTGCCCACAGCCGGCGTCGACAATTACGCCCAGGGTGCCAAATTCGGAAAGGATGAAGACTTCATCCTTGGCAAGATCGGTTCTGCGTTTCTGCCGCGCAAAGACGACACTCAGGAAACCTCGGACCTGTGCGTCGAAGCGGTCAACCAGCTGTTCGCCAACAACCCCGGGCTGTCGCGGGACGCCATCGACGTACTGATCGTCGTCACCCAGAACGGCGACGAAGAAGGCCTGCCGCACACGGCCGCCATCGTCCAGCACAAACTCGGCCTGCCGACCCACATCGCCGCGTTCGACATTTCCCTTGGCTGCTCGGGCTACGTCTACGGCATCTATGCGCTGAAAGGCTTCATGGAAGCGACCGGCCTGAAAAACGGCCTGCTGGTCACCGCCGACCCGTATTCCAAGATCGTCAACCCGGAAGACCGCAACACCACCATGCTCTTCGGCGACGCCGCCACCGCCACCTGGATGGGCGACGACGCGCCCTGGCAGCTGGGTAAATGCAAATTCGGCACTGATGGTTCGGGCGCAGAGTTTCTCAAGACCACCGACGGCGCGTTCTACATGAACGGGCGTCAGGTCTTTAACTTCGCGCTGGTCAAAGTGCCTGCGCACCTCAACGAGTTGCTCGAAGACTCCGGCCTGCAATCCTCCGACGTCGATGCGTTCTGCATCCACCAAGGCAGCGCGGCTATCGTCGATGCGGTCGCCCGTCGGTTCGAGGACGGCAAGTCGCCGGAGAAATTCCTCAAGGACATGCTCGAGACCGGCAACACGGTGTCGTCCAGCATTCCGCTGCTGCTGGAAAAACACGTCATGAACGCCACGTGGAAACGCATTGCGGTCAGCGGTTTCGGCGTGGGCTTGTCGTGGGGCTCGGCGATCCTTTATCGTCCCTGACATCGCGTCACCGGGCTGCCCTCAGCCTGCACAACGGCGACGCTGATTTTTCAGGTCGCCGTTGTGCTTTCTGCACCTCTCACGGGAACGCCGTGCCGAACCGAAAGGACTGCCGTCATGGGCGAGATTCTCCAGCACAACCTCGCCGTGATCGAACAGCGCTGGCCCGACGTGGCCCAGCGATTGCGCGCCGAAAACGTTGAAACCATTCCTGCGCAGTTGATCGAAGGACGACAATCAACCCTCAGCATTGGCGGCATCCAGCTCACCAGCCGCCATGATCGCCTTGCCGAAGCACAAACCCAGGCACAAAGCCTCCCCGCCAACAGCCCCGTCGTGCATCTTTACGGCACCGCCCTCGGTGATCTGCAGCGGGTATTGCTGGCCGAACATTCCCTGCAAACGCTGCACGTCCATATCCTCAATGGCGCGCTGTTCGCCCTGGTGCTCCAACTGCTGGAACAGGATGACTGGCTGTCCGACCCCCGCGTGAACCTCGCGTACGCCGATGCCCGCAGCGAGATTCAGCTGCCATTCTTTGCGTTGCCGGCCGAACTGGTGCTGGCCGACGACAGCAGCGCGCGGATCCGCGATCGGCTGGTCAGCGAAGTGCATGTCGATTTCAACAATCAGGCGTTCGCCGCCGACACTCCCGACAACGCGCGCCTGCTGGAACAGGGCAGGGCGCTGCTGCAACACGATACCGACGTCGCGTCGCTGTTCGGCACTCAGCAGGGGTGCGACGTGTTCGTCATCGCGACGGGGCCAAGTCTTCAACAGCATTTGCCGCGCCTCTTGAGCACATCAAACAGCGCCAACCGGCCGCTGATCATCTGCGTCGACACCGCCTACGTGCCCCTGCGCAACCAGGGCATCACCCCGGATGTGGTGGTGAGCATCGATCACCGCATCACCCCGCGGCATCTACCCACCGAGGGTTCGGCACACATCGCGCTGGTCTATGTGCCGGGCCAGGACGCCGGGATGCTGGAGGCATGGCAAGGCCCGCGCTACGTCGGCTATTCCACCAGCCCGCTGTATGCCCGGCTGCGGGAGCAGATTCCCAAGGCCACCCTGCACGTGGGCGGCAGCGTCATTCATCCCGCCGTCGATCTCGCTGTCAAAATGGGCGCCGCGCGGGTCACCCTGTTCGGCGCCGACTTCGCCTTCCCCGGCGGCAAGACCCACACCGGCTGGCACGATGGCGATCTGGGCCCTGCCCTGAGTATCGCCAAACACTGGGTGCGCGACGGCCGGGGCAACAAGGTCAAGACGCAGCTCAATTTCCGCAGCTACCTCATCGAACTCGAACGTTTCATCGCCCGCCACCCAGAGGTCACGTTCCTCAACACCAGCCGCGACGGTGCGCTCATCACCGGCGCCGACTTCGACCCGGACTGGACCGCGCCATGACCCTGCCTGAACACGTCGTAGAAGAAGCCCGCGAGTGCGCCAAGCTGTTTCGCCTGGGCCGCGATATTGAAGGCGCGCTGAAGATGGTCGAGCTGATCGATCGGTCGCTGCCGCTGATGGAAGGGGTGTCTGCCGAGAGACAGGCTGAATGGGGCAGGGTATTGAGTGCGATTCTGGCGTGCCAGGAGCGGCAGGACTGGTTGGGGGTAGCGGATTGGCTGGAAGTTGAGTTTATTGAAGTCTGAGACTTTCCTGTTACGGGAAAGTGAGAGAAATCTCCTACATTAGTTTCAGTTTGATCTGAATCAAGCGGCCCGCGTGGGCCTTTTTTTTCGGTTTTTTTAATGTTCAGTCCCTTTAATAACTTAGCTGTTTTATTACCCTGCAACTGTCGTGGTGGCGCAGCCTGCGTGCGTTGTTTGTTATTAAAGCCACTCTGCAGTTCGTCGATAGCTGGACTGTAGGTTCTCCGGGAGAAAGGGACTTCCCCGAACTTAGAGAGCTCTCCGTTTCTATCAACGAGGAATTCAAAATGGCTTTAACCGTAAATACCAATATCGCATCACTGTCTGTTCAACGGAACTTGAACAGGTCTTCTGATTCTCTGAGCACCGCCATGAGTCGCCTGTCTTCGGGGCTTCGGATCAATACTGCAAAAGACGATGCTGCGGGTATGCAACTTGCGACGCGTCTGACCACCCAGATTCGCGGTCTTACTGTGGCGACGCGCAATGCCGGGGCGGCGATTTCGATTATTCAAACTGCTGAAGGGGCAATGGATAAATCGCTCAATAATCTTCAACGTATGCGAGATCTGGCAGTGCAGGCCGCCAACGGTGATAAAGGCCCTAAAGAACGCAGCGCGTTGAATGCTGAATTTCAGCAGCTTACGGCTGAGGTCACGCGTCTAGCCAAGGGCACCACGTTTGGTGCCGAGCTTAATTTGCTGGATGGCAGCGCGGGGGAATTGAGTTTCCAAATAGGCGCAAATGTTGGCGTCACTGAAAAAATAACGTTGTCGTTGAGCGATGATTTTTCATCTGAGTCAATTCTCTCAGCATTGGAAAGTCGAGCTGAGGTACTTGCGGATGCGACAACGACGGGTTCCAAGGCTGTACTTAAAGGTGAGTACACCCCTTTGGCCATCGATGGGACTGGATTCAGAAATCTCGTCAATACCGTGACTACCGCCATGACTGACGCGGTAGATCAAGCTACTACTGACCTTGATGCGGCTCAGCAAAAGTTTGATGGCATTCCAGCGCCTTCCGATGCCGACCGGAAAACGCTGGCTGACGCAAAACAGGTACTGGCTGATGCGGAGAAAGTGGTTGCCGACACTCAAGCTAAAGATGAGCTTAATCCGCTCAATAAGCCCGCACGGATAGAGAACATCGAGGAGACCATCAAGATTCTTGATAAAGCTATCGGTTTGATCAACTCAGGTCGTGCCGATCTGGGTGCCAAGCAGAATCGGATGACCAGTGCGATCGAAAACCTCCAGAACATGACCAAGAACGCCACAGCATCCCGAGGTCAGATCGAAGACGTCGACTTCGCCGCCGAAACCGCCGAGCTCACCAAGCAACAGACCCTCCAGCAAGCTTCCACCGCCATCCTGGCCCAAGCCAACCAACTCCCGGCCGCCGTCCTCAAGCTGCTGCAATAACCCTCACGCCTCTTATAGATAGAGGCAACCGCAACCGGGCGCACCGTAGGGGGCGCCCGTCTTTTTGAGAACTGGTTAACAAATCGCCGGGTCAGGTTAAAGCTTCCAGGGGTTGCGCCGAAACGTTGTGTATCCCCGGACAACAAACTGCGGGGGTGGCGCTCTGGTGGCAAATAAATTTGAAAAAGCCCTCAAGCTCCTGGCAACCGCGACGATAAACATTACGTAGGTTCTCTAGGCCACACCCGGCGCTTGCCAGGGCCGGATAGCCGCAGCAAACAACTCACGAGGAATTCATCATGGCTTTAGGCGTAAACACCAACGTAGCTTCCCTGGCTGTTCAGAAGAACCTGTCCAAAGCTTCCGATGCACTGTCGACTTCGATGACTCGTCTGTCTTCCGGTCTGAAAATCAACAGCGCTAAAGACGACGCAGCCGGCCTGCAGATCGCAACTCGCGAAACTTCGCAAATCCGCGGCCAGACTGTTGCCATCAAGAACGCCAACGACGGTATCTCGATCGCTCAGACCGCTGAAGGCGCTCTGCAAGAATCGACCAACATTCTGCAGCGTATGCGTGAACTGGCTGTTCAGTCCCGAAACGACACGAACGGTACTGCTGACCGTACCTCTCTGAACGCCGAATACGGCCAGATGTCAGACGAACTGACCCGTATCGCTGATTCGACCAACCTGAACGGCAAGAACCTGCTCGACGGTTCCGCTAGCACCGTGACTCTGCAAGTCGGTTCCAACACCGGTACTTCGAACCACATCGACCTGGTCCTGACCGGCAGCTTCACTGCTTCGGCCCTGGGCGTTTCGAGCGGTTCGAGTTCGATCAGCGGCGGCGACAACGCCACTGCCCACACCAACGTTGACGCCGCTATCTCGGCAATCGACGCTGCACTGGCACAGATCAACAGCACCCGTTCGAGCCTGGGTGCTTCGCAGAACCGTCTGACCAGCACCATCTCCAACCTGCAAAACGTTAACGAAAACGCCACTGCTGCACTGGGCCGTATTCAAGATACCGACTTCGCCGCTGAAACCGCTAACCTGACCAAACAACAGACTCTGCAACAGGCTTCCACCTCTGTTCTGGCCCAGGCTAACCAGCTGCCATCCGCTGTTCTGAAACTGCTTCAGTAATAACGGCTAGAGTTTTGGCGGGGGAGTATGCTTGCGTGCTCTCCCGCTTTTTACTTTCGAGAGGTGAGTGGACATGGACATAAGTACCAGGCTGAACGTGTCTTATCCAGTGATCCAGTCGTTGCCCGCGGTGCCTGTGGTTGCTGACAAGCCAGCCGTGGCGCCTCAAGTCGTTTCTGCTCCGGCTGCCTCATCGCAGTCAGGCACATCGACAAGTAAAGACTCAGATCCGGAAAAGAAAACCGAAGAGCTGCAAGCGGCCGTCAAGCAAATGGAAAAGTTCTTTCAGTCGGTTCATCGCAATCTGGAATTCTCCATCGACGACAAGTCGGGCAAAGTGGTAGTGAAAGTGATCGCCACGGAAACCGGCGAAGTGGTGCGGCAATTGCCGTCTGCTGAGGCGTTGAAACTCGCCGACAGTCTGAAGAACGCAAACAGCCTGTTGTTCGAAGCAAAAGTTTAAATGGCATGAAACGTGAACGCGGCACTTCGGTGTGGCGTGCTCGTCAAAATGCCGACTACAACTGAAAGGAGACTCACATGGCTAGTCCAATTACCCCCTCCACCGGCCTCGGCTCGGGCCTGGCAATCGGTTCTATCGTCGATGCGCTGGTCAACTCCGACAAGCTGGCCAAACAAACCCAGATCACCACCCAGACCAAGCTGGTCACCACCAAGATTTCCGGCATCGGCACGCTGCAGAGCGCGATGACTGCGTTCCAGACCGCGCTGACCAATCTCGGCAAAACCGACACGCCTGCCTTTGCCGGCTATGCGGCAAAAGCCTCCGACGCCACCAAGCTGACCGTTACGTCCGATAACTCGGCCGTGCCCGGTACCTACAGCATTAACGTCCAAAACCTCGCCACTAGTTCCAGTGTCGCCAGCGCTTCATTTTCGGGTGGGTCCACCAGTGCTATTCCGAGTGGCGATTTGACCCTCACTCAAAATGGCATTGACACCAAGATCACCATTCCGACTGGTGCCACCCTGGCGTCAGTCGCCAAACAGATCAACGCGCAAAGCGCGACGTCGAACATCAGCGCCAACATAATCACCGATGACAATGGCTCGCGCCTGGTGTTCAGCTCAACGGTGACGGGTAAAGGCACGGACATCACGGCCTCCAGCACCACGTCCAGTGAATTCAACATCGCTGCCGGCGCCAAACTTGATCCGACCAGCACCACCAGCGCCGGCTACATCGATAAGCAAGCGGTCGACGCGAGTCTGACGGTCAACGGCCTGAGCATCACCAGTGCCAGCAACACCATCGACAAGAGCGTCGGTGGATTGTCAATGACGCTGCTGGGGACTCTATCGTCTACTGTGACGGTGTCGGCGAACAACGACGGCCTCAAGGCCTCGCTGCAAACCTTTGTCGATGCTTACAACACCGTCGTCAAAGCCGTGTCCAGCGTCACCAAGGCGACGGTCAGCGATACCCCTGACAAAACCACCGGCGCAACTGTGACGGCTGCGGCGTTGACTGGCGACGCGATGCCGCGCTCGATTCTTTCGGCGATCCGCGATCAGTTGGTGACGACCGGTGCACCAGGCGGCCTTTCCGTGCTCTCTCAGCTGGGCATCACCACCGGTCAATCCGACGGTACGCTCAGCCTCGATGCCACCAAGTTTACCGCCGCGATGAACCAGGGCCTGGCGGGCGACGTGCAGCAGCTATTCAGCGGCACGGACAGCACCAACGGCTTGCTGTCACGGATGAAGGCTGCCATCACGCCTTACACCCAGACCGGCGGTATTTTCGACACGCGCACCACCAGCCTCAACAAGCAGCAGACCGATCTGACGGCCCAACAGTCAGCCCTCGACCTGCGCGTGACCACGCTGACCGCCACGCTCACTGCCAAATACAACGCGATGGACTTGTTGGTAGGGCAGTTGAAAGCCTCTGCGACGAGCATCACGTCGTTCTTTGACACGCTCAACGCCCAGCAAAGTGGCTGACCGTTGACGAGTTGATCAAGACCCGGCCCCCAGTGCCGGGTTTTTGGCATCTGGCCTTAAAGTTTTTTCAGGCCGTGTCGATACCCTCAATACAGAAACTCGAGTTGTGCGAGGTAAGACAATGAACCGTATGGCAGCCCTTCGGCAGTATCAGAAGGTCAACTCACAAGCCCAGACCGCCGTGGCCACGCCGCACCGTCTGGTACAGATGCTGATGGAAGCCGGGCTGGACCGTATCGCCCAGGCCAAGGGCGCCATCGGGCGCAAGGACATCCCCGCCAAGGGGTTGTTGATTGGCAAGGCGATTGAAATCGTCGGTGGCCTGCGCGAAGGTCTGGACATGGAAAAACAGGCGGTAGCCCTGGCCCATGTCGACAACCTGTACGTCTACCTGATGAAGCGTCTGGCGGAAGCGAATATTAAATCCGATCCGAAGATCCTCGATGAAGTCAGCGGCCTGCTGACCACCGTCAAGGAAGGCTGGGATGCGATCGGCGACCAGCAACCCGTGCTCTGAAGGAGAACCCCATGAGCGTTGCACTCAAGCGAATCGAAGAAACCCGTGAAGCCTTGGTCGATGCCCTCGAGCAGCGTGACTGGGAGGCGATCGGCCAGCTCGATATGGCCTGCCGGGCTTGCGTCGATGAAGTCATCAGCCAGGCGAGCAACGATGAGCCTGAGTTGCGCAACAATCTGGAAGAGCTGCTAGGCGTCTATCGCAAGCTTATTGACGTAGCTGTAGGCGAACGTCAAGCGATCGTCGACGAAATGTCGCAGATCCAGCGAGCGAAAAGCGCGGCAAAGGTTTACCATCTGTTCGGTTGACACTTGGTCCATAGCCAAAATATGTACGCCATAAAATTGACTGTGTACGGTTTTTTGACTTAACTAGTGAAGTTCACTAATTTCGGTGATTGACACGTCTCAACGGACGAAACGAAAGCCAAGCTTGCCCGTGATCGGGCATCGAGTTGACTAGGGAAGTTGCTATTGCATGTGGCGTGAAATCAAAATCCTGCTGATCGATGACGATAGCCAGCGCCGCCGTGACATGGCGGTGATTCTGAACTTTCTGGGTGATGAGAACCTGTCCTGCTCCAGCACAGACTGGCAGCAAGTCGTGGGTTCGTTGACATCCACCCGAGAAGTGCTCTGCGTGCTGGTCGGCAGCGTGAACGCCCCGGGCAGCCTTCAAGGCCTGCTCAAAACCGTGGCCGCATGGGACGAGTTTCTCCCGGTCCTGCTGATGGGCGAGAACTCCTCGGCCGAACTGGCGGACGATCTGCGCCGCCGGGTCCTCTCCACCGTCGAAATGCCGCCCAGCTACAGCAAACTGCTGGATTCCCTGCACCGTGCCCAGGTCTATCGCGAGATGTACGACCAGGCCCGTGAACGTGGGCGTCAGCGCGAACCCAATCTTTTCCGCAGCCTCGTCGGCACCAGCCGTGCGATTCAGCACGTGCGCCAGATGATGCAGCAGGTCGCCGACACCGACGCCAGCGTGCTGATCCTCGGTGAGTCCGGGACCGGCAAGGAAGTCGTCGCACGTAACCTGCATTATCATTCCAAGCGCCGCGATGCGCCGTTCGTGCCGGTCAACTGCGGTGCGATTCCGGCCGAGCTGCTTGAAAGCGAACTGTTCGGCCACGAGAAGGGTGCTTTCACCGGCGCCATCACCAGCCGGGCAGGGCGCTTCGAACTGGCCAACGGCGGCACGCTGTTTCTGGATGAAATCGGCGACATGCCGCTGCCGATGCAGGTCAAGCTGCTGCGCGTCCTGCAGGAGCGCACCTTCGAGCGCGTGGGCAGCAACAAGACCCAGAGCGTCGACGTGCGCATCATTGCCGCGACCCATAAAAATCTTGAAGACATGATCGTGATCGGCAGTTTCCGCGAGGATCTCTACTACCGTCTCAACGTGTTCCCGATCGAAATGGCACCGTTGCGTGAGCGAGTGGAAGACATTCCACTGCTGATGAACGAGCTGATTTCGCGCATGGAACACGAGAAGCGCGGTTCGATTCGTTTTAATTCCGCCGCCATCATGTCCCTGTGCCGTCACGCCTGGCCGGGCAACGTTCGCGAACTCGCCAACCTCGTCGAGCGCATGGCAATCATGCACCCGTACGGTGTCATTGGCGTCTCCGAGTTGCCGAAGAAATTCCGTTACGTCGACGACGAAGACGAGCAACTGGTCGACAGCCTGCGCAGCGATCTCGAAGAGCGCGTGGCTATCAACGGTCATGCGCCGAACTTCGCCAGCAGTGCGTTGCTGCCGCCTGAAGGTCTGGACTTGAAGGACTACCTGGGTGGTCTGGAGCAGGGCTTGATTCAGCAGGCGCTGGATGATGCAAATGGGATCGTGGCACGCGCCGCCGAACGTCTGCGCATCCGCCGCACCACGCTGGTGGAGAAAATGCGCAAGTACGGCATGAGCCGCCGTGAAGGCGACGAACAGGTCGAAGACTGACTGTCGATTGACGCGTCAAAAATAAACCGCTGATTTTTCAGCGGTTTTTTTTCGGCACGAGGATTGCTATGTCTCTTGGAACATACCGTTTACTGACGGTTCGCTACCCGAGAGATCAACTATGCCCCAGGCCGCTCAGATGTCTTCCGAACCCGTTTCAGCCATTGGTTCGTTAGTGCAGCAGTCCCCGGAAGTGGCGAGCAGGCAAGGGCTTGAACAGGCTTTCGCGCTGTTCAGCCAGATGTCGACTCAGCTGACCGATTCCTACGGCCTGCTGGAAGCACGGGTCACCGAGCTCAAGGGCGAGCTGGCCGTGGTCAGCGCCCAGCGCATGCAGGAGCTGGCGGAAAAAGAACGTCTGGCGAACCGCTTGCAGCATCTGCTCGATCTGCTGCCCGGCGGCGTCATCGTGATCGACGGCACCGGCATGGTCCGTGAGGCCAATCCTGCCGCGCTTGATCTGCTGGGCGAGCCGTTGATCGGCATGCTCTGGCGCCACGTCATCGCCCGCTGCTTTGCGCCGCGCGAAGATGACGGCCACGAAATCTCCCTGAAGGACGGGCGCCGGCTGTCCATTGCCACCCGTTCCCTGGACGCCGAGCCAGGTCAATTGGTGCTGCTCAACGACCTGACTGAGACCCGCCATCTGCAAAGCCAGCTGGCGCGCCATGAGCGCTTGTCGTCCCTGGGCCGCATGGTCGCGTCACTGGCCCATCAAATACGTACGCCGCTGTCCGCCGCCATGATTTACGCCAGCCACCTGGCCGAACAGGCCTTGAACGTCGAAACCCAACAGCGCTTCGCCGGACGGCTCAAGGAGCGTTTGCACGAGCTCGAGCATCAGGTCCGCGACATGCTGGTGTTTGCCCGTGGCGAACTGCCGCTGACTGACCGGGTGACGCCGGCCGCGCTGGTCGCCGCCCTTGAATCCGCCGCCCAGACCCATGTGCGTGACGTGGCCGTGCGCTGGCAGTGCGACAGCCCGACGGGCGAATTGCTGTGCAACCGCGACACGCTGGTCGGCGCACTGCTCAACCTCATTGAAAATGCCGTTCAGGCAAGTGCCGGGCAGAGTGACGGGCGGCGCCGCATCAAGATTCATGCGTACAACCGCGGCAACACCTTGCGCCTGTGTGTCAGCGACAGTGGCAGCGGCATTGAGCCTGCAGCCCTGGCCCGCATCGGCGAACCCTTCTTCACCACCAAGACCACCGGCACCGGCCTCGGTCTGGCCGTTGTGACAGCCGTGGCGCGGGCGCATCAGGGGCGTGTCGAGTTCCGCTCGCGTCCAGGCCGTGGCACCTGCGCCATCGTGTCGTTGCCGCTGGTTCCTGGCGCCGGGACTGGGCCTTGCGTGTTGGCAATAACGGCAGGTGAGCGCTCATGACCATCAAGGTGCTGCTGGTCGAGGATGATCCTTCTCTGCGTGAAGCGCTGGGCGAAACCCTGGCGCTGGCCGGCCATGCTTATCAGGCAGTCGGGTCGGCGGAAGAGGCATTGATTGCCGCTGCCGACTCGTCGTTCAGCCTGGTGGTCAGCGACGTCAACATGCCCGGCATGGACGGTCACCAGTTGCTCGGCCAGTTGCGCAGCCGCTACCCGCAGTTGCCGGTGCTCTTGATGACTGCCCACGGCACGGTCGACCGCGCCGTGGATGCGATGCGTCAGGGCGCGGTCGATTATCTGGTCAAGCCTTTCGAGCCCAAGGCGTTATTGGCGTTGGTGGCTCGCCATGCACTGGGTCGTCTCGAGCCGGCCGATGGCGAGGGTCCGATTGCGGTCGAGCCCGCCAGCGTGCAGTTGCTCAGCCTCGCCAGTCGCGTGGCGAAGAGTGATTCGACGGTGTTGATTTCGGGTGAATCGGGCACGGGTAAAGAAGTGCTGGCGCGTTTCATTCATGAGCAATCGCCCCGTGCCGGCAAGCCGTTTATCGCGATCAACTGCGCGGCGATCCCGGACAACATGCTCGAAGCCACGCTGTTTGGCCACGAGAAGGGCTCGTTTACCGGTGCCATTGCTTCCCAGGCGGGCAAGTTCGAGCAGGCCGAAGGCGGCACCATTCTGCTGGACGAGATTTCCGAAATGCCCATGGGCCTGCAGGCCAAGCTGTTGCGTGTGTTGCAGGAGCGTGAAGTGGAACGGGTCGGCGCGCGCAAGCCCATCGAACTGGACATCCGCGTGCTGGCAACCACCAACCGCGATCTGGCCGGCGAAGTGGCCGCAGGGCGCTTTCGCGAAGATCTGTTTTATCGTCTTTCGGTGTTCCCGCTCGCGTGGCAATCCTTGCGTCAGCGTCCCGCCGACATTCTGCCGCTGGCCGAGCGTCTGCTGGCCAAGCACGTCAATAAAATGAAGCATGCCCCGGTGCGGCTGTCGGCCGAGGCGCAGAAGTGTCTGGTCAGTTACGCCTGGCCGGGCAATGTCCGCGAGCTGGACAACGCCGTACAGCGGGCGCTGATTCTGCAGCAGGGCGGGGTGATTCAGGCCGAGGACTTTTGTCTTGTCGGGCCGGTCACGTTCGCCGCAGCGCCTGCGCCTCAGGTGTCGGCACCCGCTGTCGGCGCCACGCAAGCGTCACCCGAAACAGGCAGCGGGGAAGGGGCCGGCGCCCTGGGCGAAGACCTGCGTCGCCGCGAGTTCCAGATGATCATCGACACCCTTCGCGCCGAGCGCGGCCGTCGCAAAGAGGCCGCCGAACGCCTCGGTATCAGCCCGCGTACGTTGCGCTACAAGCTGGCGCAGATGCGTGATGCGGGGATGGATGTCGAAGGGTTTCTGTTTGCCTCCTGAACCTTTGTAAAAGGATCTGTGGGAGCCGGCTTGCTGGCGAATGCTGAGGGTCAGACGCATCATTTTTACCTGCCCGTCGCGTTCGCCAGCAAGCCGGCTCCTGCGTCTATGTATCCGTCTCAATACCCATCCGAACACTTTCATCAAACGTGGCACATGGCCGCTATTGGTCTGGCACCCTTGTTGCTAATGCTTAGGTAACCGCTGAATCCGTGTCAAAAATTTGCGGCCCTTCTGAGAGAAACGTCATGACCCAAGGTGTTGAATTTAATCGCTTGATGTTGGACATGCGCTCCATGCAAATGGACGCCATGGCTCAGCCCAAGGCAATCGCAGCGCCAGAACAGGCCGGTGCGAGCAGTTTCGCTGACATGCTCGGCATGGCAGTGAACAAGGTCAACGACACCCAGCAGGCGTCGAATCAGCTGTCGACCGCGTTCGAGATGGGCAAGAGCGGCGTGGACCTCACCGACGTGATGATCTCCTCGCAGAAAGCCAGCGTGTCGTTTCAGGCGCTGACCCAGGTACGCAACAAGCTGGTTCAGGCGTACCAAGACATCATGCAAATGCCGGTTTGAGGACGATTTAAGTCATGGCCGAAGCCGTCGTCGATAACGTACCCGCCAAAACGGGTGCGCCAGGAAGCAAGCCGCCGATGTTCGGCCTGGCCTTCCTGCAAAATCTCTCCGAGATGACCATGCTGCGTCAGGTCGGCCTTATGGTCGGTCTGGCTGCCAGCGTGGCGATTGGTTTCGCCGTCGTGCTTTGGTCGCAGCAGCCTGATTACAAGCCGCTCTATGGCAGCCTGTCAGGTATCGACACCAAGCAGGTGATGGACACGTTGGCCCAGGCTGACATTCCTTTCACCGTCGAGCCCAACTCCGGCGCGCTGCTGGTGAAGTCCGATGACCTGTCCCGCGCCCGCATCAAGCTGGCCGGCGCCGGCATTGCGCAGAACGATGGCAATGTCGGTTTTGAAATCCTCGACAAGGATCAGGGTCTGGGCACCAGTCAGTTCATGGAGGCCACTCGTTACCGTCGCGGCCTGGAAGGCGAACTGGCGCGGACCATCTCCAGCCTCAATAACGTCAAGGGCGCCCGTGTTCACCTGGCGATTCCGAAGAGCTCGGTGTTCGTGCGTGACGATCGCAAGCCCAGCGCTTCCATTCTGGTTGAGCTGTACGCCGGTCGTTCGCTTGAGCCGGGTCAGGTGCTGGCAATCATGAACCTGGTCGCCACCAGTGTTCCTGAGCTGAACAAGTCGCAGATTTCCGTCGTCGATCAGAAGGGCAACCTGCTGTCCGATCAGGCCGAGAACTCCGAGCTGTCCATGGCCGGCAAGCAGTTCGACTACACCCGCCGCATGGAAAGCATGCTGACCCAGCGTGTGCAGAACATCCTGCAGCCAGTGCTGGGCAATGACCGCTATAAGGCAGAAGTGTCGGCAGACGTTGATTTCAGCGCCGTCGAATCCACCGCCGAAAGCTTCAATCCGGACCAGCCTGCACTGCGCAGCGAGCAGACGGTCAACGAACAACGCTCCAGCAGCAGCGGTCCGCAAGGCGTGCCGGGTGCACTGAGCAACCAGCCGCCAGGCCCGGCGACTGCGCCACAGAACGCCGCCGCCGGTGCTGCCGGTGCCGCAGGCGCCATTGCTGCGGGACAACCGCTGCTGGACGCCAACGGTCAACAGATCATGGACCCGGCCACTGGCCAGCCGATGCTGGCGCCGTTCCCGGCCGACAAGCGTAACCAGTCGACCAAGAACTTCGAGCTCGACCGTTCCATCAGCCACACCAAGCAGCAGCAGGGCAAGGTCAATCGCCTGTCGGTTGCGGTGGTGGTCGATGATCAGGTCAAGGTCAACCCGGCCAACGGCGAGACGACAATGATCCCGTGGACCGCCGATCAACTGGCGCGCTTCACCCGTCTGGTGCAGGACGCCGTCGGCTTCGATGCCAGCCGTGGCGACAGCGTCAGCGTGATCAACGTGCCGTTCTCCACCGATCGCGGCGAAGTGATCCCGGACATTCCGTTCTACTCGCAGTCGTGGTTCTGGGACATCGTCAAACAGGCCATGGGCGTGCTGTTCATCCTGGTGCTGGTGTTCGGCGTGCTGCGTCCGGTGCTCAAGGGCATCACCAACCCGCAAGGCAAGCGCCTCGAGGGCGACTCCGAGCTGGGCGGCATGGTCGGGATGGACGGTGAATTGTCAAACGACCGCGTCAGTCTGGGCGGTCCGCAAAGTATTCTGTTGCCGAGCCCTACCGAGGGTTATGACGCACAGCTCAACGCAATCAAGAGCCTTGTGGCCGAGGACCCGGCGCGTGTAGCCCAGGTCGTCAAAGAGTGGATCAACGCTGATGAGTGATAGAGCTGCTGCGCTTAAATTGAGCCGCGTGGATAAAGCCGCGATCCTGCTCCTCACCCTGGGTGAGACGGACGCCGCGCAGGTCCTGCGCCACATGGGCCCCAAAGAGGTTCAGCGGGTGGGCGTGGCCATGGCACAGATGCGCAATGTGCACCGCGAGCAGGTCGAGCAGGTGATGAGCGAGTTCGTCGACGTGGTCGGTGACCAGACCGGCGTCGGCATCGGCTCGGACGGCTATATCCGCAAGATGCTCACCCAGGCACTGGGCGAGGACAAGGCCAACGGCCTGATCGACCGGATCCTGCTGGGCGGCAACACCAGCGGTCTCGACAGCCTGAAGTGGATGGAACCGCGCGCGGTGGCCGACGTCATCCGTTTCGAGCACCCGCAGATTCAAGCGATCGTCGTCGCCTACCTGGACGCCGATCAGGCCGGTGAAGTGCTCAGCCATTTCGACCACAAAGTGCGCCTGGACATCATCCTGCGCGTGTCGTCGTTGAACACCGTGCAGCCGGCGGCGCTCAAAGAACTGAACCAGATCCTCGAGAAGCAGTTCTCGGGCAACGCCAACACGTCGCGTACCACCCTGGGTGGTATCAAGCGTGCGGCGGATATCATGAACTTCCTCGACAGCTCGATCGAAGGCCAGCTCATGGATTCGATCCGCGAAGTGGACGAAGACCTGTCGACGCAGATCGAAGACCTTATGTTTGTCTTCAACAACCTGTCCGACGTCGACGACCGCGGTATTCAGGCCTTGCTGCGCGAAGTCTCCTCCGATGTGCTGGTACTGGCACTGAAGGGCTCCGACGACGCCATCAAGGAAAAGATTTTCAAGAACATGTCCAAACGTGCCGCCGAACTGCTGCGCGACGACCTGGAAGCCAAAGGCCCGGTTCGCGTCAGCGATGTGGAAGGCGCCCAGAAAGAAATTCTCACCATTGCCCGTCGTATGGCGGAGGCCGGGGAGATCGTTCTTGGCGGCAAAGGTGGCGAGGAAATGATTTAAGCCCAGGTGCCGTTGATGTCCAGCTCCGATAAAGCACCACCCAGTGAGCTCATCCGCGCACAGGATTTGCGCGGGATTGACGTCTGGGCCTTGCCCAGCTTCGATCCGCTCGTCGAGAAGCCCGAGCCGGAACCGGTGGTCGAGGAAGCCGAGCTCGCCGAAAGCCAGGAAGTGCCGCTGGAGGAAGTCCAGCCGATGACCCTCGAAGAGTTGGAAAGCATCCGTCAGGACGCCTACAACGAGGGGTTCGCCATCGGCGAAAAAGAGGGTTTTCACAGCACCCAGCTCAAGGTTCGTCAGGAAGCGGAAGTGGCTCTGGCGGCCAAGCTCGACAGCATGGAAGTCCTCATGGGGCATCTGTTCGAACCCATCGCCGACCAGGACGCGCAGATCGAGAAATCGATGGTGTCACTGGTCGAGCATGTGGTCCGCCAGGTCATCCAGCGCGAGCTGAAAACCGACTCCAGCCAGATTGGCACGGTGCTGCGCGAAGCGTTGCGGCTGCTGCCGATGGGCGCAGCCAACGTGCGCATTCTGATCAACCCGCAAGACTTTGCGCTGGTCAAAGCCATGCGTGAGCGTCACGAAGAAACCTGGCGCATCCTCGAGGACGAGACACTTCAACCCGGCGGTTGCCGGGTCGAGAGCGAGCACAGCCGCATCGACGCCACGGTCGAGGCGCGCATCAGCCAGGCCCTCGGGAAAATGTTCGATCAGTTGCACGAGCAGGCCCTGCACCCGGCGCCGCCGGATGTGACCATCGAACTGGAAGAGGCGATCCAGAGCGCCGAGAAAACCACTTACCCGCTGGGTGCTGTCGATGCGCCTTGAACGCACCAGTTTCGCCAAGCGCCTGAGCACCTATCCCGAGGCCATTTCCCTGCCTGCGCAGCCGATCGTCGAAGGACGACTGCTGCGCATGGTCGGCCTGACCCTCGAGGCCGAGGGCCTGCGCGCAGCCATGGGCAGCCGCTGCATGGTGATCAACGACGGCAGTCATCATGCGGTTGAGGTTGAAGCCGAAGTCATGGGCTTCTCTGGCGGCAAGGTGTTCCTGATGCCGGTCGGCAGCGTCTCCGGCATTGCGCCGGGCGCCCGCGTCGTTCCGCTGCCGGACACCGGCCGTCTGCCGATGGGCATGACCATGCTCGGCCGCGTCCTCGACGGCGCCGGTCGCCCCCTCGACGGCAAGGGCGGCATGAAAGCCGAGGACTGGGTGCCGATGGACGGCCCGACCATCAACCCGCTGAATCGCAACCCGATCAGCCAGCCGCTGGACGTAGGCATCCGTTGTATCAACGGTTTGTTGACGGTCGGGCGCGGTCAGCGTCTGGGCCTGTTCGCCGGTACCGGCGTGGGCAAGAGCGTGCTGCTGGGGATGATGACCCGCTTCACCGAGGCCGACATCATCGTCGTCGGGCTGATCGGCGAACGGGGTCGCGAGGTGAAGGAATTCATCGAACACAGCCTGGGCGAGGAGGGTCTCAAGCGTTCGGTTGTTGTGGCTTCTCCGGCGGATGACGCGCCCTTGATGCGGCTGCGCGCGGCGATGTATTGCACGCGCATCGCCGAATATTTTCGCGACAAGGGCAAGAACGTCCTGTTGCTGATGGATTCGCTGACGCGTTTCGCCCAGGCCCAGCGGGAAATCGCCTTGGCCATCGGCGAGCCGCCTGCGACCAAGGGTTATCCGCCGTCCGTGTTCGCCAAGCTGCCCAAGCTGGTGGAACGCGCCGGTAACGCCGAGGCGGGCGGTGGCTCGATCACCGCGTTCTATACCGTTTTGTCAGAAGGCGACGACCAGCAGGACCCGATCGCCGACTCGGCCCGGGGCGTGCTCGACGGCCACATCGTACTGTCGCGCCGGCTGGCCGAGGAAGGCCATTACCCGGCCATCGACATCGAAGCGTCGATCAGCCGGGTGATGCCGTCCGTGGTCGATCCGCAGCACATGGTTCAGGCGCAGTATTTCAAGCAGTTGTGGTCGCGTTATCAGCAGAGCCGCGATTTGATCAGCGTCGGCGCCTACGTGGCCGGCGGCGATCGCGAGACTGACCTGGCGATTTCGCTGCAGCCTCAGTTGGTGAAGTATTTGCGCCAGGGCTTGACGGAGAACGAGAGCATGCAGAGCAGTGAGGAGCAGTTGGCGAAGATTTTCAATCCTCAGGCCGGCGGTTAATCGGTTATGGCTCTCAGTCGCGCAGCCCGTCTGGCGCCGGTGGTCGATATGGCCGAGAAGGTCGAGAAGGCCGCCGTGCAGCGCCTGGGGCATTTTCAGGGTCAGGTTCGGCTGGCCGAGGCGAAGCTGGGCGAGCTGGATAAATTTCGTTCTGATTATCAGCAGCAGTGGATCGACAAGGGCGCCCATGGGGTGTCGGGTCAATGGTTGATGAATTATCAGCGCTTTCTCAATCAGTTGGAGACGGCGGTGGCGCAGCAGCGCCAGAGTCTGGCGTGGCATGAGAATAATCTGAACAAGGCGCGCGGCGAGTGGCAGAAGGCGTATGCGCGGGTGGAGGGGCTGCGTAAGTTGGTGCAGCGGTATATCGATGAGGCGCGTGCGCTGGAAGATAAACGCGAGCAGAAGTTGTTGGATGAGTTGGTACAGAGGTTGCCCAGGACCGAGCAGTTTTAAGAGATCAAGATCAAGATCAAGATCAACGGCATCTGCCTGGGGGCAGATTGTTTCGCCTTCGGCGAGTTACTTTTAAAAAGCACTAAAAGTAACCAAAAGTGCCTGCTACTGGTTTGGCCCTCCTGCGTCGGGTTCCCTCACTCCGGTCTTGCTCCGTGGGCCCGCGCCGAACGGACATCCATGTCCTGACGGCGCTCTCGCCGCATCCATGCGGCTCGGCCCACTGCGCAAAACCTGCGCTCGGCCTGCACCCAAGTCGCGTTTTGTGGTGTTTGGGCTGGCGTGGGAGAAGATCAAAAGCAAAGCAAAGTAATGGTAGGGCTGAAGGGTATTGGTGAATGATCGGGCTGGAAATAACCGGCGCTTTTCGGCTAGCGCGTAGAAGATGGGTATGAGGTCTGTAGGAGCCGGCTTGCTGGCGAACGCGGTTGATCATTCACTGCTGTGGTGCCTGGCCGGACGCTTTCGCCAGCAAGCCGGCTCCTACAGGGAAATTGCATCCGATCATTGAAAATGTACGAAAGGCCACCGAATCAACGCGCGCACCCGTAGGACCGGCTTCGCTGATCGTTCCCACGCTCTGCGTGGGAATGCCGCCCAGAACGCTCCGCGTTCCGCAGTCGCCGCAAATTTCGCCCCCTGCGCCAGGTGACGCAGAGCGTCAGGGGATGCATTCCCACGCGGAGCGTGGGAACGATCACGGACCAAAGGCTTCCCGGCTAAAGCCGGTCCTACAAAGCACCGCGTACACCCTGTAGGACCGGCTTTAGCCGGGAAGCTCTTGATGTGTTTCTACTTCTAATCTGCTTCTGATCTGCTTTTGATTTTCGTACACAAAAAGCCCAAACACCGCCAATCGCGACTTGGGTGCAGGCCGAACGCAGACGACGCGGAGTGGGCCGAGCCGCATGGATGCGGCGAGAGCGCCGTCAGGACATGGATGTCCGTTCGGCGCGGGCCCACGGAGCGTCGTCGGAGTGAGGGAACCCGACGAAGTCGGGCCTAGCCAGGAGCAAGCACCCTTGGTTACTTGGGGTGCTTTTCCAAGTAACTCGCCGAAGGCGAAACGATCTGCCGTTAGGCAGATGCTCTTGATCCTGAAACCCAAGTAAAAGCTAACCATTTGCCACGCCTCACAAGGGCTGCTAAAACTCAAGCGTCTGGCGCTGTTTCATACAAGGAATTTGCCAATGTCAGTAACCTCCGAACGCTCCGCCGATGGCCAAGAGCTGACCATCACCATCAAGGGACGCTTCGACTTTTCGACGCACCAGGATTTTCGCGGCGCCTACGAAAGAGAAAACCAGGCCAAGCGCTATACGGTTGACCTCACCGGCACAACTTACCTCGACAGCTCCGCGCTGGGCATGCTCCTCCTGCTGCGCGACCATGCCGGTGGCGAGAGAGCCGAAGTCCAGCTGGTCAACTGCAACGCCGACGTCCACAAAATCCTTACCATCTCCAACTTCTCCAAACTCTTCAAAATCGTCTGATGATTTCGTCTGTCGCCGATCGCCTGACGGTCCTCATCGCCGATGACAACGTCAGCGACCGGATGCTTCTGTCCGCCATCGTCAGCCGCCAGGGCCATGATGTCCTGACGGCCAGCGACGGCGCCGAGGCCGTCGGGCTGTTCGAGCGCCGGCGGCCGCAACTGGTGCTGATGGACGCCATGATGCCGGTCATGGACGGTTTCGAAGCGGCGCGCCAGATCAAGACCCTCGCGGGTGACGCGCTGGTGCCGATCATCTTCCTGACGTCGCTGACCGAAGGCGAAGACCTCGCCCGTTGCCTCGACGCCGGGGGTGACGACTTCGTTGCCAAGCCCTACAACCAAGTGGTGCTGGCCGCCAAGATCAACGCCATGAACCGCCTTCGCGTGTTGCAGGAAACCGTCCTGCACCAGCGCGACCTGATCACCCGTCACCATAAATACCTGCTCAACGAACAGCGCGTGGCCAAGGCGGTGTTCGACCAGATCGCCCACTCCGGGTGCCTGAGCTCACGCAACATCCGCTACCTGCAATCACCGTACGCGCTGTTCAACGGCGACCTGCTGCTGGCCGCGTGGTCGCCGTCCGGCAACATGCACCTGCTGCTGGGGGATTTCACCGGCCATGGTTTGCCGGCAGCGGTGGGGGCGATGCCCTTGGCCGAAGTGTTCTACGGCATGACCGCCAAGGGTTATGGCCTGCCCGAAACCCTGCGCGAGATGAACGCCAAGCTCAAACGCATCCTGCCGGTGGACATGTTCTGCTGCGCCGCGCTGCTGTGCCTCAACTTCAAGCAGCAACTGGTCGAGGTCTGGAACGGCGGCCTGCCGGATGGTTACCTGCTGCATGGCGACGGCCGGGCGCATACGCCGCTGATTTCGTCGAACGTGCCCCTCGGTGTGTTGAGCGCCGGCAGCTTTGACGACAACACCCAGGTTTATCCTTTCGGGCCGGGGGACCGGGTGTTTCTGCTGTCCGACGGCGTTGTCGACAGCACCGGGCAGGACGGCGAACTGTTCGGCGCCCGGCGTCTGCAGAACGTGCTGGTGAGCAACCGCAACCCGGCGCTGCTGATCGAGGAAGTGCAGTGGGCCCTGGCGCGCTTTCGTGGCCAGGCGCGGGATGACGTGAGCATGGTCGAAGTGGCATTCACCGAGCCTGACTTGCTCGGCCCGCCGTCGGTCATCTATACCGACAGCGGCGATTCCAGCCCGCTGGATTGGTCCGCTTCGTTCGAGTACCGTGCTGCAACGCTCAAACGCTTCAATCCGCTGCCGTATCTGTTGCAATTGCTGCAGGAAGTACATGGCTTGCGCATGCAGAGCAGTGAGCTGTATATCGTGCTGTCGGAGCTGTACAGCAACGCGCTGGAGCATGGCGTGCTTGGGCTCGACTCGGCGCTGAAGCGGGACGCCGCAGGTTTTGGGCTTTACTACCAGCAACGCGCCGAACGCCTCGATCGTCTGGAGGAAGGTTTTATCCGCATCGATTTCCAGATTGTCCCGGACGGCGAGGGCGGTCGCCTGACGGTGCGGGTGCAGGACAGCGGCGCAGGTTTCGATGCCGATCGCGTGCTGGCGTTGCCGCCTGCGGTCACCCAATTGTCCGGCCGCGGCCTTGCGCTGGTCCGGCAACTCAGCGAATGCTGTCAGTGGTCCGATGATGGCCGGACGGCCAGCGTGGAATTTGCCTGGGAGGGTCTGGCATAATCCGCGCGTCTTGATCAAGGAGTGAACAAGTGTCGAATAATCCGGTGGATTTCAACGTGCTCAGCACGCTGCGTGAGGTGATGGAAGCTGAATACCCGGCGCTGCTGAAGGTGTTCATTTCCGATTCCAGCCTTCGCGTCAACGACATGACCCTGTTGCTGCGCGACCCTTCCTTCACGGCGTCCTCCACGGCGTCGTTGCAATGCCTTGGGCTGATGGCGCACAGCTTCAAAGGCAGCACCGGCAACATGGGCGCCACGCATTTGTCCGAGCTGTGCCTGCAGCTCGAAGAGCAGGGGCGCGGCATGGTGGCAGCGGATGACGCGCGGATTCGCTCGCTGGTGTCGCAGATCAGGGACGAGTTCTTCGAGGTGCGGGCGATTTTCGAACGTGAGCTTGAACTCTGCCATGCCAGCCACTGAGCCTGCTCTCTGCATAGGTGCCTGGCCCGGCTTTTCAGCCTGCCCGTTGGTCTGAAGCGCACGCTCAATCCAGCCTCTCTCGGTACTTGGCCCGCCATTTGCTTTGTCTCCCTGCAATTGTGCTTTTGCGGAGATTCACATGGCCCTCGCCAACAACCCATTACTGACGGCTTTGACAGCGGCCAAAGTCCAGAAAGCCGGGAATACCTCCCCGGCAAAGGCGCCGGACCCCGTCAAGCACAACACTTCCAGCTTCTCTGACGTCTTCGCCAAACAGGCGCCGGTAAAGTCCCAAAGCGCTGATAACCCGGCGCCTAAGCCGACAAGCGCCAAGAGTTCGGCAGCCGACGACAAGCCGGCCGCCAGCCACACGTCTGCCGCCGACGACAAGGCCGTTGCCGATAACGGCAACGGCTTGCCTGCCAAACCGGTGAACGGCAAGGCCGACGATGAGGCGGGCGCGGGCAAAGGTCAGGCCGACGACAAGGATGACGCCTCGGACACCACGCAGGATCCGACAGTGGCGGATGCGCCTGCGGTCGATCCCTTGCTGGACCCGACTTTGGCCGTCACGCCGCCTGTTCAAGAGCCCGTGGCCGTCGCGCCTCCCGTTGACCCGGTCGTGGATCCGGCGCTTCTCGCCGGCGCGCTGCCAGTGATGCCGCCGCCTGCGGTGCAAGCGCCTACCCAAGCCACCGCCGCAACCGACGCCACCTACGCGGCCGGGGACGGTTTCGACCCTTCAGCCGATCCGCTGGAAGGCTTGACCGCCGTGCAGGTCGCCCTGGAAAACAAGGCGCAGCAGACGGCGCAGAACAACGGTGTGCATGGCGATGGCAAGGGCGGGGGCAAGCAAGACCCGAACGCCGATCCTTCGCAACTGCTGGCCACTAACCTGGCAGCGCTGGGCGACCAACCCGTGGACAAGAGCACTACTGAAGGCGGCGGCGACAAGGCGTTCAGCGGCCTGCTGGCTGACGGCCTGAAAGACGTGAAGGGCGCCACCAGCGACACGCGGGTGGATAACTTCGCCGATCGGCTCGCAGCGTTGTCCCAGGCCGTTCAAGTGAAAAATACCCCGGCTTCGGCTCCGGCCACGCCGCTGCTCAATCAGCCACTGGCGATGAATCAGGGGGGATGGACCGAGGGCGTGGTCAACCGCGTGATGTACCTGTCGAGCCAGAACCTCAAGCAGGCCGACATCCAGCTGGAACCCGCTGAACTGGGCCGTCTGGACATCCGCGTCAATATGGCGGCGGACCAGCAGACCCAGGTCACGTTCATGAGCGCCCACGTCGGCGTGCGTGAAGCACTGGAAAGCCAGATGTCGCGCCTGCGTGATTCCTTCGTTCAGCAGGGCATGGGTCAGGTCAACGTCAACGTCTCCGACCAGTCCCAGGGCTGGCAGCAACAGGCTCAGCAGCAGTCTGGCGGTGATGGTCAGCGCAACGGCGGCAGCAGCCGCGTCAACGGTGCCGGCGGCAGCGACCTCATCGCCGACGGTGCTCCGGTGGACGCCGCATCGGCGGCTGCCAACGCATCGCTGACCGTGGTGGGTTCCAGCGCAGTCGATTATTACGCCTGATCTAAACGGCAAGCACGTTTCTGCGGGACGCAAACACCGGTTCCGCTTCTGCCGCAGGCGTAGGAGCGCGCTTGCCCGCGATCTGTCACGCAGCGGCAGTAAACCAGTGAATGCGGTGTGTCAGATTTAACCCCCTTGGCAGGTTTTGCGACTGCTTCGCAGCCGATCGCGGGCAAGCGCGCTCCTACGCCCTTCGGGCAGAATCCAGAACCGACGTCGCGGTTTCGGCCTTCGGGCAGAATCCAGAACCGACGTCGCGGTTTCGGCCTTCGGGCAGAATCCAGAACCGACGTCGCCGTTTCGGCCTTCGGGCAGAATCCAAAACCGACCTCGCGGTTTCGGACTTCGGGCAGAATCCTAAGCCGGCATTGCGGTTTCGCCCTCGGGCAGAATCCAGAACCGACATCACGGTTCGGCCCGCCAGGCACAATCAGCCGACCCCTCTCGCCAACTCTGGCACAACCCTTGCTCTTCCTCTGTCACGCAACACCGAACCCCTTGGATAGTGACGGATTATTGGCATGGCGAAGAGCGACGACGCAGCAGTGGCGGACCCCGCAAAAAAGGGCAAGTTGAAAGTCATCATCCTCATTGTGGTGGGGCTGCTGCTGGCCATTGGTGTGTCGGTAGGTGCGACCTGGTTCATCATGCACAAGGCCGAGAGCAAGCCGGATGCAGCCGCCATTGCGGAAGCGGCGAATGCCAAAAAAGAGGCGATCTTCGAACCCCTGACGCCGCCCTTCGTCGTCAACTACAACGTCAACGGCCGTCAGCGCTACATGCAGGTCAGCATTACCTTGCTGGCCCGTGACAAGGCCGACCTCGAAGCGTTGAAAGCGCACATGCCGGTCATCCGTAATAACCTGGTGATGATGTTCTCCGGTCAGCCATTCGATACCATCGCAACGCCGGTGGGTATGGAAATGCTGCGCCAGAAGGCTGCCGCCGTGGTCCAGGAAGTGGGTCAGAAAGAGCTGAACAAGAGCGTGATCGAACAAGTACTTTTCACTAACTACGTACTGCAGTAGGACCACGACATGGCCGTGCAAGACCTGCTGTCCCAGGATGAGATCGACGCGCTGCTGCATGGCGTCGACGACGGTCTGGTACAGACCGATAGTGTTGCCGAGCCTGGCAGCGTAAAAAGTTATGACCTGACCAGTCAGGATCGCATCGTCCGCGGACGCATGCCGACCCTGGAAATGATCAACGAGCGTTTCGCCCGTTACACCCGCATCAGCATGTTCAACCTGCTGCGCCGCTCGGCCGATGTGGCCGTGGGGGGTGTACAGGTGATGAAGTTCGGCGAATACGTGCACTCGCTGTACGTGCCGACCAGTCTCAACCTGGTCAAGATCAAACCCCTGCGCGGCACCGCGCTGTTCATCCTCGACGCCAAGCTGGTGTTCAAGCTGGTGGACAACTTTTTCGGCGGCGACGGACGTCACGCCAAGATCGAGGGCCGTGAATTCACCCCGACCGAGCTGCGCGTGGTGCGCATCGTGCTGGATCAGGCCTTCATTGATTTGAAGGAAGCCTGGCAGGCGATCATGGAAGTCAACTTCGAGTACATCAACTCGGAAGTGAACCCGGCCATGGCCAACATCGTCGGCCCGAGCGAAGCGATCGTGGTGTCCACGTTCCATATCGAACTGGACGGCGGTGGCGGCGATCTTCACGTGACCATGCCGTATTCGATGATCGAGCCGGTGCGCGAAATGCTCGACGCCGGTTTCCAGTCGGATGTCGACGATCAGGACGAACGCTGGGTCAACGCGCTCAAGCAGGACGTGCTCGACGTGTCGGTGCCATTGCGCGTCGCGGTCGCCACGCGTCAGCTCAAGCTGCGCGACATCCTGCACATGCAGCCGGGCGACGTGATCCCGGTCGAGCTGCCGGAACACCTGGTCATGCGCGCCAACGGCGTGCCGTCCTTCAAGGTCAAACTGGGTTCGCACAAGGGCAACCTGGCCCTGCAAGTGGTCGAACCCATAGAACGCCGCTGACGCTCCGTCGCCGGCAAAACGAATGTGCTGCGTAAACGAATCAATGTTCCCCCGAGGCAACCATGGCTAATGACAACGAAATGACTTCTGCTGAAGACCAGGCCCTGGCCGACGAGTGGGCGGCTGCACTGGGTGAATCCGGTGACGGGCAAGCGGACATCGACGCGCTGCTGGCCGCCGACGCCGGCAACTCCGGCAGTCGCATGACGATGGAAGAGTTTGGCGGCCTGCCGAAAAGCAACGGCGCGGTCACCCTGGACGGCCCGAACCTGGACGTGATCCTTGACATCCCGGTGTCGATTTCCATGGAAGTGGGCAGCACCGACATCAACATTCGCAACTTGCTGCAACTCAACCAAGGCTCGGTGATCGAGCTGGACCGTCTGGCCGGCGAGCCGCTGGACGTGCTGGTTAACGGCACCCTGATCGCCCACGGCGAAGTGGTTGTGGTGAACGAAAAGTTCGGCATCCGTCTGACCGACGTGATCAGCCCGAGCGAACGTATCAAGAAGCTGCGTTAAGTGCGCGGCGTGATCAGAACCCTGTCGAGCCTGCCGTTGCTGGCATTGTCCTGGACGGTGATGGCGGCCGATCCGGCGACGCCCGCCACGACTGCAACGCCTGCGGTCGCCGCACCGGTGGCCGGTACGCTGAACAGCGGGATGGGCGGTCAGTTGCTGCAACTGGTGCTGGGTCTGCTGCTGGTGATCGGGCTGATCTTCGTGCTGGCCTGGCTGATGCGCCGGGTGCAGCGCGCCGGGCCGGCCGGCAATCAGGTGATCAAACTGGTGGGCTCCCGCGCTTTGGGAACCCGCGATCGGTTGGTGCTGGTGCAGGTCGGCAATGAGCAGGTGTTGCTTGGCGTCTCCCCCGGCAGCATCACCGCGTTGCACGTGATGAACGAGCCGGTCGAGGTCCCTGACGCCCAGGGCGCGCAGCCGGAATTCGCCAGGCGCCTGCTTGAAGCATTGGGCAACAAGGGCGCGGCCGGGCCACGCACGGGCAAGAATGTGTTCGGCGGTGCGAGTAGAAATGCAGGTACGCCCGGCACGACGGGCGCGACACGTACTACGGATCAGAAGGACACGAACTGATGCGCATTGTTTTGACGCTGCTGTTGTTGCTTGCAGCGCCGCTGGCGTTCGGCGCCGATCCGTTGTCGATCCCGGCCATTACGCTGGGCACCGGCGCCAACGGTCAGCAGGAATACTCGGTCAACCTGCAGATCCTGTTGATCATGACGGCGCTGAGCTTCATCCCGGCGTTCGTCATGCTGATGACCAGCTTCACGCGGATCATCATCGTCTTCTCCATCCTGCGTCAGGCCCTCGGCCTGCAACAGACGCCGTCCAACCAGATCCTCACCGGCATGGCACTGTTCCTGACGATGTTCATCATGGCGCCCGTGTTCGACCGGGTGAACAACGATGCCCTGCAGCCTTATCTGGCAGAAAAACTCACTGCCCAGGACGCTGTGGCCAAGGCCGAAGTGCCGATCAAGGATTTCATGCTGGCGCAGACCCGCTCCAGCGACCTTGAGCTGTTCATGCGACTGTCCAAGCGCACCGATATTCAGACCCCTGATGCGGCGCCGCTGACGATTCTGGTGCCGGCGTTCGTGACCTCCGAATTGAAAACGGCGTTTCAGATCGGCTTCATGATCTTCATTCCGTTTCTGATCATCGACCTGGTGGTGGCAAGTATTCTGATGGCCATGGGCATGATGATGCTGTCGCCGCTGATCATTTCCCTGCCATTCAAAATCATGCTGTTCGTGCTGGTGGATGGCTGGGCGCTGATCATCGGCACCCTGGCCGGCAGTTTTGGTGGCGTATGAACCTGTTTGACGTGGAGTGCGCAGCATGACCCCGGAAGTAGCTGTCGACCTGTTTCGCGAAGCGCTGTGGCTGACCACGACCATGGTCGCCATTCTGGTGGTGCCGAGCCTGATCGTCGGCCTGATCGTCTCGATGTTTCAGGCCGCGACGCAGATCAACGAACAGACCTTGAGCTTCCTGCCGCGCCTGCTGGTCATGCTGGTCACGCTGATCGTGGTCGGCCCGTGGATGGTGCGCACCTTCATGGAGTACATCACCAATCTGTACACCAGCATTCCCCAAGTGATCGGCTGACCCCTCGATGCAACCTCTGCTGGCGTTGACCGACATCCAGATCAGCACATGGGTGGCGGCGTTCATGCTGCCGCTGTTTCGCATCGGCGCGCTGCTGATGACCATGCCGATGATCGGGACCGCGCTGGTGCCCAAGCGCGTGCGGCTTTATCTGGCGCTGGCGATCACCGTCGTGGTTGCGCCAAGCCTGCCACCGATGCCCGCCGTGAGTGCCCTCGACCTCAGCGGACTGCTGCTGATCGCGCAACAAATCATCATCGGCGCCGGGCTGGGCCTGTCGCTGCAGCTGTTTTTCCAGGCGTTTGTGATCGCCGGGCAGATCATCGGGATTCAAATGGGCATGGGCTTTGCGTCCATGGTCGACCCGGTCAACGGCGTGTCGATCGCGACGGTCGGGCAATTCTTCACCATGCTCGTGACCCTGCTGTTCCTGGCCATGAACGCCCACCTGGTGGTGTTCGAAATCCTTATCGAGAGCTTCACCACCTTGCCCGTCGGGCAGGGCTTCGCTACGGCGGACATCTGGTTGTTGGTGATGCGTCTGGGCTGGGTGCTCGGCGCGGCGCTGGTGCTGGTGCTGCCGGCCGTCGCGGCGCTGCTGGTGGTCAACATCGCGATGGGCGTGATGACCCGCGCGGCACCTCAGTTGAACATCTTTTCCATCGGTTTCCCGCTGACGCTGGTGCTGGGCATGGTGATTCTGTGGATCACCCTCGGCGACATTCTCAACCAATATCAACCGCTGGCGGTCGACGCCCTGCAGTTGCTCAGAGACCTGGTCAAGGCGCGCTGACATGGCCGAAAGCGAGAGTGGTCAGGACAAGACAGAAGACCCCACGGACAAACGCAAGCGCGACGCCCGGGAGAAGGGCGAGATCGCACGCTCCAAGGAGCTGAACACGGTTGTGGTGATGATTGTGGGCGCTGCGGGGCTGTTGGCGTTTGGCGGCTCCATGGCGGAAATGATGATGCAGTTGATGCGCGACAATTTCACCATCACCCGCGAGGCGATTCTCGACGAGCGCAGCATGGCGATCATGCTGATGGCCTCGGGCAAGGCGGCCTTGTTATCGGTGCAGCCGATTCTGCTGGCGTTGACCGTGGCGGCGTTCGTCGGTCCTATTTCCCTGGGCGGCTGGCTGTTTGCTGCCGGCTCGCTGGCGCCCAAGTTCAGCCGCATGAACCCGGCTGCCGGCATCAAGCGGATGTTTTCGCCCAAGGCGCTGATCGAGCTGCTGAAGTCGCTGGCGAAGTTTTTGATTGTGCTGGCGGTGGCGCTGGTGGTGCTGATGAAGGACAAGGGCGATCTGGTGTCCATCGCCCATGAGCCGCTGGAGATGGCGGTGGTGCACAGTTTGCAGTTGGTGGGTTGGAGCACGCTGTGGATGGCGCTGGGGCTGTTGATCATCGCGGCGATCGATGTGCCGGTGCAGTTGTGGGACGCCCACAAGAAGCTGCTGATGACCAAGCAGGAGGTGCGCGATGAGCACAAGGACAGTGAGGGTCGTCCGGAGGTCAAGCAGCGGATTCGTCAGTTGCAGCGGGAGATGTCGCAGCGGCGGATGATGGCGGCGATTCCCGAGGCGGATGTGATTATCACGAACCCGACGCATTATGCGGTGGCGTTGAAGTATGACGCGGAGCGGGGCGGGGCGCCGATTCTGTTGGCCAAGGGCAGTGATTTCATGGCGCTGAAGATTCGGGAGATTGCGGCGCAGCATCAGATTTTGTTGTTGCAGTCGCCGGCGCTGGCGCGGTCGATTTATTACAGTACGGAGTTGGATCAGGAGATTCCGGCGGGGTTGTATCTGGCGGTGGCGCAGGTGTTGGCGTATGTGTATCAGATTCGGCAGTATCGGGCGGGGCGTGGCAAGCGGCCTGATCCGCTTAGGGATAATCTGCCGATTCCGCCGGATTTGAGGCGCGATTCGTAGGGCTTTAGATCGTTGAGATCAAGATCAAGATCAAGGGCGTCTGCCTGGGGGCAGACTGTTTCGCCTTCGGCGAGTTACTTGGAAAAGCACCCCAAGTAACCAAGGGTGCTTGCTCCTGGTTGGGCCCGACTTCGTCGGGTTCCTTCACTCCGGTCCCGCTCCGTGGGCCCGCGCCGAACGGACATCCATGTCCTGACGGCGCTCTCGCCGCATCCATGCGGCTCGACCCACTCCACGAGACCTGCGTTCAGCCTGCACCCAAGTCGCGTTTGGTGGTGTCTGGGCTTTTTGTGTTCGAAAATCAAAAGCAAAAGCTTCCCGGCTGAAGCCGGTCCTACAGGGCTCGCCGCCGGTCCCACTGACTGCATGCGCTGCTGTTTGTGGGACCGGCTTTAGCCGGGAAGCTTTTGCTTTGATCGTTCCCACGCTCCGCGTGGTAACGCCGCCCCGGACGCTCCGCGTCCCGCATACGACGCGCCTCAAAGCCGGGGCAGGTGACGCGGAGCGTCACGGGATGCATTCCCACGCGGAGCGTGGGAACGATCAACTGACACACCGCGCACCCCGTAGGACCGGCTTTAGCCGGGAAGCTTCTGCTGTTGCTTTGCTTTCGCTTTTGATCTTCTACGCGGTAGTCCAGACACCACAAAACGCGACTTGGGTGCAGGCCGAACGCAGACGACGCGGAGTGGGCCGAGCGGCATGGATGCCGCGAGAGCGCCGTCAGGACATGGATGTCCGTTCGGCGCGGGCCCACGGAGCGTCGTCGGAGTGAGGGAACCCGACGAAGTCGGGCCCAACCGAGAGCAGGCACTTTTGGTTACTTTTAGTGCTTTTTAAAAGGAACTCGCCGAAGGCGAAACAGTCTGCCCCCAGGCAGACGCTCTTGATCTTCGTGCTTAGGGCAAGCCTGATGACAGCGCAAACAAAAACCGTCTAGAGTGACCGCAGTCTCCTTCAAGGCCTTGCCACTTGACCATTCGATCGAATGCAGCGCAATCCACTGACGCTCAATCCAGCGCCGAGGCGTTGAATGTCCTGTTACTGGCGTGCGCCAAAGGCAATCGACTGGCGTTCGAAGCGATGTATCACGCCACATCAGCGAGGCTGTTCGGTATCTGCCTGCACTATTCCGGCAATCGGGCCGAGGCTGAAGAGGTGCTTCAAGAGGTGTACATCATGGCGTGGCTGAAGGCATCTCGATTCGATCCTCAACTGGCCAGCGCCATGACCTGGCTCTCGACCATGGCGCGCAACAAATCAATTGACCGGCGCAGGGCCCATCGCCCTCACGACACTCTTGAAACGATCCCCGAATTACCCACCCAAGACGACTCCATCCCGGACTCCCTCGAGCGCGAGCAGCAGGGCAGTCAGCTGGATCGCTGCCTGGAAACCCTGGAAGAGGCACAGCAACGCTATATCCGCGTCGCGTTCTTCGAGGGTTGCTCCTATGCCGAACTGGCCGAGCGTCACGGTATTGCGCTGGGGACGATGAAAAGCTGGATTCGTCGCGGGCTCCTTCGACTGCGCCTGTGCCTCGGCCTATGAACGAGCATCCCGTGTCTCCCGAAGAGAACCCGGACCTGCTTATCGCAGAGTACGTGCTGGGCGTGCTCAGCCGCGAAGAGCGGGAGCGGGTGGAGGCGATGATTGCGCTGGACCCTCGTCATCAACGCGCCCTGGCACAATGGCAGGAGCAGTTTGCCGAGTGGCTCGGCCAATTGCCCGCGTCCAGTCCTCCGCTGGGTACCTGGAGCAAGATTGAGCAGCGGTTGTTTGCCGGTGCCAGCCGTTCGCCGTCACGGGCGTCAGGCTGGTGGAACAACCTTGGGCTCTGGCGCTGGACGTCAGCCGCGCTGGCTGCCGGGTTGCTGGCGTCGGTGCTGACCCTTCAGCAGCCTGGTTCTGGAACGGGGCCTGCACTGCTGGCGCGTCTCGATCAGAGCGACGGCAATACCCTGTTTGCCGCCACGATAAACCCTGACCGCCGAGGCGTGCTGTTCGTCAACACGGGCCACGCTGAATGGCCGGGCAAAAGTGCTGAGGTTTGGGTGATCGCCGCCGATGGCAAACCACGGTCGCTGGGCGTGCTGCCGGCCAATGCTTCCGCGACGTTGAACGTCACGCCGCAACTGGCTGACCTGCTCGCCAGCGGCGCGGTGCTCGCCGTCACCCTCGAGCCGTTGAACGGGTCACCGAGCGGGCTGCCGACCGGACCGGTCGTCGCCCAGGGAAAAATATCTTCGCTGTGATGCATCCGTTCTGGCTGCTGCTCCGTATATCTCTCACCTTCATCCGAAGGACCGAAGAATCTAGGAGAAGTACCATGTTGACCATTGCCAAACGCATTGCCGCTGCCTCCTTCGCCGCACTCTGCCTTGCTGCATCGCCAGGCTTTGCCGCCGATACCGTCATGGTCGGTGGCGCCGCCATGTACCCGACCAAGACCATTGTCGAGAACGCCGTCAACTCCAAGGACCACACCACCCTCGTTGCGGCGGTCAAAGCTGCAGGTCTGGTGGACACGCTGAACAGCAAGGGCCCGTTCACCGTCTTCGCCCCCACCAACGAGGCCTTTGCCAAACTGCCCGCCGGCACCGTCGAGACCCTGGTCAAGCCTGAGAACAAAGCGGACCTGACCAAAATTCTGACGTACCACGTCGTCGCCGGTACCCACACCGCCAAACAATTGATGGCGGACGCCAAAATGAATGGCGGCAAGGTGATGCTGAAAACCGTACAAGGCGAATCCCTCACCGTGATGCCCCATGACGGCAAGCTGTGGGTGATGGACGCCAAAGGCGGCAAAAGCGCGGTCAGCATCGCTGACGTGATGCAGTCTAACGGCGTCATTCACGTGGTCGACTCGGTACTGATGCCTTAACCACGGGTGTAATCGCTGCTGTACCCGGTGGACATAAGCCCTGTCCACCGGGGTCCAGGGCCTGACTGGCGACTGACGTCATGTCGGGCAACGGACTCCCTCTGCTCATCCTCCCGCACCGCCGCTATTCCCTGCGCACATTTATTTTCAATTCACTGCATCCAGTTCGTTCTCCCCCGGGTAGTACAAGAAGTAGCGATGGCTGCTGACCTGTTTATCTAATGGAGAGATCGCATGAACGCTAAAAAATGGCTGGGCTCGTTCGGTGTTTCATTGGCAGCCTCTTGCCTGCTGGCCACGGCGCCGGCGGCTTACGCGCAGATGGCGCTGCCTGACGCGGTGAAGGTTCCGGACGGTCACAAGATCGCGATGGAGACGGTGGGCGTGGGCGAGATCACCTATGAGTGCCGCGACAAGCCCAACGCTGCCGGCCAGACAGAGTGGACATTCGTCGGCCCGAAAGCGGTGTTGAATGATCGCAGCGGCAAGCAGGTCGGCACGTACTTCGGTCCACCGGCGACGTGGCAGGCCGCTGACGGTTCGAAGATCACCGGTACCCAGCTCGCCGTGGCCCCCGCCGGCACGGGCGATATTCCGTATCAGCTGGTGAAAGCCAACCCTGCCGAAGGCAAGGGCGCGATGAGCAACGTCAGTTACATCCAGCGCGTGGCGACCAAAGGCGGTGTGGCGCCGAAGATGGAGTGCTCGATGGCGACCAAGGGCAAGCAAGAAGTCGTGAAATATCAGGCGGACTATATTTTCTGGGCCGCCAAGTAGACCAACGTCCCACGTCATGCCGCGCCGCTGACGCACAAAGTCATCTACGCTGCATCGACGCAACCCCGGCCTTTGGGCCGGGGTATTTCTTTTCGTTGGCGGTTGAACATTTTGTCCCTACCTGAAGACTGTTTTGACTACGAAGCCTGTCTGGCGGCCTGCGCTCGAGGTGAGCGGCGGGCCTTGCACGACCTCTACACCCAGGAAAGCGCACGCCTGCTCGGCGTCGCCAAGCGGATCGCCCGCAGCGACGCGCTGGCCGAGGACATCGTGCACGACGCCTTCATCAAAATCTGGACCCGCGCCGGCAGTTTCGACGCGGCGCGAGGCACTGCCCGTGGCTGGATCTTCAGCGTGACGCGGCACCTGGCGCTGAACTTCATGCGTGATAGCGCGCACATCATTCAGGTCAGCGAGGAAAGTGAAAACGCGGTGCTGGCCGAGGCTGCGATGGACGTTGCAACCGAAGTCGACAGTTTTGAATACCGCGCCCGCTCGGGGCGCATCTACGGGTGCCTTGAACAACTGGAACCGGCGCGTCGCAACTGCATCCTTCATGCGTACGTCGACGGATACTCGCACGCGGAGATCTCGCAGAAAGTCGGCGCGCCGCTGGGCACGGTGAAAGCCTGGATCAAACGCAGTCTGGTGGCATTGCGGGAGTGCATGGGATGACAGGCTATCCGTTGAAAGACAGCGCCGATGAACTGGACGCACTGGCCAGCGAATACGTATTGGGTACGTTACCGGCCGAGCAACGACTCGACGTGCAAAACCGCCTCGCCACGGATGCCGATTTGCGCGCGGCGGTGGACGCATGGGAAGCGCGCCTGCTCGCCTTGACCGAACTCGCCGAACCACAAGCCCCAAGCCCGCGGCTGTGGGGACGGATCGAGCGCAGCATGGAAAGCCAGGCACGCCGAGCCCCCCGAGCAACGCCTGCTGTTGAACGGCATTCGTGGTGGGATGTGCTTGCGCTGTGGCGCGGACTGGCCGGCGCAGGCTTGGTGGCGACACTGCTGCTGGGCTCGATGCTCCTGACCCGAACTGCCCCGGTGAACCCCACGACGTATCTGGTGGTGCTGGTCGCCCCACAGAACCAGGCCCCTGGGTGGGTCATCCAGGCCAGCAACCCGGAAGAAATCCAGCTGATCCCCCTGGGCGCCACCCAAGTCCCGACCGACAAAGCCCTCCAATTCTGGACCAAGGCTGACGGCTGGCAGGGCCCCGTGTCCCTGGGCCTGGTCAAACCCGGCCAGACCCTCTCCATCCCCGTAAACAAACTGCCGCCGCTGCAAGCCAACCAACTCTTCGAACTCACCCTCGAAAACCCCAACGGCTCCCCGACCGGCAAGCCTACCGGCCCGATTCAGTTCATCGGGCGCGCTGTGAAAGTGATCTGAACCGGCTGGACGCGGAGCGTCTAGGGCGGCATTCCCACGCAGAGCGTGGGAACGATCAGCGGTGCGCGACGCCAGATTTGCGCCGTGACACCTGACGCCTTCCCGGCTAAAGCCGGTCCCCCAAAAAGCAGCGCGTGCATTCAGGGGGAACGATCGGGTTTGCAGAGCGTGCCAGCGAACCCAGGGTGTCAGGGAATTGAAATGCAGCCGAACCACCGCGTTCGCGGGCAAGCGCGCTCCTACAGGGGAATGCATTCAGCCAGTAAAACCGCGTGCAGTCAGTGGGACCGGGTTTAGCCGGGAAGCTTTTGCTTTTGATCTCCGAACACAAAAAGTCCAGACACCACAAAACGCGACTTGGGTGCAGGCTGAACGCAGACGACGCGCAGTGGGCCGAGCCGCATGGATGCGGCGAGAGCGCCGTTGCGGACATGGATGTCCGTTCGGCGCGGGCCCACGGAGCGTCGTCGGAGTGAGGGTACTCCGACGAAGGAGGAGCCCAACCAGGAGCAGGCACCCTTGGTTACTTGGGGTGCTTTTCCAAGTAACTCGCCGAAGGCGAAACCGAGGCCGTTAGGCCGACGCTCTTGATCTTGATCCCCACCGCAGCAATGCAAAACCGTCGGACGACCACAAATCTTAATACTGGCACTCTGATATTTTACCCCAATCCCAAATGTTGGACCCCTTCTTGCAATAACCCCGATACAACGCTTCGGCGTCAAAAGATTGATTTAACGCGCAGGTGCCCAAACGGTGGAACGCTCACAACTCATCTCCCACGCCAGAACCGGATTGATCGGCCTGGGCCGTGGACAACTTGGCGTACCGCTGCTGCTCCTCGTCATGCTCGCCATGATGATGCTGCCCATGCCGCCGTTCCTGCTGGACGTCTTCTTCACCTTCAACATCGCCCTCTCCATCGTCGTCCTGCTCGTCTGTATCTACGCCCTGCGGCCCCTCGACTTCTCCGTATTCCCGACCATCCTCCTCGTCGCCACCCTGCTGCGACTGGCACTCAACGTCGCCTCCACCCGCGTCGTCATGCTCCACGGCCAGGACGGCCACGCCGCCGCCGGTAAAGTCATCCAGGCCTTCGGTGAAGTCGTCATCGGCGGCAACTACGTCGTCGGTGTCGTCGTCTTCGCCATCCTCATGATCATCAACTTCGTCGTGGTGACCAAAGGTGCCGGCCGCATCTCCGAGGTGAGCGCGCGCTTCACCCTCGACGCCATGCCCGGCAAACAAATGGCCATCGACGCCGACCTCAACGCCGGCCTCATCGACCAGCCCGAAGCCAAACGCCGTCGCCTCGAAGTCGCCCAGGAGGCCGAGTTCTACGGCTCCATGGACGGTGCCAGCAAGTTCGTCCGCGGTGACGCCATCGCCGGCCTGCTGATCCTCTTCATCAACCTTATCGGCGGCGTCCTGGTCGGCGTCCTGCAGCACAGCATGAGCTTCGGCGACGCCGCCAAGGTCTATGCACTGCTGACCATCGGTGACGGTTTGGTGGCGCAATTGCCATCCCTGCTGCTGTCCACCGCTGCCGCGATCATGGTGACCCGTGCGTCCGGTTCGGAAGAAATGGGCAAACTGGTTGGCCGCCAGATGTTCGCCTCCCACAAGGCGCTCGCGGTTTCGGCCGGGATCATGATCGTCATGGGCCTGGTCCCGGGCATGCCGCACTTCTCCTTCATCAGCCTCGGTCTGGTGGCTGCCGGCGGCGCCTACCTGCTGTGGAAGAAACAGAACCAGGTCAAGCTCGCGGCGGTGCAAGAGGTCAAGCGTCAGCAAGAGCTGCTGCCATCGCCGACCCGTGCGCAGGAATCCAAGGAGCTGGGCTGGGACGACGTCACCCCGATCGACATGATCGGTCTGGAAGTCGGTTACCGCCTGATTCCGCTGGTGGACCGCAACCAGGGTGGTCAGTTGCTGGCGCGGATCAAGGGTGTGCGCAAGAAGCTCTCCCAGGAGCTGGGCTTCCTCATGCCGACCGTGCACATCCGCGACAACCTCGACCTGGCGCCCAGCGCCTATCGCCTGACGCTGATGGGCGTGACCCTGGCCGAAGCCGAGATCTACCCGGACCGCGAACTGGCCATCAACCCCGGCCAGGTATTTGGCAGCCTCAACGGCATCACTGCCAAAGACCCGGCGTTTGGTCTGGAGGCCGTGTGGATCGAAATCAGCCAGCGTGCCCAGGCGCAATCCCTCGGTTACACCGTGGTGGACGCCAGTACCGTGGTGGCGACCCACTTGAACCAGATTCTCTACAAGCACTCTCATGAGCTGATCGGCCACGAGGAAGTCCAGCAATTGATGACCCTGCTGGCCAAGGGATCGCCAAAACTGGCAGAAGAACTGGTACCGGGCGTGCTGTCGCTGTCGGCCCTGCTGAAGGTGCTACAGGCGCTGCTGTCCGAACAGGTGCCGGTTCGCGACATCCGTTCCATCGCCGAAGCCATCGCCAACAACGCTGCGCGTAGTCAAGATACTGCCGCGCTGGTGGCTGCCGTACGGGTCGGATTGTCCCGCGCAATCGTCCAAAGCATTGTCGGCATTGAGCCGGAGCTGCCTGTGATCACCCTTGAGCCAAGGTTGGAACAGATATTGCTAAATAGTCTGCAGAAGGCAGGTCAGGGTCAGGAAGAAGGCGTTCTCCTCGAACCGAGCATGGCTGAGAAACTTCAGCGCTCGTTGATCGAAGCGGCGCAGCGTCAGGAGATGCAGGGGCAGCCGGTTATTTTGTTGGTCGCAGGTCCGGTTCGCGCCATGTTGTCCCGCTTTGGACGGTTGGCTGTACCGAATATGCATGTTTTGGCTTACCAGGAAATTCCTGACAATAAGCAAGTCACCATCGTAGCGACTGTCGGGCCTAACGGCTGAGGTAGTGAGTCATGCAAGTTAAGCGTTTTTTCGCCGCCGATATGCGACAAGCCATGAAACTGGTTCGCGATGAGCTGGGCGCTGAAGCTGCCATCATCGGGAACCGGCGGATCGCCGGCGGCGTGGAACTGACCGCCGCCCTGGATTACAAGTTGTCTGCGCTGGCCCCGCGTGTACCGAACATCGAACTCGAAGAAGAGCTGCGCAAGACCCAGTCGCGCATCGTCACCGCTCAGGCTGAGCTGACCCATCGCAGCGAGCTGGACACTGTTGCCAATCGCCAGTTGTTCGCTGGCCTGGCGATGGATGACAGCAAGCAGATCGAACCGACCCTGGAAGAACCGTTTCGCCCGTCGATCCACGCCGCTGTGGCCGCTGAACGTGCCGAGCGCAAGGCTGAGCCGGCGGTGGGCGATCGTGCCTACGAAGCGATGCGCTCCGAATTGAACGGTCTGCGCGAACTGCTGGAAGTCCAGCTGGGCTCGCTGGCCTGGAACCAGCTGCAAGGCAGCCGTCCGCAGCAGGCCAACCTGTGGCGCCGTCTGCAACGCGTCGGCCTCTCCGGCCCGCTGTCCCGCGATCTGCTGGCGATGGTCCCGGAATCCAGTGATCAGGCCCACACCTGGCGCATGCTGCTGGCCCATCTGGCCCGCATGATTGCCACGCCTGACGTCGAGCCACTGGAAGAGGGCGGTGTGATTGCCATGGTCGGCCCTGCCGGCATGGGCAAAACCACCACGCTGGCTAAACTGGCGGCCCGATATGTGTTGAAATACGGCGCGCAAAATATCGCGCTGGTGAGCATGGACAGTTTCCGCATTGGCGCTCAGGAACAGCTGAAAACCCTGGGTCGGATCCTCAATGTACCGGTCACCCACGTCGACCCGGGCCAGTCCCTGGCACAGGCGCTGGAGCCGCTGTTGCGCAAGCGCGTGGTGTTGATCGACACCGCCGGCCTGCAAGCCAGCGATCCGGCCCTGCGTCTGCAACTGGAAACCCTCGCCGGGCGTGGCATCAAGGCGCGCAACTACCTGGTGCTGGCGACAACCAGCCAGAAGCAGGTGCTGTCAGCGGCTTATCACAGTTATAAACGTTGCGGCCTGGCCGGGTGCATCCTGACCAAGCTCGACGAAACGGCCAGCCTGGGCGAAGTGCTCAGCCTGGCCGTGACACACGAACTGCCTGTGGCCTATCTCACTGATGGCCCACGGATACCGGATGATCTGCATTTGCCGCGTCGGCACCAATTGGTGAGCCGGGCAGTCAGCGTGCAGATGCAGGAGGAGCCTAGCGAGGAAGCGATGGCGGATATGTTTGCGGATCTTTATCACAGCACCGGCAAGCGCGCGGGCTAGGTATAGAAAATGACAGTGGAATTTTCCTGCATCGATGGTCTGCCAGGCATTGTTCAGGCACTGAACGTGCAGCCCGACATGTGGCTTAGGTCTAAGCAAGACAAGGTAAACAATTAACATGGGCAGCATGCATCCCGTACAGGTTATCGCGGTAACCGGTGGCAAAGGTGGCGTAGGCAAGACCAACGTTTCAGTGAATCTTTCACTGGCACTGGCCGAGCTGGGACGTCGCGTCATGCTGCTGGACGCCGATCTGGGTCTGGCCAACGTCGACGTATTATTGGGACTGACCCCCAAACGCACCCTGGCTGACGTCATCGAGGGGCGGTGCGAACTGCGCGATGTCCTGCTGCAGGGCCCGGGCGGCGTACGCATCGTGCCGGCGGCATCGGGCACCCAGAGCATGGTCCACCTGACCCCGGCGCAGCATGCCGGGTTGATTCAGGCGTTCAGTGACATCGGCGACAACCTCGATGTGCTGGTCATCGATACCGCCGCCGGCATCGGCGAGTCGGTGGTGAGCTTCGTCCGCGCCGCCCAGGAAGTGCTGCTGGTGGTGTGCGACGAGCCCACGTCGATCACCGACGCCTACGCCCTGATCAAACTGCTCAACCGCGATTACGGCATGAACCGCTTCCGCGTCCTGGCCAACATGGCCCAGAGCCCGCAGGAAGGGCGCAACCTCTTCGCCAAGCTGACGAAAGTCACCGACCGTTTTCTCGACGTGGCCCTGCAATATGTAGGCGCTGTGCCGTACGACGAATGCGTACGCAAGGCCGTGCAGAAACAGCGCGCCGTGTACGAAGCGTTTCCGCGTTCCAAATGTGCGTTGGCGTTCAAGGCCATCGCGCAGAAAGTCGACACCTGGCCGCTCCCGGCGAACCCGCGCGGCCATCTGGAATTTTTCGTAGAACGCCTCGTGCATCACACCAGCGCAGGGCCCGTCTCATGACAGCAAGTGGCTATCGCATGTACAGCAAATCGTCCAAAGACTCCCAGTATGAGCTGATCGAGCGGTATGCCCCGCTGGTCAAACGAATCGCCTACCACTTGCTGGCGCGTCTGCCGGCCAGCGTGCAGGTCGAGGACTTGATCCAGGCGGGCATGATTGGCTTGCTCGAAGTCTCGACCAAATACGACTCCACCAAAGGGGCCAGTTTCGAGACGTACGCGGGTATTCGTATCCGTGGCGCGATGCTCGACGAAGTGCGCAAGGGGGATTGGGCACCGCGCTCGGTCCACCGCAACACGCGCATGGTCAGCGACGCAATTCGTGCAATCGAAGCGAAAACCGGTCGTGACGCTAAAGATCACGAGGTTGCTGCCGAACTTGAAATGAGTCTCGACGATTACTACGGGATTTTGAACGATACCCTGGGCAGCCGCCTGTTCAGTTTCGACGACCTGTTGCAGGACGGCGAACACGAAGGGCTGCACGAGGACGGCGCGAGCCAGTCCCTCGAACCGTCGCGGGATCTGGAAGACGAGCGCTTCCAGGCTGCGCTGGCCGAGGCCATTGCCAACTTGCCCGAACGTGAACGCCTGGTGTTGTCGCTGTACTACGACGAAGAGCTGAACCTCAAGGAAATCGGTGAGGTCCTGGGGGTCAGCGAGTCGCGGGTCAGCCAGCTGCACAGCCAATGCGCGGCGCGTTTGCGCGGTCGTCTTGGCGAGTGGCGCGCACGTTCATGAATGAGGCGCAGGCTGCGAGGCCTGCGCGTTGCGTGTAAGACCGGCTGTGCAAGACGTGAGCGGGAAGTAAAGAGACACGGCAGGAGTCGGTCGAACCGGGTCGTAGAGGATCCGGTTTCGCTGCGCTTGTCCCCGTCGATTAAAACCCCTCTTCATGTTCGGCACAGCCGGTATTGATTGAACGCGCGTTCAGGTGCTGAACGCGTTAAAGACTGCTTGGAGGTCGAATTGGACAAGAACATGAAAATCCTCATCGTTGATGACTTCTCAACGATGCGGCGGATCATAAAAAACCTGTTGCGTGACCTTGGGTTCACCAACACGGCCGAAGCAGATGACGGACTCACCGCATTGCCGATGCTGCAAAGCGGCGCCTTTGACTTCCTCGTCACTGACTGGAACATGCCTGGCATGTCCGGCATCGACTTGTTGCGTCAGGTGCGTGCCGACGAGCGTCTGCGCAGTCTGCCGGTGCTGATGGTCACTGCCGAAGCCAAGCGCGAGCAGATCATCGAAGCCGCTCAGGCCGGTGTGAACGGCTACGTGGTAAAGCCGTTCACGGCGCAAGTGCTCAAAGAGAAAATCGAAAAGATCTTCGAGCGCGTCAATAGCTGATGTCCGCTGCGAGGGCGCTATGGATTCCAAAGATTCGACAATGGGTGACTTTGAGTCAACCCTGAAGAAACACGCACAAGAGCTGGTCGCGAGCCTTGAAAAAGGCAAGTTCGGCGACGCCGTGCAACTGATCCATGAGCTTAACCAGACCCGCGACCGCGGCCTGTATCAGGAAGTCGGCAAACTGACGCGCGAGCTGCACAGCGCGATCGTCAACTTCCAGATCGACCCGAACATGCCGCAGGCCGAGGAGGTCTCTCAGATCACCGACGCCACCGAGCGGCTGTCGTACGTGGTCAGGCTGACTGAAAACGCGGCCAACCGGACCATGGACCTGGTGGAGCTGAGCACGCCGTTGATGCACGGGCTCACGGATGACGCCAAGTCGTTGAGCGCCGACTGGGGACGCTTCATGCGCCGAGAGATCAGCGCTGAAGAGTTTCGTGATCTGGCACGCCGCGTCGATGTGTTCCTGACCCGCAGCGAAAAGGAGACCACCGAAGTCTCCGCGCACCTGAATGACATTCTGCTGGCTCAGGATTACCAGGACCTCACCGGTCAGGTGATCAAGCGCGTGACCACGCTGGTCACCGAAGTCGAGCGCAACCTGCTCAAGCTGGTGCTCATGGCGAGCCAGGTGGACCGCTTCGCGGGCATCGAGCACGACCAGGAAGTGTTCCGTCAGGAAAAAGAACAAGAAAAACTTCACTCCAAGGGTGAAGGTCCGCAGATTCATGCCGATAAACGTGAAGACGTTGTATCCGGACAGGATGATGTTGACGATCTGCTATCCAGCCTCGGATTCTGATTCGGTCATTCTTATTCGGACTTCAGGTTTTCTGTGAAAGTGGCTGCTGGGCCCGCGCGCCAATGCTTCGACGAGAGCAATGCGCGCAGGCCCTCAGTGCAGCCTCCGGATCGGTTTGACGGTTAATTTTAGGAGCACCCCCCAATGAGCTTCGGCGCCGATGAAGAAATCCTTCAGGATTTTCTGGTAGAGGCCGGCGAGATTCTCGAGCTGTTGTCAGAGCAGTTGGTCGAGCTGGAAAGCCGACCTGACGATGCGGACCTGCTCAATGCAATTTTTCGCGGTTTTCACACTGTAAAAGGGGGCGCCGGCTTCCTCCAGCTCAACGAGCTGGTTGAATGCTGTCACATCGCCGAGAACGTGTTCGACATCCTGCGCAAGGGTGAACGCCGCGTCGACTCGGAGCTCATGGACGTGGTGCTCGAAGCACTCGACACCGTCAACAGCATGTTCGGTCAAGTGCGCGAGCGTTCCAGCGTCACCCCGGCCACGCCTGAATTGCTCGCCGCGCTGGCTCGCCTGGCCGAGCCGGCATCGGCAGAAGAGATCGCTGCGGCACCGGTGGTTGAAGAGCCGGTTGCTGAAGCGCCTTCCGAAGACATCACCGATCTTGAATTCGAACAGCTTCTGGATTCGCTGAACGCCGTCAAGGCGCAAGCGGCAGGCGCTCCTGCGCCGGCTGCGTCTGCACCAGTAGCCGCGGCAACTGTTGCAGCCTCACCGGCGGCAGCGGTTTCCGCTGCACCGGCCGGCACTGCGGCCAGCGATGAAATCACCGACGACGAATTCGAATCACTCCTCGATCAGCTGCATGGCAAAGGGCAGTTCGCCGTCGATGCCGTGCAACCGCCGGCGGCTGCGACGCCGTCTGCCGCACCGGCCAGTGACGAAATCACTGACGACGAATTCGAGTCGCTGCTGGACCAGTTGCATGGCAAAGGCTCGTTCTCGTCGGATGCCGTTGGCGCTGCTGCTCCTGGCGCTGCGGCTCCTGCTGCCCCTGCACCTGCCGCACCGGTTGCGCCCGCTGCCCCGTCGAAAGCCGCTGCCCCGGACGAAATCACCGACAACGAATTCGAAGACTTGCTGGATCAGTTGCACGGCAAAGGCAAGTTCGAACCTGCAGTCGCTGCCGCCGCACCTGCTGCCGCGCCTGCTGCACCGGCCAAGAAGCCCGAGCCTGTCAAAGCCGAACCGGTAAAAGCAACGCCTGCTGCGGCGGTTCCGGCCAAAGCCGCTCCTGCCGCTGCCGCTGCCGCTGCCGCTGCCGCTGCCGCTGCCGCTGCCGCTGCCGCTGCCGCTGCCGCTGCCGCTGCCGCTGCCCCTGCCGCTGCCCCTGCACCGGCTCGTGCTGCTGCTCCCGCGCCTAGCGAAAAACCGCCGTCTGAAGCGGAAACCACCGTGCGCGTCGACACCGCGCGGCTGGACGAGATCATGAACATGGTCGGCGAACTGGTGCTGGTGCGTAACCGCCTGGTGCGCCTGGGCGCCAACAGCGCCGACGAAGCCATGTCCAAGGCCGTGTCCAACCTAGACGTGGTCACCGCTGACCTGCAGACCGCGGTCATGAAGACCCGCATGCAGCCGATCAAGAAAGTGTTCGGTCGCTTCCCGCGACTGGTTCGCGATCTGGCACGTCAGCTGAAGAAAGAAATCAGCCTTGAACTGGTGGGTGAAGAAACCGACCTGGACAAAAACCTCGTCGAGGCCCTGGCCGACCCGCTGGTCCACTTGGTGCGCAACGCGGTCGATCACGGTATCGAGTCGCCGGAAGAGCGGGAAGCGTCGGGCAAGCCCCGCAACGGTCGTGTGATTCTGGCGGCCGAACAGGAAGGCGATCACATCCTGCTGTCGATTTCCGATGACGGCAAAGGCATGGACCCTGCGGTTCTGCGTGCGATCGCGGTCAAGCGTGGTGTGATGGACAAGGATGCAGCGGATCGCCTCAGCGACACCGACTGCTACAACCTGATCTTCGCGCCGGGCTTCTCGACCAAAACCGAGATTTCCGATGTGTCCGGGCGTGGCGTGGGCATGGACGTGGTGAAAACCAAGATCGCCCAGCTCAACGGCTCGATCAGCATCGATTCCACCAAAGGCCTGGGTTCGAAGATCATCATCAAGGTGCCGCTGACCCTGGCGATCATGCCGACGCTGATGGTCATGCTCGGCAACCAGGCCTTCGCGTTCCCGCTGGTCAACGTCAACGAGATCTTCCACCTGGACCTGTCGACCACCAACGTCGTCGACGGTCAGGAAGTGGTCATCGTCCGCGACAAGGCGCTGCCACTGTTCTACCTCAAGCGCTGGCTGGTCAGCTCGGCGGCTCACGAGGAGCAGCGCGAAGGCCACGTGGTGATTCTGTCGGTGGGCACGCAACGCATCGGCTTCGTGGTTGATCAGTTGGTCGGTCAGGAAGAAGTGGTGATCAAGCCGCTGGGCAAAATGCTGCAAGGCACGCCGGGCATGTCGGGCGCCACCATCACCGGTGACGGCCGCATCGCACTGATTCTCGATGTCCCGAGCATGCTCAAGCGCTACGCAGCACGACGGATGGGTTAAGCAGGATCGGCTTCGGTAGGGCGGATTGTGATGTTCTGTAGGACCGGCTTTAGCCGGGAAGAGGGCAGGGTGAACACCCTTGGTTTTGTGGTGTGACACCCGACGCCTTCCCGGCTAAAGCCGGTCCTACACGGGAAGAGCCCGGTATGGACACTCCGGATTTTGCGGTGTGACGTCCGACGCCTTCCCGGCTAAAGCCGGTCCTACAGGCCCTGTTTAAAGCGCGAAAACCGGTCCCACTGGCCTGTTCCACTCGCCAATGTGACCCAAGCTACGTAATACAGGGCGCGCAGACTCCTCATGGGGCGGCGCGCTCTTTGGAGTGTTTATGGCAGTCAAGGTTCTCGTCGTGGACGATTCGGGTTTTTTCCGACGTCGTGTTTCGGAAATTCTCTCTTCAGATCCCACGATCCAGGTGGTCGGTACCGCCACCAATGGCAAGGAAGCCATTGACCAAGCCCTGGCCCTCAAGCCTGACGTGATCACCATGGACTACGAAATGCCGATGATGGATGGCATTACCGCGGTCCGTCACATCATGCAGCGCTGCCCGACCCCGGTGTTGATGTTCTCCTCCCTGACCCACGAAGGCGCCCGAGTGACCCTCGATGCGCTGGACGCTGGCGCGGTGGATTTCCTGCCGAAGAATTTCGAAGACATCTCGCGCAACCCCGAGAAGGTCAAACAGATGCTGTGCGAGAAAGTACACAGCATCTCCCGCAGCAACCGTCGTTTCAGCGGTTACGGCAGCACGCCTTCTGCCACTTCGGCACCCGCGCCGTCTGCTGCACCTGCTGCCCCGCGCAGCACGTCTGCCGCACCCAGCCCGTCGCGTCCGGGGCCAGCCCCTGCGCCTGCACGTTCAGCCGCGCCGGCGTCCCATCATCACGCGTCAACCTCGGGTGCGCCCAAGCGCAAAGCCTACAAACTGGTGGCGATCGGTACCTCCACCGGTGGCCCGGTGGCCTTGCAGCGGGTGTTGACCCAACTGCCGGCCAACTTCCCGGCGCCCATCGTGCTGATCCAGCACATGCCAGCCGCGTTCACCAAAGCCTTCGCCGAGCGTCTCGACAAGCTTTGCCGCATCAGCGTCAAGGAAGCCGAAGACGGCGACATCCTGCGTCCCGGTCTGGCATTGCTGGCCCCGGGCGGCAAACAGATGATGGTCGATGGTCGCGGTGCGGTGAAAATCCTGCCGGGGGACGAGCGCTTGAACTACAAGCCCTGCGTCGACATCACGTTCGGCTCGGCGGCAAAATCCTACAGCGATAAAGTCCTCGCGGTCGTCCTCACCGGGATGGGCGCTGACGGCCGTGAAGGCGCGCGTCTGCTCAAACAGAGCGGCAGCCAGATCTGGGCGCAGGACGAAGCCAGTTGTGTGATCTACGGCATGCCCATGGCGATCGTCAAAGCCGAACTGGCCGACGCCGTTTACAGCCTCGACGACATCGGGCGCCACCTGGTGGAGGCCTGCAGCTGATGGATGTCTTGACGCTCATAGGGATCATTCTGGCGTTCGTCGCGATCATCGGCGGCAACTTCCTTGAAGGCGGTCACCTGGGCGCCTTGCTCAACGGTCCGGCCGCGCTGATTGTGCTCGGCGGGACGCTGGCGGCCTGCCTGGTGCAGACGCCGATGAGCGCGTTCAAGCGGGCGATGCAGATCTTCATCTGGATTCTGTTTCCGCCACGGATTGATCTGGCGGGCGGCATCGATCGCGTCGTGTCCTGGAGCCTCACCGCGCGCAAGGAGGGCCTGCTTGGCCTCGAAGCCGTGGCGGATTCGGAGCCCGATAACTATTCACGCAAAGGCCTGCAACTGCTGGTCGACGGCGCTGAACCGGCGGCTATACGCGGCATTCTGGAAGTGGATTTCATCACCCAGGAAAGCCGCGACATCCAGGCCGCCAAGGTCTACGAAAGCATGGGCGGCTATGCGCCCACGATAGGCATCATCGGCGCGGTCATGGGCCTGATCCATGTCATGGGCAACCTGGCCGACCCCAATCAACTGGGGAGCGGGATTGCCGTCGCGTTTATTGCCACCATCTATGGCGTGGCGTCCGCCAACCTGTTTCTTCTGCCGGTGGCGAACAAGCTCAAAGCCGTGGCGATCCGTCAGTCTCGCTACCGGGAAATGCTCCTCGAAGGCCTGCTGTCGATTGCCGAAGGCGAGAACCCGCGCTCGATCGAATTGAAGCTGCAAGGCTTCATGGAGTGATGGACTGATGGCCCGCCGACGTCGCCACGAAGAGCACGAAAATCACGAACGCTGGTTGGTGTCCTACGCGGACTTCATCACCTTGCTGTTCGCGTTTTTCGTGGTCATGTATTCCATCTCGTCGCTGAACGAAGGTAAATACAAGGTGCTGTCCGAGGCGCTGGTCGGGGTCTTCAACGAGCCTGAGCGCAGCGTCAAGCCGATCCCCATTGGCGAGCAGAAACCGCAGACCGTGCGACCTGCCGATCCACTGGTTCAGGACAGCGAGCAGACCGACGCCGCGCTGGGTCAGGCCGCCGACGACCCGCTGAAATCAATTGCCGATGACGTCAACGCGGCGTTCGGCGACCTGATCGCTTCCAAACAGATGACCGTGCGCGGCAACGAGCTGTGGATCGAGATCGAGCTTAACTCCAGTCTGCTGTTCGGCAGTGGCGACGCGATGCCGAGCAATCAGGCGTTCGACCTGATCGACAAGGTCGCGAAAATCATCAAGCCGTTCGACAACCCCGTCCACGTTGAAGGGTTTACCGATAACCAGCCGATCAACACCGGACAATTCCCGACCAACTGGGAACTGTCGGCGGCGCGCTCGTCGAGCATCGTGCGCATGCTGGCTATGGACGGGATCAATCCGGCGCGGCTGGCCTCGGTGGGCTACGGCGAATTCCAGCCGCTGACCTCCAATGCCACCGCTGATGGCCGCGCGCGCAACCGTCGCGTGGTGCTGGTGATTTCGCGCAACCTGGACGTGCGCCGCAGCCTGACGGGCTCAGGCACCACGGCCAACGCAAAACCCGATGCTGCGCTGCGCCGTGCTGGCACACAAACTGCACCGGTCCCGACCAAGCCGCCACAAGGCGTCAAATCTTCGTCATCTGCCCCTTAAACCCGGTCGTCGCTTTGGTCGGGGGGAAACGAGTTCATGAGAGTCTGGGCAGTAGCCAATCAGAAAGGCGGGGTCGGCAAGACCACCACCTCCATCGCTTTAGCCGGGTTACTGGCGGAGGCGGGCAAGCGCGTGGTCGTGGTGGACCTCGATCCCCACGGCTCGATGACCAGCTATTTCGGGCAAGATCCCGACACCCTGGAACACAGCAGCTTCGACCTGTTCCTCAACAAGGGCGTGGTGCCGGACGGTTTGCCGGGGCAACTGTTGTTGCCCACCAGCGACAAGCGCATTTCGCTGCTGCCGTCGAGCACCGCGCTGGCCACCCTTGAGCGCCAGTCGCCGGGGCAGAGCGGCCTGGGCCTTGTGATTGCCAAGAGTCTGGCGCAGCTGTGGCAGGACTTTGATTACGCGATCATCGACAGCCCGCCGTTGCTCGGCGTGTTGATGGTCAACGCCCTGGCGGCCAGCCAGCAACTGGCGATCCCGGTGCAGACTGAATTCCTCGCGGTGAAGGGCCTGGAGCGCATGGTCAACACGCTGGCGATGATCAATCGCTCGCGCAAGGTGCCGCTGCCGTACACCATCGTGCCGACGCTGTTCGACCGCCGCACCCAGGCTTCGATGAGCACGCTCAAGCTGCTGCGCGACAGTTACCCGGAGCACGTCTGGAATGCCTTCATTCCGGTGGACACGCGACTGCGCGATGCCAGCCGCGCCGGCCTGACGCCGTCACAGTTCGACAACAAGAGCCGTGGCGTGCTGGCCTACCGCGCGTTGCTCAAGCACATGCTCACCGAACAGCTTGTCGGGCAGGTGGCCTGAGTGGCCGCTGATCATTATTTGTCGAGCGGCGCGCCTGCACGCTCAAGTCCATCGGCTATGCAGCCGATATCTGTATCAGGCGGCAATCGCATCACTACTTTTCGGGCTCCCGTATGAACCGCCCCCTGGACATCGCTACACGACCACAACTGGCGCTGCAGAACTACCTGGACGCGTTGCTGTATGACGCGACCGAGGAGCTGCAGGTCGTCGAGTCCGTCGATGAATTTCAAGCGGCCGTGCTCGAAGAGCAGGCCCATGACGCACGCATGCGTTCCGCGGTAGCGGCGGCCGTTGCTGCTGCGTTGCCTGCTGCTCTGCCCGTGCCGCAGCCCGCGCCGATGAGCCGGCCTGCGCCGGTGTCGCTCGCCTGGTCGGCTCAGCCTGAACCGGCCGCCGCGCGGGTGATGGAACGGCCCGTGGTCTTGCCACCGGTGATTCTGCCGCCAGCCATCGTTCCGGTGGTTGAGCCGGTGGCTGAGGCCCCGATTGTTGAAGCACCGGTTGTGGATGAGCCGCCAGAGGCGCTGGTCGAGCCGGTCGTTGACGTGCATCGTTCGGCGCAGCGCACACCGACGCCGCCGCCCACGGGTGATGAGCGCCCGGCCTGGGCTGCCGAGCCGTTCGAATGCCTGCTGTTCGACGTTGCCGGTCTGACCCTCGCAGTGCCGCTGGTGTGCCTCGGTTCGATTTATCCGTTGGCGGGCCATGATTTGACGCCGCTGTTCGGTCAGCCCGACTGGTTTCTCGGGATCCTGCCCAGCCAGGCCGGCAACCTGAAGGTGCTGGACACTGCACGCTGGATCATGCCGGACCGCTACCGCGACGATTTCCGTCAGGGTTTGCAATACGTGATCTCGGTTCAGGGCTATGAATGGGGGCTGGCGGTGCATCAGGTCAGCCGCTCGTTGCGCCTGGACCCCAACGAAATCAAATGGCGCACCCATCGTGGTCAGCGGCCCTGGCTTGCCGGGACGGTGATCGAGCACATGTGCGCGCTGCTCGACGTTTCCGAGCTGGCCGAGCTGATCGCCAGTGGCGCGGTCAAGCAGATGCAGAAGCTCAAATAGCATCAGTTATAACGAACATCACATAAACACAGGCCGGCGTACGAAACGTCGACCGCACGGCACAACACGCAAGGGGTTAGGGGTATGAAGAAGTCGTCAGCACAGGGTTCCGAAGATCCGATTCTGCAATGGGTCACCTTCCGCCTGGACAACGAGTCGTATGGCATCAACGTGATGCAGGTTCAGGAAGTGCTGCGTTACACCGAGATCGCTCCGGTCCCGGGCGCGCCAAGCTACGTGCTGGGGATCATCAACCTGCGCGGTAACGTCGTCACCGTCATCGACACCCGTCAGCGCTTTGGTCTGCCGCCGGTTGAAGTCAGCGACAACACGCGTATCGTGATCATCGAGGCCGACAAGCAAGTGGTCGGGATCCTGGTCGACAGCGTGGCTGAAGTGGTTTACCTGCGTCAGTCGGAAGTCGAAACCGCGCCGAACGTGGGCAACGACGAATCCGCCAAATTCATCCAGGGCGTGTGCAACAAGAACGGCGAACTGCTGATCCTCGTGGAACTGGACAAGATGATGTCCGAGGAAGAGTGGTCCGAGCTGGAGAACATCTGATTGATTTTTGATGTGGCGGTCATTTTTCTGGCGGTGTTGTGGGTCGCGAGCGTCGTAATGTTCATGGCCCACACCAAGCGCTTGCGCACCCTGGCCACGCAGCAGCTGGAGGCGGATTCGCTGCGTGATCAGCGCATCCGCGAGCTGGCCCGGCGCCTGGAAAATTACCAGAGTGGCACGGTGAGAATGGGGGAGGAACTGCACGAGTTGCGTTCCACCATCGCGCTGTTGCCGGACAAGATCACTGCCCTCGAGCAGCGCGATCCCTCGACCCTGTCCTTCGCCCAGGCCGCGCGCCTGGTCGGCATGGGCGCCAGCATCGACGAACTCACCCAATCCTGCGGCCTGACCCAGGCCGAAGCGCAGCTGATGACCAAGTTGCATGGTAATAATCGGTAGGTGAGGGGGGCGTCGCTGCCTCGCAGCGACATGTCCACAATGGTTTCGAAGGGTTCGAAACATCACGGCCGTACGCAAAATCCGTAGGAGCCGGCTTGCTGGCGAACGCGATTTGCCTGTGGCCTGTTCGGCGACTGACACGCCGCCTTCGCGGGCAAGCGCGCTCCTACACTGGGTTTTTCAGCGTTTCACTACTTACGGTTGTACGCACAATCCTTAGGCGCCGCATCTGGTGTATGGCATTAGCCCTGCGTCTTGATACCCGAGGCCTTCCCGGCTAAAGCCAGTCCTACCATGGTTTGCGGTGTGTCAGTGGGACCGGCTTTAGCCGGGAAGAGGCCAGTGCGTGCGACACAAACATTCATGATGCGCCGCTGATCCGTGTAGGAGCGACCGGGGTGGCACTCCACCTTGCCCGCGAAGACGCCAGTACAGCCGACGCATATCGATCGTCCGTGCCGACGCCTTCGCGGGCAAGCGCGCTCCTACAATGGGTTTTGCAGCGTTTCACTACTCGCGGTTGTACGCGCAATCCTTAGGCGCCGCATCTGGTGTATGGCATTAGCCCTGCGGCGTGATACCCGAGGCCTTCCCGGCTAAAGCCAGTCCTACCATGGTTTGCGGTGTGTCAGTGGGACCGGCTTTAGCCGGGAAGGGGCCAGTGCGTGCAACACAAGCATTCATGATCCGCCGCTGATCGGTGTAGGAGCGATCGGGGTGGCGCTCCACCTTGCCCGCGAAGAGGCCAGTACAGCCGACGCATATTGATCGTCCGTGCCGACGCCTTCGCGGGCAAGCGCGCTCCTACAATGGGTTTTGCAGCGTTTAACTGGTCACGGTTGTCCGCACGATCCGTAGGAGCCGGCTTGCTGGCGAACGCGATTTGCCTGTGGACTGTTCGGCGACTGACACGCCGCCTTCGCGGGCAAGCGCGCTCCTACAGTAAATTTGTGTCCAACCGGCCATTGGCGTGGTGCATATGGCCGGCTGAGCCGAAATTAACGCGGTGTGATATCCCGCTCCACCGGCCCGGCATTCGGGTCGAAGCCCACCGGAAACTTGCCTTTCAAGTGCCAGGCAAACGCGATGATTTCGGCGATGGTCAGGTACAGCTCCTGGGGGATGCTGTCGCCCAGTTCCAGGCGGGCGAGCATTTTCACCAGTTCGGCGTTTTCGTAGATCGGGACTTTGTATTCCCGGGCGATCGCCAGTATCGCTTCCGCCAGGGCGTCATCGCCCTTGGCCGTCAGCGTCGGAGCCTGGTGGCCGTCGTAGCTCAGGGCAATGGCCTGACGCGGTGTCTGCTCGGGTCTGCTCATCAGGCGTTCTCGTCGATCCAGCGTTGTTCGAGCACAGTGCGTGGCCCCTGGGGCGGCACGCCGCGATTGCATTCCAGTTCCTTGACGTTCAAACCGCACGCCACCAACCGCCCGCGCAAATTGTCCAGCTCGCTGGAAATCAACTCGGCGCTGCCCTCCCGTTCAGCCCATAACTGGCTGGCGATGCTGCCGGCAATCAATTGCGCCTGCACTTGCAGCGGGCCGAGGGGCTCCAGATCAAACGCCAGTTCCACCCGCCACAGCTTTTCTCGCTCCTTGGCTTCCTGCACCGGCGTATCGGAAGAGTCGTCGCGCTCAGGCGTGTCCTCGCGCTGCACCTTGACCTGCAACGGCACGATGTCGTGGGCGTTGCGCATCGGGATCTCCAGCTGCCAGGTGGTCACCTGGGTGCCGTCGGCGTGGGTGCGCGTCTGCTCCAGCCCGCCCAACTGATGGCTTTGCAGGCGCGAAATCGCGCCCGCCGCCAGCTTCAGCAGCATCTCCAGATCGTCTTTGCTTTCCGGATGGCCGAGGGTGCGCGGTGGTAATGGGAAGTTGATCGGATCGCTCGGCGGCGCCACCAGCCCCAAGGTGCCAAATGCGCTGCGCAAGACGCTGGGCATGGCCCGCGCCAGGGTATTGCCGGCGGCGGCAGCGTCATAACTGACGTTGTCCGGCAGGCCCGGCAATATTTGCGTGATCAGGCGAAGCAGGTTGGCCTTCATGTCCGGCACCAGCGTCGGGTTCTGCCCGGCGAGCAAGCGCGATTCCATGAACAGCCCGCTGGCATTCAGCGCCTGGGCGACGCCCCTGGCGGTGGTCATCTGCGGGATGTCCGGCAGGTCGGCCAACAGTTGCTCGATGCTCGCCCGCAGCGAAGGCGAAAGGTTATCGCCATCTCCATCGGCAGCCGGCGGCGGCATGTTTTGCAGCGCCGTGATCAGGCCCTGCAACGAGCCCTGACGGCTTTGCTGGGTGGATAACTGCTGGGCCAGGGCGAGTTCGTCCAGACGATTGGGCAGAGCAACAAACGTCAGCGCCTGACTGTTTTGCACCTGGGCGCTGAGCAGACTGCCGACCCGCAGCGGCTGCGGGCTGTCGACGGTCAGGCTGGTGCCGGCCAGGGCCGTGTTGAGGAGGATAACGATGGAGCGATATGTTGTCGGTTGCGCGCTGCCTGACGATTGTCCCGCTGTCTGCCCCGCCAATTGCGCGACGTTCTGCGCGGCGACTTGCGTGGTCAGCACCTTGCCTTGCAGCAGCGTGCCGGCGGGCAATTGCCGCGAGTCCATGCTGGTCAGGCTGTTGGTGACGGCTTTCTGCATGTCCTGCACGCTGATGGTCAGGGTGTCGGCCGAGCCTTGGGCGACGTTCACGCTGGTGCCGGGCGTCAGCGGCAGCGAACTGCTGACGGGGAGGGTGGTTTGCCGGCCGTTGTCCAGGGTCAGCTTGAGCAACAGCTGGAAGTCCTGCCCCAATTGCTTGAGGCTCACCACTTCAGCGCTGGCGACCTGACCCGAGGTCAACAGCCCTTCGCGGGGCTCCATCAGCTTGAGCACTTCGCCTGCGGGCACGCCTGCGCGCAGCAAGGCCGTGGCTGCTGTTACTGGAGAAAGATTGGGTATATCGCCTGTCATCAGATCCCGACTCGGTAAATTTGCGCTCCGGGTGGCGGGTCCGGGTATGTATAATCCGGCACCGACTGCGTCGGCGGTCCACCGTTAAGCTGCATCAGTATAACGGCCGTCATGATCCCGACTTGAACCGCCGTGCCGCTGCACCTGAAAAGAAGGTCCTTCATGTCCATCCCCGTTCTTGAAGCCGTGGCGCTGACTTGCGAGCGTGACTGGCGCCTGCTGTTCGAGCACCTCGAACTGCGGTTGAGCGCGGGCGACATGGTCCAGATCAGCGGCCCCAACGGCAGCGGCAAGACCAGCCTGCTGCGCCTGTTGTGCGGGCTGATGCAGCCCACCGCCGGCAGCGTGCTGCTCGATGGCAAACCCCTCGCCAGCCAGCGCAGCGAATTGACCCGCCACCTGCTGTGGATCGGCCACGCCGCCGGCATCAAGGACGTGCTTACGCCTCTGGAAAACCTCGCCTGGCTCTGCGCGCTGCATACGCCGGTGGAATACGCCGACATCTGGCGCGCCCTCGAAGCCGTTGGCCTGCGCGGGTTTGAAGACGTGCCGTGCCACACTTTGTCGGCCGGTCAACGGCGCCGGGTGGCACTGGCCCGCCTGTATTTGCCCGGGCCCGGTCTGTGGATGCTCGACGAACCCTTCACCGCGCTGGACAAGCAGGGCGTCGAACAACTTGAAGCGCACCTGGCGGCGCACTGTGAAAGCGGCGGCGCCGTGGTGCTGACCACCCACCACACGCTGAGCCGCACGCCCTCGCGTTATCGCGATCTGGACCTGGGGCAGTGGGCCGCATGAGTCACGTGTTTACCCTGCTGATTGCCCGTGAAGCGCGCCTGCTGTTTCGGCGCCCGGCCGAGTTGCTCAACCCGCTGGTGTTCTTCGCCATCGTCATCGCGCTGTTTCCCCTGGCTGTCGGCCCTGACACGCAACTGCTGCAGCGCCTGTCGCCGGGCTTGGTGTGGGTGGCGGCGCTGTTGTCCGTGCTGCTGTCGCTGGACGGCCTGTTTCGCAGCGATTTCGAAGACGGTTCCCTCGAACAGTGGGTGCTGTCGTCGCAACCGCTGGCGCTGCTGGTGCTGGCCAAAGTGCTGGCGCACTGGGCGTTTTCCGGGCTGGCGCTGGTGTTGCTGTCTCCGCTGCTGGCGCTGATGCTGGGCCTGCCCAGCGCATGTTTGCCGGTGCTGCTGCTGTCGCTGCTGCTGGGCACGCCGGTGCTGAGCCTGCTCGGCGCGGTGGGCGCGGCGCTGACCGTGGGGCTCAAGCGCGGCGGTCTGCTCTTGGCGTTGTTGATTCTGCCGCTGTACATCCCGGTGCTGATTCTCGGCAGCGGCGCCTTGCAGGCTGCACTTGAGGGCATGCCCGCGACCGGTTATCTGCTGTGGCTTGGCAGCCTCACCGCACTGGCGGTTACCCTGACGCCCTTTGCAATTGCCGCTGGTTTGAAGATTAGCGTTGGCGAATAATCGCACCCTGACCGCGCGGACAGTTTTTCCGTCGGCAGGTCCTGGACGCTTCAGCCATAAGAAGCGCCTTGCCCTGATAGCGCCTCTTGCTGGGACGCACTGTGATGACAAGCACCGTATTAAAAAGCACCGTGATGAAAAGGCAGCGTGATGAACACAAGCGCCAAGGCTAAAGGCGGCATGAGTTGGGCCTGGTTCCACAAACTCGGTTCGCCCAAATGGTTTTACGGCATCAGCGGTCGTCTGCTGCCGTGGCTGAGCATCGCTGCAGCCCTGTTGATTGGCATCGGCGTGGTCTGGGGCCTGGCGTTTGCGCCGCCTGACTATCAACAAGGCAACAGCTTTCGCATCATTTATATCCATGTGCCGGCGGCGATGCTGGCCCAGTCCTGCTACGTGATGATGGCGGTGTGCGGCGTTGTCGGGCTGGTCTGGAAGATGAAGATGGCCGACGTCGCCCTGCAATGCGCAGCGCCCATCGGTGCGTGGATGACCGCCCTGGCGCTGGTCACCGGCGCGATCTGGGGCAAGCCGACGTGGGGTTCGTGGTGGGTCTGGGACGCGCGGCTGACGTCGATGCTGATTTTACTGTTTCTGTATTTCGGCCTGATTGCGCTGGGCAACGCCATCACCAACCGCGACAGCGCCGCCAAAGCCTGCGCCGTGCTGGCCATTGTTGGCGTGATCAACATCCCGATCATCAAGTATTCAGTGGAATGGTGGAGCACCCTGCACCAGGGCGCGACCTTCAGCCTGACCGAAAAGCCGGCCATGCCCGCTGAAATGTGGCTGCCGCTGCTGTTCACCGTGCTGGGGTTTTACTGCTTCTTCGGGGCGGTGCTGCTGATGCGCATGCGCCTGGAAGTGCTCAAGCGCGAGGCCCGCACCGGGTGGGTCAAGGATCTGGTAATGAAGCACCTTGGCCACACAGCGCCCCCTCGCCACGGAGCCGAACGATGAGCTTCGAGTCTTTCAGTGATTTTCTCGCCATGGGCAAGCACGGGCTGTATGTCTGGTCGGCTTATGGCATCTGTTTCATCGTGCTGGCGATCAACGTCCTGGCACCGGTTTTCGCGCGTCGGCGTTACCTGCAACAAGAGGCGCGCCGTCTGCGCCGGGAGAGCATTACGTGAATCCGCTGCGAAAAAAGCGCCTGTTGATCATCCTGGCGATCCTCGCCGGGCTCGGCATCGCGGTCAGCCTTGCACTCAGCGCGCTGAAGGAAAACATAAATCTGTTTTACACCCCGACCCAGATCGCCGACGGCGAAGCGCCCCGTGACACGCGGATTCGCGCCGGTGGCATGGTCGTTCAGGGCTCACTGCAGCGCTCGGGCGATTCGCTGGACGTCAGCTTCGTCGTCACCGATTTCAACAAGTCGGTCCCCATCACCTATCGCGGCATCCTCCCGGACCTGTTCCGCGAAGGGCAGGGCATCGTCGCCCTCGGCAAGCTCAATGGCGACGGCGTGGTTGTCGCCGATGAAGTGCTGGCCAAACACGACGAGAAATACATGCCGCCGGAAGTCGCGAAAGCGCTGAAAGACAGCGGCCAGCCCGCGCCCGCCGCCACGCCCGCCGCTCTCCCGGAAAAACAGGGGTAAATCATGATTCCCGAACTCGGCCATCTGGCCATGATTTTGGCCCTGTGCTTCGCCATCGTGCAGGCCATCGTGCCGCTGCTGGGCGCCTGGCGCGGCGACCGTCTGTGGATGAGCCTCGCGCAGCCCGCCGCGTGGGGGCAGTTTGCTTTCCTGGTGTTTGCCTTTGGCTGCCTGACACACTCGTTCATGGTCGACGACTTTTCCGTGGCCTACGTCGCCGAGAACTCTAACAGCGCCTTGCCGTGGTATTACAAATTCAGCGCCGTCTGGGGCGCGCACGAAGGCTCGTTGCTGCTCTGGGCGTTGATCCTGGGCGGCTGGACCTTCGCCGTGTCGATCTTTTCCCGGCAACTGCCCCAGGTCATGCTGGCCCGCGTACTGGCGGTGATGGGCATGATCAGCATCGGCTTTCTGCTATTCCTGATCCTCACCTCCAACCCGTTCAGCCGCATCCTGCCGCAAATTCCCCAGGACGGCCGCGACCTCAACCCGTTGCTGCAGGACATCGGCCTGATCGTCCACCCGCCGATGCTGTACATGGGTTACGTCGGGTTCTCGGTGGCCTTCGCCTTCGCCATCGCCGCGCTGCTCGGCGGTCGTCTTGATGCGGCGTGGGCGCGCTGGTCGCGACCTTGGACCATCGTCGCCTGGGCCTTCCTCGGCATTGGCATCACCCTGGGTTCGTGGTGGGCCTATTACGAACTCGGCTGGGGCGGCTGGTGGTTCTGGGATCCGGTGGAAAACGCCTCGTTCATGCCCTGGCTGGTGGGCACGGCGCTGATTCACTCCCTGGCGGTCACCGAGAAGCGCGGCGTGTTCAAGAGCTGGACCGTGCTGCTGGCCATCGCGGCGTTTTCCCTGAGCCTGCTCGGCACCTTCCTCGTGCGCTCCGGCGTGCTGACATCGGTGCATGCCTTCGCCTCTGACCCGGCCCGTGGCGTGTTCATCTTGATCTTCCTGCTGATGGTAGTCGGCGGCTCACTGACCCTGTTCGCCATCCGCGCGCCGGTGGTGAAAAGCCATGTCGGCTTTGGCCTGTGGTCGCGGGAAACCTTGCTGCTGGGCAATAACCTGGTGCTGGTGGTGGCGGCGTCGATGATTCTGCTCGGCACGCTTTATCCGCTGGTTTTGGATGCCCTGAGCGGGGCGAAGATGTCGGTGGGCCCGCCGTATTTCAATGCGTTGTTTGTGCCGCTGATGGGCTTGCTCATGGCGGTGATGGCGGTGGGCGTGCTGGTGCGCTGGAAGGACACGCCGGTCAAGTGGCTGCTGAGCATGCTCGCGCCGGTATTGGTCGGCAGCGCGGTGCTGGCAGTGATCGCCGGTTTTGCCATGGCCGACTTCCACTGGGCCGTGCTTGCCACTTGCCTGCTGGCGGCCTGGGTGTTGCTGGCCGGCGTGCGCGACCTGTTCGACAAGACGCGGCACAAGGGTCTGCTTAAAGGGATGCGCTCGCTGACCCGCAGTTACTGGGGCATGCAAGTGGCGCACCTCGGTATCGCGGTGCTGGCGCTGGGCGTGGTGTTGTCCAGCCAGAACAGCGCCGAACGTGACCTGCGCATGGCCCCCGGCGAGTCGGTGGAGCTGGGCGGTTATAGGTTTGTGTTCGAGGGCGCCCAGCATTACCAAGGCCCGAACTTCACCTCCGATCGCGGCACCCTTCGCGTGCTGGAAGACGGCCAGGAAATCACCGTGCTGCACCCGGAAAAACGCCTGTACACGGTGCAGCGTTCGATGATGACCGAGGCCGGCATCGACGCCGGTTTCACCCGCGATCTGTACGTGGCGCTGGGCGAACCGCTGGAAAACGGTGCGTGGGCAGTGCGCGTGCACGTCAAGCCGTTCGTGCGCTGGATCTGGTTCGGTGGGCTGATCACCGCGCTGGGCGGGCTGCTGGCGGCGCTGGACAAACGTTACCGCGTCAAGGTCCGCGCGAAAGTGCGTGACGCGCTGGGCATGACGGGAGCGGCGGTATGAAGCGCTGGATGTTGCTGATCCCGCTGGTGCTGTTTCTCGGCATGGCTGGGTTGCTGTACCGAGGCTTGTATCTGGATCCGTCGGAATTACCGTCGGCGCTGATCGGCAAGCCATTCCCTGAATTCAGCTTGCCTGCGGTGCAGGATGGCAAGCCGCTGACCCGCACCGATCTGCTTGGCAAACCGGCGCTGGTCAACGTCTGGGGCACTTGGTGCGTGGCCTGCCGCGACGAGCACCCGGTTTTGACGAAACTGGCCCAGCAGGGCGTGGTGATCTACGGCGTTAATTACAAGGATGTGAATGCCGATGCGCTGAAGTGGCTCAAGGATTTTCACGACCCGTATCAGCTGAACATCAACGATGAAGCCGGCAGCCTGGGTTTGAACCTGGGGGTGTATGGCGCGCCGGAGACCTTTTTGATCGATGCCAAGGGGGTCATTCGCTACAAGCATGTGGGCGTGATCGACGAGACTGTCTGGCGCGAGAAACTGGCCGGTCAGTACCAGGCGCTGGTTGATGAGGGCTCGCAATGATCAGGCGCGATGATGTGCCGGCTGGTCGGGCCTCTTCGCGGGCAAGCGCGCTCCTACAGGGGGTGCGGCGGCTGATTGCCGCTGCGGTATTGGCGTTGGGTTTTGCAGGGGTGGCCCAGGCCGCCATTGATGCTTACACCTTCAAGGACGACGCCGAGCGGGCTCGCTACTCCGAGCTGACCCGTGAGTTGCGCTGCCCGAAATGCCAGAACCAGGACATCGCTGATTCCAACGCGCCCATCGCCGCCGACCTGCGCAAAGAGATCTACCGCATGCTCGGCGAAGGCCAGAGCAATCAGCAGATCATCGATTTCATGGTCGATCGCTACGGCGAGTTCGTGCGCTACAAGCCTGAGCTCAATGCTCACACCTGGCTGCTCTGGTTCGGTCCGGCCGGCTTGCTGCTGGGCGGCGCGGTGTTGATTGGTGTGATCGTCGTGCGTCGTCGCCGCTCCGGCCGCGACGACGCCGATGTGCTTTCCGACGAGGAGCGTCAGCGCCTCGCCCACTTGCTGGATAAGAACCGCGAATGATTGATTTCTGGATGGCCGCCGGCCTGTTGTTGCTGGTGGCTCTTTGTTTCCTGCTGATCCCTGTGGTGCGCGGCCGTCGCGCACAGACTGAGGAAGATCGCACTGCCCTTAACGTCGCCTTGTATCAGGAGCGCATCGCCGAGCTGCAAACGCAGCAGGAGGAGGGCGTGCTCTCGGCGGCGCAGATGGACGGCGGTCGCGCCGAGGCTGCGCGCGAACTGCTCGCCGACACCGAAGGGGTGGGCGCCGAGCGGGTGACGCGTCTGGGCAAGCCGCTGCCATTGCTCGCCGCGATTCTGGTCCCGGTGTTGGCGTTGGGTTTGTATCTGCATTTCGGCGCGTCGGACAAGGTCGAGCTGACCCGGGAGTTCTCCCAGCCGCCGGGTTCGCTGGCGCAGATGACCGAGCGGCTGGAGCGTGCGGTCAAGGCGCAGCCTGATTCCGCCGAGAGCGCGTATTTCCTCGCCCGGACCTACATGGCCCAGGATCGCCCGGCCGATGCAGCGCGGATGTTCGAGCGCGCGTCCAAGCTGGCCGGCCGTCAGCCCGAACTGCTCGGGCAGTGGGCCCAGGCGTTGTACTTCGCCGGCAACAAGGCCTGGACCCCGCAGATTCAAGGGATTGCCGAAGAAGCGCTGAAGCTCAATCCCAAGGAAGTCACCAGCCTGGGCCTGATGGGCATCAACGCCTTCGAAAGCCAGCATTTCGACGAGGCGGTGAGCTACTGGACGCGGCTGCTGGCGGTATTGCCGCCGAACGATCCCTCCCGCGGGGCGCTGGAAGGCGGGATCAAACGCGCCAGTGACAAGCTCGTGCAAAGCGGCGGCACGCTGGAAGACACCCCGCCGGTGGCGGTGCAGGGCGCGCATCTGAAGGTGCGTGTCACGCTGTCGGAGGCGTTGAAAGCCAAGGTGCAGCCAGGCGACACGGTGTTTGTGTTTGCCCGCGCGGTGTCAGGTCCGCCGGCGCCGTTGGCGGTCAAGCGCGTGACCGTGGCCGACTTGCCAGTGGAAGTCGAGCTGACTGACGCCGACGCGATGATGCCGCAGCTGAAACTGTCGAACTTCGCCGAAGTCCAACTCGTGGCCCGGGTGTCCCGCGCCGGTCAGCCCACGGCGGGTGAGTGGATCGGTCGCAGCCAGCCGTTGCCGAGCAACGTGACGGCGCTGCAGGCCCTGACCATCGACAGCCCCGATCAGTAATCCCGTTAACGCAGCGAGTAGAGAGCCCTTATGTATCGCGTCGCCCGTTTTGCCTTGTTGAGTCTGGTAGTGGGATTGACCGCAGCCTGTGCGGTGCAGCATCCGGGGCCACAGAGTTCCGAGCCGATCCCAACCATGCCCGGCCCGTCGCCGACCCCGCAGCCGGGAACCCCGCGCACGGCGCCAGAGACGCCGCCTTCCATGCCGATCCCGGCGCCAGGCCCGAAAACCTCCTCGCACTTCGCCCCGCCGCCGGGTGGGAACAGTCACTGGGATGCGCGCCTGGGCGTGCATGTGCTGGATAACGTGCCGAACACGTTCTACCGCCAGCGGACCTATTACCGCTGGAACGACGGCTGGACTTGGTCGACCTCGCCAAGCGGCCCGTGGCAAGAGACCGATGCCAGCGGGGTACCTCCGGGGTTGAGCAAGCAGTTCGGGAACTAAGTTGCCGGTGGGGCTTAGTACGCCAAGATCAAGGGCGTCTGCCTGGGGGCAGACTGTTTCGCCTTCGGCGACTTACTTTTGAAAAGCACCAAAAGTAAGCAAAAGTGCCTGCTCCTGGTTGGGCCCTTCCTTCGTCAGGGTTCCTTCACTCCGGTCCCGCTCCGTGGGCCCGCGCCGAACGGACATCCATGTCCTGACGGCGCTCTCGCCGCATCCATGCGGCTCGGCCCACTGCGCGAGACCTGTGTTCAGCCTGCACCCAAGTCGCGTTCTGCGGTGGCTGGACTTGCTTCGTAGGGAGATCAAAAGCAGATCACAAGCAGATCACAAGCAGATCACAAGCAGATCACAAGCAGATCAAATGCTTCCCGGCCAAAGCCGGTCCTACCGGAGCGCGTGGTCTGTTAGTGGGACCGGCTTTAGCCGGGAAGAGGCCGGTGTGAGCACCGAACATTCTGCAATGTTTTGATCGTTCCCACGCTCCGCGTGGTAACGCCACCCCGGACGCTCCGCGTCCCGCAGACGACGCGCATCAAGGCCCGGAGAGGTGACGCGGAGCGTCAACGGAGATTTAGCCCCATGCCACGTTCAGTGTAGGAGCGCGCTTGCCCGCGAACGCAGTCTGTCTGTGACATCCAGGTTGTCTGACCCAGCGCATTCGCGGGCAAGCGCGCTCCTACAGGTTTTCAGCGTTCGACAGCCCGGCATCCGGCCCAAATAAAAACGGCGACCTCTTCAGGTCGCCGTTTTTGCATCATCCCGCGACGTGTTCTCTGATCGTTCCCACGCTCCGCGTGGTAACGCCACCCCGGACGTTACGCGTCCCGCAGACGACGCGCATTAAGGTTTGGGGAGGTGACGCGGAGCGCCACGGGATGCATTCCCACGCGGAGCGTGGGAACGATCAAGACTTCCCGGCTAAACCCGGTCCTACGGGAGCGCACGGTCTGTTAGTGGGACCGGCTTCAGCCGGGAAGCGGTTGATCTGTTTTTGATCTAGATCTTCAAACACATGACTTCCAGACGACACCTATCGCGACTTTGGTGCAGGCTGAGCGCAGGTCTCGCGGAGTGGGCCGAGCGGCATGGATGCCGCGAGAGCCGCCCCCGCCATGGATGGCGGATGGCGGCGGGCCCACGGAGCGGGACCGGAGTGAAGGTACTCCGACGAAGGAGGAGCCCAACCGAGAGCAAGCACCCTTGGTTACTTGGGGTGCTTTTCCAAGTAACTCGCCGAAGGCGAAACCCGAGGCCGTTAGGCCGACGCTCTTGATCTTTCCAAGCCACGCCGCAGGTCTAAAACCGGGCTTTATTTCGCCGGGTAAATCTGGTCAAACACCCCACCATCATTGAAGTGCGTCTTCTGCACGGTACGCCAGTCGCCGAAGGTTTTTTCCACCGACAGGAAATCCACCTTCGGGAAGCGGTCGGTGTACTTGGCCAGCACCGCCGGGTCCCGAGGCCGCAGGTAGTTGGCGGCAGCGATTTCCTGGCCTTCTGGCGACCACAGGTACTTCAGGTATTCCTCGGCCACCGCGCGGGTGCCTTTCTTGTCGACCACTTTGTCCACCACGGTGACTGGCGGCTCGGCTTCGGCGGAAACGCTTGGGTAGACCACTTCGAACTGATCACGACCAAACTCGCGGGCGATCATTTCCGCTTCGTTCTCGAAGGTCACCAGCACGTCGCCGATGTGATTGGTCATGAACGTGGTGGTCGCGCCGCGGCCGCCGGTGTCGAGCACCGGCACGTGGCTGAACAGCTCGCCGACGAACTTCTTCGCCGCCGCTTCATCGCCGCCGTTCTTCAGCGTGTAGCCCCACGCCGAGAGGTAGGTGTAGCGCCCGTTGCCGGAGGTTTTCGGGTTGGGCACCACCACTTCGACGCCGTCTTTGATCAGGTCGGGCCAGTCTTTCAACGCCTTCGGGTTGCCCTTGCGCACGATGAAAACCGTGGCCGAGGTGAACGGCGCGCTGTTGTTCGGCAGGCGGGTGACCCAGTTATCCGGAACCAGTTTGCCGTTGTCGGCCAGGGCGTTGATGTCGGTGGCCATGTTCATGGTGATGACATCGGCGGGCAGGCCATCGATCACCGAACGCGCCTGCTTGCTCGATCCGCCGAAGGACATCTGAATCGTCGGGCTTTCCTGATGCTCGGCGTTCCAGTGCTTCTGGAAGGCGGCGTTGTAGTCCTTGTAAAAATCGCGCATCACGTCATACGAAACGTTGAGCAGCGACGGCGCGGCGGCCTGTGCAGCGCTGCCCAGAGCCAGTCCTGCGGCAAGCAGAGAAGCGGCGAAGATCTTTTTCACTGTGGATTCCTTGTGGCGTTGAGCATGAGGCGTTTATTGATTCGCTCTTGAAAGAGCCGTTGTTATAACCAGGCAAGATGGCCAATGGCTGGCGACTATAACCAAAGTCCCCGGCGGCTCAATAGATCAAAAACTCATGTGCTTATGTCCCGTTGCGCGTCTGCCGGTGCAGGCATCGCGTCGAGCTTGGGAAACAGCGCATTGCCGCAGCGTGAACAGAAAGCCGCGTTAGGTTCATGGGCGTTCTTGGCGCAGACCGGGCAGTCGTGCTGCAGCTGATCGCCGCGCATGGCATTGGCCAGTTCGGCGGTGAAAATCCCGGTGGGCACGGCGATGATCGAGTAACCGGTGATCATCACCAGCGACGACAGGATCTGCCCGATCGGCGTCTTCGGCACGATGTCGCCAAAGCCCACCGTGGTCAGCGTGACGATCGCCCAGTAGATGCCCTTGGGAATGCTAGTGAAGCCGTGCTCCGGGCCTTCGACGACGTACATCAGCGTGCCGAACACCGTCACCAGCGTCGACACGGTGGCCAGAAACACGATGATCTTCTGCTTGCTGCCACGCAGGGCGGCGAGCAGGTAATTGGCCTGTTTCAGATACGGGCTGAGCTTGAGCACCCGGAAGATCCGCAGCATGCGCACCACGCGCACGATCAGCAGGTACTGCGCGTCGCTGTAATAGATCGCCAGGATGCCCGGCACGATGGCCAGCAGGTCGATCAGCCCGTAGAAGCTGAACGCGTACCTCAGGGGCTTGGGCGAGCAGTACAGGCGCACCAGATACTCGACCGCGAAAATGAACGTCAACGCCCATTCGATCCAGGCCAGCGGCGCGGCGTAATTGCGGTGCACGGCCTCGATACTGTCGATGATCGCCACGAGCAGGCTGAAAAGGATGAGCACCAGCAGGATTTTGTCGAAGCGTCGGCCGGGTTTGGTGTCACTCTGAAAAACGATGATGCGTAGCTGTTCGCGCCAGCTGATGTTGGTGTCCATGGGGTCGTTCCGCGTGCAAGGTCGGCAGAGCGTGGGACAAAGCGCTCAGGAGCGCAACGTCTGAGGCGTCGCACCGCACATCTGATGGCGTTCATGCTGGCTTCTTCCCGGCTGAAGCCGGTCCTACGGAGAGCATTGCGTACACCCGATGGAACTGGCTACCACGATCCCTGTGGGACCGGCTTTAGCCGGGAAGGCTCCAGTCGCCTAAACCCGAAACTGCCGCAACAACCCGTTCAGCTGTTCACTCAACCCCTTGAGCTGATTGCTCGCTGCGCTGGACTGTTCCGCCGCCACCGCGGTGCTCTGGGACAGTTGCGCCGCCTGGGTGACGTTCTGGTTGATGTCTTCCACCACGTGGGATTGCTCAAGGGTCGCGCTGGCGATGGAGGCGTTGAGGCCGTTGAGGTTGCGCAGTGCCTGGCTGATCGAGGTCAGGCTCTGGCCGGCGAGGTTGGCCTGTTCAATGGTCAGTTGCGAGGAACGACTGCTGTCGGCGATCACTTTCACCGCAGCGTCCGAATGGGCTTGCAGGCGCTCGATCATCGTCTGGATTTCTGCGGTGGATTTCTGCGTGCGCTGGGCCAGCAGGCGCACTTCGTCTGCGACCACGGCGAAGCCACGGCCCTGATCACCGGCGCGGGCGGCTTCGATGGCGGCGTTCAGGGCGAGCAGGTTGGTCTGGTCGGCAATCGAGCTGATCACCTCCAACACACCGCCGATCTGCGTGCTTTCGCTGGCCAGCGTGCGAATCACTTCCACAGCCTGATCGATGGTCCCCGACAGGTGCCCGATCTGCTCCAGGCTGCTGTCGATGTTGGCCTGACCCTGCTGCGCCTGGGATTCGGCGTTGCGCATCTCGCTGGCGGCGTGCTCGGCGTTCTTCGCCACGTCCTGCACGCCGTAAGTGACTTCATTGACGGCGGTGGCCACCTGTTCCATCTGCAACGACTGCTGCTGACTGCGCTCCTGGGCCTGAATGGCATTGCTGCCCAGCTCACTCGACGCCTGACCGAGACCGACCGCAGACGACTGCAACTCACTGACCACCCGCCGAAGCTTGGCGGTGAACGCGTTGAAATGCCGGGCCAGTTGCGTGACCTCGTCGTTGCCCTCGGTTGCCAAGGTGCGGGTCAGGTCGCTTTCGCCGCTGGCAATATTGGCCATCGCCTCGACGGTGGTTTTAAGCGGGCCAGCGATGCTGCGGGCAATCAGAATCAGCACAAGCGCCATCACCAGAATGATGCCGGCACTGATCGACAGCGCCTTGACGACTTGCTTGTAGAACTCGGCCTGCACGTCATCGATGTAAACGCCGGAGCCGATGATCCAGCCCCACGGTGCGAACAGCGAGATGTACGAAGTCTTGCCGACCGCGTCAGTGGCGCCGGGCTTGGGCCAGCGGTAGTTGACCATGCCGGCGCCTTTGGCTTTGGCCAGCGTGACCATTTCATTGAAGACCTGAAAGCCGTCCGGGTCTTTGATGGCGGAAAGGTCCTGGCCAACCAACTTGGGATTGGCCGGGTGCATGATCATCACCGGGCGCAGGTCGTTGATCCAGAAGTAGTCGGTCTGGTTGTAGCGCAGCCCGCGAATGGCATCCATCGCCTGCTGCTGCGCCTGCTCGCGGGTCAGGGTGCCGGCGGTTTCCAGGCCATGGTAGTAATCGAGCAGGCCACTGGCGGTCTGCACCACGTGCATGGTCTTGACGGTTTTGGCTTCGTACAGATCGTCGTGGATCTGCTTGAGCATCGCCCCCGCCAGCGTAAACAGCATCACTACCGCGACGATGAGAATCAGCCACAAGCGCTTGCTGATCGAGAGATTGCGCATATTCATGATCGTCACTCCGTTTCTTTGTTCTTTTTATTGGGCCAGGCTTAGGGGTAGCGCGCCGGGCAAACCGGGTGCGCAACAGCGGATCGATGACCGTCGAACGACAGACAGAGGATGCGGTGTCATTAAGCATCTCGGCCTGACGGTTATAAACCTGAGTGTGGGCGCAAGTTACGGACACAGGTATAGCGAAAGGCTTACACGCTCTGAGGAACTTGGCTCTAGGCTGAAACACCTCGGCGCGGTACATTGGATCCATCAACTGCAGCAACGGACCGCTGCAGGATCAAGGATGATCGACCGTTGCCAGGCATTGGCGGCCAACAGGAAGTTGGACGGTGTTGCACAAACCCGCTTCGGCGGGTTTTTTTATTGCCTGCGATTTGGTGAAGGACCTTTCGACTGCATTTATTTACCGAATCTGTACGACGTTTCGACCAAATGTTGTTTCCCAATGGAATTTCCGGCGCTCGCGCCGCTCACAGTACGGACTACACCCGAGTCCAGGACAGGGCCGGCCGGGCAGGCATGGGAAATAATTATTGTGGATGTGGCGCAAATGGCAGCAGACGTACCAAACATGGGACTCATTCTGGTGGTTGAGGACGAGGAAATCATTCGTGAGTTCGTGTGCGAGATCCTCGAGGATGAAGGCTTTACCACCCATGCGCTGGAGACGGCAGACGAGGCGGCGAATTACCTCGAGAGCAGCTCGGCCGACGTGGCGCTCCTTCTGACCGATATCCTCATGCCGGGCACCTTGAACGGTGCAGACCTTGCGAACCTGTCGCGCAACAAGTATCCGCACATCCCGATTCTGATCATGTCAGGTCACGAGACACCGGAGAGCTCTGGCGTCGTACATCCGGTGGTGTTCATTCGCAAACCCTGGAGCTTCGGCCAGCTTTTACAGGGCGTGAACAGGGCCTTGGGCTACGACAAAGACGAAAGCCTGTGACCCTCAGCGGTCCGGCTCGCACCCTTTAAGCACCAGCCGGATAATGGTCTGGGCGGCCGCTTCGTAATCAGCGTCGTCCAGGGTCGCTTTACCCGTCACTGTAGAAATCTGCCAGTCGAAATCGGCGTAGGTCTGGGTGGCGGCCCAGATGCTGAACATCAGATGATGGGGGTCGATGGGCGCGATCAGGCCGTCATCGATCCAGCCCTGGATGCACTCGATGTTGTGCCTGGCCTGGCCATTGAGCTGTTCAACTTGTTCGGACGTCAGATGCGGCGCGCCGTGCATGATCTCGCTGGCGAACACCTTTGAAGCGAAGGGCAGGTCGCGGGAGATGCGGATCTTCGAGCGAATGTAGCTCGTGAGCACTTCTGCCGGCACACCCTCACGATTGAACGGCGTCGATGCCTGCATGATCGGCTCGATGATGCTTTCGAGCACCTCGCGGTACAGGTTGTCCTTCGATTTGAAGTAGTAATAGACGTTGGGCTTGGGCACACCCGCCTTGGCGGCGATGTCGCTGGTCTTGCTGGCGGCGAATCCCTTGTCGGCAAATTCTTCACTGGCTGCGCGCAGGATCAGTTCTTTGTTGCGCTCGCGGATGCTGCTCATAAACCGGTATGTCCTTGCCTGCTCGGCGGTGGCGAATGTTAGCACCGGCCTCGCGGCAGGCTCAACATTGCCACTCCCACGCAACGACATCCCTTTCCCGCACCGGCTTGTCACTGTCGCGACCGCGCGCCAGTGGTATTGTGTGGCGGATGGCTGTACCGAGAGTAGTACCGGGAGCATTAGCAGAGCAGCACGATCAGAACTGGCGCCTTATCAAGGCTGAACGCGTATTCGGTGGCGAGGTGTTGGCAGCATGAACAGCCCATTGTTTTCCAGCGTCGTTGCGTATGCCCAGCATTGCGAGCGGCAGCTGGTGGAAATCCTGCATCGCCGGCCGACCCTCGACCGGCAGCAGGTCATGACCTGGGTCGACGAGCAGAGTCATGCGATGAAGGACCGTGATCCCCTCGACCTGTTGCGCTCGCTGAATGCGAGGGTGCGAGCGGGCAAGCCGCTGCCGTGGGAAGGGCATTCCTGAGCGGGTGACCCTCGCCGCGTTTGCCTGTGACCGTTGAACATCAGCCTGGGTAGCGATGGCTGAAGTGCTTCAGTACCAGGCAAGCGCGCTTTATTTCTATCTGCCGATTGCCCTTACTTGTCGCTGATCGCCGCAAAGGCCGGCGCGGGCTTGCGGTTGTAATACATGGCGGCGCCCACCAGCAGCACCAGAATGCCCAGCAGTACCATCGAAGAACCCACCGTGCCGAAGTCCAGCCCGCCTTTTTCATGGGGTTTGGTCAGCACGTCGCCCAACGTTGCGCCGAACGGGCGAGTCAGCACGAAGGCGATCCAGAACAACGCCACCGACGACAACCGGGTGGTGTAGTGAAGCAACACGACCACGGCAATCGCCGAGCCGATCAGCAGTGCCCCGCCCATGAAGCCCAACCCCGAGTCATCCGCCAGGAAGTCGCCCAGCGCCGTGCCCAGGGTGTTCGAGAACAGGATCGCGAACCAGTAGAACAGCTCGGCTTTCAGCGTCGTGACGCGGCTCACCGACAACGACCGTTCGCTCCAGTACCAGGCTGAGAAGATCGCCAGCAGGATCGCCACGAGAATGGCCGAACCCGCCGCGTAACCGAGCCCCAGCGTGCGGTCCATGAAGTCGGACATGGTGGTGCCCGCCGTGCTGGTGGAAAGAATCACCAACCAGTACAGCGCCGGGTTGTAGCGTTTGGAGGCCAGTTGCGTGATGAGCGTGACGACAAACACGCTGATTAAAATAAGGGAGCTGATCAGATAGCCAACGTCGAGGGTCATTGACAGCAAGTCGCCTGCTGTTTCGCCTAACGTGGTGGCACAGATTTTCATGACCCAGAACGCGAGCGTGATCTGCGGAAGTTTGTTCATTGTGATTACCGGGTGGTTCAGACAGGGAGGTTCGAGTGTCTGCCCGACAGTGGCCGACGGTGCCTATCATCCCGGAGCGGAAGTTAAAAATCGGTCGTATGAAAATGAAAAGCGCATGAATTGACCGGAGCGCAATGCTCCGGACATTCTGCAGTAAGTCCGTCAGGTGAACTGCTTGCGAAGGCGCTTGCTAGCACCGTCCCGAAGCGATCAGAAGAAGACTTTCACCAGCAAACTGGCGGTGTTCTGGTCGGTGTCAAAGGAGCGCGTGTCGTTGATCCCGTACTTGTTGCTCCAGTAGTCGTACTCGACGCCCACGTACAACTGTCGGTCCGGAAGATTAAGCGCCTTGCCCAAGTCGTACTTGATCTGCGGGTTGAAGTGCAGGTTGGAGTGGTAATCGCCCTTGCTGTTGGACTGCTTGTTGTCCACGACCCAGTCCATGAAACCGTCGATAAGAATGTCGGACTTGCCCACTGGAATCGTGTAAGACCAGACCGGGGTGATCTGCCAGGCGCCGTAACCGGCGCGGTGGCCGTCGGTGTAGCGCTTGTAGAAGTTCAGCTGGAAGTAATCGAAGCCGGGGATCTTCAAGTCAAAACCGGGGCCGATCAGGTACGACTCGACATCGCCTTCGCCGAACTCGTAAGTGGTTGCCAGCAACACGTCAGTGATCGGGCCGAGCTGAAATTTTTGATCGAAGATCTTGCCCATGGACAGGCGAGGGGAGATTTCCCCGTACGTCGAGGCGTTGCCCAGGCCGCCGTCTTTCTTGCCGTTGTAGTTGATGTAATCGAGGAAGACGAAGTTGTCGCCGTATTTCCAGCCATCGGCATGTTCGTAGGTGAACGTCTGCTGGTTCTCAGGGTTCACGGCGAAGTTTTTGCCGTAGAGATAAGTCAGGCTGTTGCTCTGCCACTGCAGCAGATCACCCGACATGGCCGGCGCAGCGGCAAGCAGACTACTGGCGGCCATCAGGCTGGAAAGCGTGCGGTTCATGTAAATACTCCCTTGGATTGACGTCGTGGTTTTTTGCGAACTGACGCTCTGTTATGGCGCCTTGGTTTTAACTGACTAAGTTGTCTGTTTGGTCAGCTTCGAGTGGATAGCAAGAGCTGAGCCAACACCTTGAAAAAAGACAAAAAAGCCCTGTCGGCTGTTTAAATAACAGTCGATGGGTCGATTTATCGATGCCGTTTGGAAGATGCACGGGCTGATCGGAGAGTTGTCCGGTCAGTCAGGTTAGTTGCAGTGTTGTTATTGGACTGAATTCGAGCGGCGGCGGAGGATACTGACTCGCGCAGCCGGGCTCAAGTGCTCTGTCACAGAGCACTCCCGTCGAAAACAGGGCAACCCCTCAGTGTGAGTGCAGCGGCCCGGCCATCGCATCGCGTCCGGCACCGCCGAGGACGTTGAACAGCAGGTTCAGCAACACGGCGCTCAACGTCGCCATGGCGATGCCGCTGTGGGTGATCGGGCCCATCCACTGTGGCAGCTGGCTGAAGAACTCCGGGCGCACCACCGGGATCAGGCCCATGCCGATGCTCACCGCGACCAGCAGCTGGTTACGCCGATCAGCGATGTCCGCTTCCTGGAGGATCTTGATCCCGGTGGCGGCGACCATGCCGAACATGGCGATGGCCGCGCCGCCCAGTACGGCAGGCGGAATCGAGGCCACCAGATACGCCGCTTTCGGCAACAGGCTGAGCACGATGAGAAAACCGCCCGCGACGATGGTCACCGAGCGGCAGCGCACGCCGGTCATCTGCACCAGGCCGATGTTCTGCGCAAATGAGGAATGGGTGAAGGTGTTGAGAAAGCCCGCAAGAAACGAGGCGGCGGCGTCGCACAGCAGCCCCCGGCGCAACATGCCGGGCGTGACGTCGCGGTCGGTGATCTTGCCCAAGGCGAGGAACATCCCCGTGGATTCGACAAAGATAATCACCACCACCAGGCACATGGACAGGATCGGCGCGAGGCTGAATTGCGGCATGCCGAAGTGCAGGGGCGTGACCGCCTTCAGCCATTCGGCCTGACCCAGACCACTCAGGTCGACCATGCCGATGAAGCCGGAGAGGATGTAGCCCAGGCCCATGCCGATCAGCACCGAGATATTCACCCAGAACCCGCGCATGAAGCGGTTGATCAGCAGGATGGTCAGCAACACCAGCGCGGCAACGCCGAGGTAGGCCGGGTCGCCGAAGCTCACTGCCTTGCTGCCGCCCCCCGCCCAGTTGACCGCCACCGGGAACAGCGACAGGCCAATCGAGGTGATCACGGTGCCGGTCACCAGCGGCGGAAAGAAGCGCACGATTTTTGACATGAACGGGGCGATCAGCATGCCGAAGAAGCCCGCCGCGATGGTCGCGCCGAAGATGCCTGGCAGGCCGACGCCGCTCATCCCGGCCATCGCCACCATGCTGCCGACGGCGGCAAAACTGGCGCCCATCATGATCGGCATGCGAATGCCCAGCGGGCCGATGCCAAGGGATTGCACCACCGTGGCAATGCCGGCGACCAGCAGGTCGGCGTTGATCAGAAAGGCGATGTCTTCCCGTGAAAGCCCGGCGGCCTGGCCGATGATCAGCGGCACTGCAACGGCACCGCCGTACATCAACAGGACGTGTTGCAGGCCCACCAGAATCAGTTGCAGCAAGGGCAGGGGCTGTCGTGGTGGCGCGGCAGGGATGCGCGCGTGAGTTGACTCTGACATGCAACACCTCATTGTTTTTATTTTATGAGTACGCCCGGTGCGGCAGGGCGGTGGAACGCTAACGTCGGGGGGATTGATACGATCCCTGTAGGAGCGCGCTTGCCCGCGAATGCATCTCGTCAGTCAGCACAGGCTTAGCTGACCCACCTCATTCGCGGGCAAGGTGGAGCGCCACCCCGGTCGCTCCTACAGGAGATTCATTTGTTCATGAACCTGCGGCCAGTCAGTCAGTTCGTCTGCGCCCCTCCATCGATCCATTGCCCCAGCAGGTCACGTTCCTGTTGGGTCATCTGGGTGATGTTGCCCAGCGGCATGATCTGCGCGGTCACGGCCTGGGCCTGGATGCGCGGGGCCAGTTGCTGGATCTGCTGCGGGGTGTCGAACATGATCCCGGCCGGCGCGCTGCTGAACAGCGGGCTGGTGGGCTTGGCGGAATGGCAGACGGTGCAGCGTTCCTGAATCACGCTGTGGACCTTCTCGAAATCCACGCCGCCGGTGCTGGCCTGCGCCGGTTGGGCGGCAGCCGGTGCGGCAGGTGCAGGTGCAGGCGCAGGCACAGGCACAGCTTCAACAGGCGCTGGCGCCACGTCAGGCTTCGGCTCGTCGGCGCGATGCCCTCCGATGGCTGTGCCCGGCAGTGGCTGGTACTGGATGTTCGCCGCCACGTCCGGGCCGCGCGACATTGGCGCCGGGCCGGTGACGTACGCCAGGCACATCATCCCCAGCGCACCAACCGGCAGGGCCCAGGCGTATTTGTGGCTGTTGTGACGGGTGTTGAAGTAGTGACGCACCAGCACCGCACACACCGCGATCCCGGCCAGGATCAGCCAGTTGTACTGACTGCCGTAGGTGCTCGGGAAGTGGTTGCTGATCATGATGAACAGCACCGGCAGGGTGAAGTAATTGTTGTGCCGCGAACGCAGCAATCCTTTGGCGGGCAGCGACGGATCCGGCGTGCGGTTCTCGGCGATGGCGGCGACCAATGCTCGCTGGGCCGGCATGATGATGCGCAGCACGTTGCCGACCATGATCGTGCCGATGATTGCACCCGTGTGCAGGTAAGCCGCACGGCCACTGAACACCTGGCTGAAGCCGAAGCACGCCGCGATGATCAGCACGAACAGAACCAGGCCCAGCAGGGCAGGGCGCTTGCCCAGCGGCGAATCACACAGGATGTCGTAGATCGTCCAACTGGCGATCAATGAGCCGACGCCGATGGCGATGCCTGCGCCGCCGCTCAGCGTGCTGCCGGGTGCCAGCAGGTACAGCGTGGGGTTGGAATAGAACACGATGCACAGCAACGCGACGCCCGACATCCAGGTCCAGTAGGCTTCCCATTTGAACCAGTGCAGGTCGTCCGGCATGGTGGGCGGGGCCAGCTTGTACTTTTCCAGGTGGTAAATACCGCCGCCGTGAATCGCCCAGAGGTCGCCCGACAGACCGTCACGAGGGTTGGCGCGGTTAAGGTTGTTCTCCAGCCAGACGAAATAAAAGGACGCGCCGATCCAGGCGATCCCGACGATCATGTGAATCCAGCGCACGCCCAGATTCAGCCATTCCATCAGATGTGCAGCCACAGTCTTACCCTTTGCCTTCCACCCCTTAACGGGTGGTCAGACCCTTCTTATAGTTGGGGATCGAGAACCATCTTCTGACTCTCTTCGAAGAAATGCTCATCGCAGTTATTGCCACTGCCACTGCGATCAACCACCAGGAAGTCATCCCGCTTTTCGATCGTCAGCACCGGGTGGTGCCAGACGCCGCGATGGTAATTAACACCCTGCCTGCCATTGGTGATGAAGGCGCGGGTCAACTCGGGTTCGGGTGCATCGCCAAGGGGCGCGACCACGACCAGAAAAGGATGGCCGAGCAGCGGAATAAAGGCCTGGCTGCCCAGCGGATGGCGCTCCAGCATGCTGATGGTCAACGGCATGTCCAGCGCCTCGGCGCGGAAGATGCTGATGATCGCCTTGTCGTCCGTTTCAACCTCGGCCAGACGGTGAAAGCGCATGGTAGAGCCGTTGTTGATCATGAAATGATCGCTGCCATCGGTTTCGATGACATCGCCAAACGGGGCGAAGGCTGCCTTGGTCAACGGCTCGATGATCAGTGTGCGCATGCGGGGCCTTCTTTCTCGTTATTCGTAAATGAAAACACTGTGGTCTTTGGTCTACGCAATCTTTTGTAGGAGCGTGGCTTGTCCCGCGATCTGGCGCGAAGCGTCAGCAAGACCGGCGCACTCGGTGTATCAGACAGAGCGCAGTTGCCGCTATTGCGACGACTTCGTCGCCGATCGCGGGACAAGCCACGCTCCCACAGGGTCAGGTGTTATTTCGCGACCTTGCCCAACACCCGCAACCGGCTCACGCCGCCGTCCGGGAACACGTTCAGGCGAATATGGGTAATCGGCCCCAGCGCCTTGATCTGCTCGGCGAAGGTGTGTTCGGCGTGCATTTCCAGCTTCTGGCTTGGCAGCAGTTCGCGCCAGAACAGGCTCTGGGTTTCGATCTGGCTGTCGGTGCCGCCTTTGACGAACGCCGCCTGAATAGAGCAGCTGTCCGGGTAGTTGCCTTTGAAGTGCAGGGTATCGACGACGATCTGTTCCACTTCACCAGCATGACCCAGCGCCACGATCACCCAGTCATTGCCAGGGGTGCGGCGACGTGCGGTTTCCCAGCCGTCGCCCATGTTCACGCCACGGCCCGGGTTGAGGATGTTGCTCATGCGCCCGAAATGCTCGTCGGAGCAGGCCAGCGCACGACCACCATTCAGCGCGGCGGCCAGGTCGATCTGCTCGTTGTCGCCCACCGCCGTCCAGTCCCGATGGGGCACGCCGTACACGCGCAAACGCGCCACGCCGCCGTCGGGGTAAATATTGAAACGCAGGTGGCTGTAGGCCTTGGCGTCAGCGATCTCATGGTAATGGTGGCTGTCGCCCTTTAGCTCGACGGCCGGCAGCACTTCTGTCCATTCGGTGTTTTCATCCGGCTCACCCGATGCCAGGAAGCACGCCTCCAGCGAGGCCGAGGGCGGGTAGTTTCCGGTGAAGTACGAGGTGTCGATGTCCACGCCCTTGATCGAACCGGCGACGCCCAGACGAATCACGGCGGTGTCGTAACCTTCGAAGCGCTTGCGGCGCGACTCCCAGCCGTCCATCCACTTGCCGTTGTCGTCGAACACGCCTTCTTTCCAGACCGCAGGCGTCGGCTGGAACAGGCGGTTGGCGTCCGCGAACCAGTCATCGGTGACGGACAGGATCTTCGTCCCCAGACGCGCATCGGCCAGGTTGACGAACTTCTCGAAGGGTGCGGCGTAAGCTTTCATTCTTTTTGTCTGCCTTTGATAGGGGGCGTGGGAAAGGTCGGTCAGAGGGCTTGCAGGCGAAACAGGGCAATCTTGTTGATCTCGGCCAGCGCGCAGGCGAACTCGACGTCGGTCGAGTTGTGAATGCGCGTCTCGAAGGCCGCCAGGATCTGATGCCGGTTGCTGCCTTTCACCGCCATGATGAAGGGGAACGCGAACGTCGCCTTGTAGGCGTCGTTCAGCTCGGTGAAGCGCTGAAACTCTTCGGCCGTGCAGTGGTGGATACCGGCGCCAGCTTGCTCGGAGGTACTGGCTTCGGTCAGTTGGCCTTGCACGGCGGCTTTGCCGGCAAGGTCAGGGTGAGCGTTGATCAGCGCCAGTTGCGCGGCGTGATCGGCACTCAACAGGATGTCGCTCATGCGTGCATGCAGCGTCTCGATGTCGTCGAGCTCGTGCAGTTGGCCCCGGTCATAGGCCTGTTCGGCGACCCAGGGCGAGTGTTCGTAAATATCCCCGAAGGCGTGGACGAATTCGTCGCGGCTGAGGGCGGAGGGCGTCAGGGTTTGAAAACGGCTCATTCGGCGGCTCCATTGAAGGGATGAACCTGATGCCAGTGCCGCGCGATTTCCACACGGCGGGCGAACCAGACCTGCTCGTGGCCTTTGACGTACTCAAGAAAACGCTGCAGGGCGGCCAGTCGGGCAGGGCGGCCAATCAAGCGGCAGTGCAGGCCGATCGACAGCATTTTTGGCGCCTCGGCCCCTTCGGCGTATAGCACGTCGAAGGCGTCTTTCAGGTAATCGAAAAAGTCGTCGCCCTTGTTGAAACCCTGCACCTGGGTGAAGCGCATGTCGTTGGTGTCCAGCGTGTAGGGGATCACCAGGTGCGGCTTGCCGGTGGCGTTGTTCGGCTCCCAGTAGGGCAGGTCGTCGTCGTAGGTGTCGCAGTCGTAGAGAAAACCGCCTTCTTCCATCACCAGCCGCCGGGTGTTGGGGCCGGTGCGCCCGGTGTACCAGCCCAGCGGCCGTTCGCCGGTGAGTTCGGTGAGGATGCGGATGGCTTCGAGCATGTGCTCGCGCTCCTGCGCCTCGTCCATGTTCTGGTAGTCGATCCAGCGGTAGCCGTGGCTGCAGATCTCATGGCCGGCGTCGACCATGGCGCGGATCACGTCCGGGTGACGCTGCGCGGCCATGGCCACGGCGAAAACGGTGAGCGGGATATCAAATTGCTTGAACAGTTTGAGCACCCGCCACACGCCGGCACGGCTGCCGTATTCGTAGAGCGATTCCATGCTCATGTTGCGCTGGCCCTGGAGCGGTTGCGCGGCGACCATTTCGGAGAGGAACGCTTCGGATTCCTTGTCACCATGCAGAATGTTGCGCTCGCCGCCTTCCTCGTAATTGAGCACGAACGACAGCGCGATACGGGCATTGCCTGGCCAGTGCGGATGGGGCGGGTTGCTGCCGTAACCGATCAGGTCGCGTGGGTAGTCGGCGCTCACTGCGAGATTCCTTCTGTGCGTGTTGTATGTTGCAGTGGCTGTCTGACATTGCAATACGATGCAGTGGACTGCCGTTGCGGTGAAAATATTGTATACAACCTTGACCGCATTTTGTAAGCCTGTTTTTTCTTTTCTTACGAAGGCTCGTGCTGCAAGAAACCTGCCTTATTGGTCAGGATCTTTAGAAAAAACCTAATAATTTCCTCACTGCGCTGTGAAATACCGGTTATCCAGACGCGACGAGCAAAACGGGCTATTAAACGACATCTATTGTGTACAATTTATGTTCAAAGTGTCTTAATCACTCATCGCCCGCATCCATTGAGCCCTTAATCGGTGCGTGTGCCTGACTTCCACTTCTCAAGCGAGGCCCCGACAAGCATGGGACGACTGACCACACACGTACTGGACGCCGCTCACGGGTGCCCCGGCAGCGCCATTCACATCGCGCTTTACCGGGTTGAAGGCGAACGGCTGGAGAAAGTCGCCGACGCCGTGACTAACGCCGACGGTCGATGCGACGCGCCATTGTTGCAGGGCGATGATTACCGTTCAGGCGTCTACCAATTGCAATTCCACGCGGGTGATTACTACCGCGCCAAAGGGGTTCAACTGCCCGACACCGCGTTTCTTGATGTCGTCGTGCTGCGCTTCGGCATTGATGCCGCGCAGGACCACTATCACGTGCCGCTGCTGATCTCGCCTTATAGTTATTCGACCTATCGAGGGAGCTAGGGGGGCAACCCCTCGGATCACCGCCATGCCTATTGAGGAGATAACGTTGCATGACCACGCTTAAAATCACCGCAGGCGGGTATCAGTTTCTCGCCGAAACCAACCCCGATGCCCCGCAAACTGTCGCGGCGTTTCTCGCGTTGCTCCCCTATCGTCAGAAGCTTATTCACGTGCGTTGGAGTGGCGAGGGATGCTGGGTGCCATTGGGTGAGTATCAACTTCTGAAGGGCGAGGAGCCCATCGGCTTCGAGAATCACACCAGTCATCCTTCCGTGGGTGACATTCTTTTCTACCCCGGTCCCTATAGCGAAACCGAAATTCTCGTGGCTTACGGCTCTTGCTGCTTTGCCAGCAAAATGGGGCAACTGGCGGGCAATCACTTTCTGACCATCGTGCAAGGCAAGGAAAACTTGCGCGCCCTGGGCGTGAAGACGTTATGGGAAGGTGCTCAAGAGATCGTATTCGAGCGGGCGTGAAGTTCACACTCGGCAAGGTGGCTGGATCTATTCCCGGCGTGCGCTATGAATGAAGAGGGCGGCCGTGTTCGGATCGCTCTTCTCATACCCGGTAATACCGTTGCTGGCGTTGTAAACCGTTTCAGCCTGGTGCACTGCGTGCGTCGCTGCACCGGCGTCGGGCGATGAGGTGACTCCGTATTTTGCGCGTGTCCGTTAGGCGCTATAGGTCGGCCCTTTAGCGATAGACAAGCCTATGCAGGGCGCGTACGTTGTTTTCCACTCATTGTTTAGTTGGACTTATATATAAATTATATTTCGGATAAATAACCGAAAGGCTGACGCGCGGACGAAAGTTTTTATGGGCATACATTTAGTTTTTAATAAACAGAAAAGTTGAGGTGCTTTAAGTAACTGGCATGCGGTTTGCTCTTGACCTTGGCTCGATAAACTCACATTCGAGCCTAATGCCATGAGCAGTGATCAATACATTATTGAAGGCGCCCGTGCGCCTGTTGCGACCGCCCGTTGGTATCAACTTGTCATCGGTGTTGTGTGCATGATGGCGATTTCCAGTCCGCAATATGTCTGGACGCTGTTTACCGGCCCGCTGACCAACAAACTCGGTGTTTCGCTGGCGCAAGTGCAAATCACCTTTTCCCTGTTGATTATTTTGCAGACATTCTTTTCCCCGGTGCAGGGCTATCTGGTCGATCGTTTTGGCATTCGCCTGCTGGTCGGTCTGGGTTGCACGTTGTCCGGCCTTAGTTGGGTGCTGGCCAGTCAGGCTTCTTCTCTGAGCATGCTGTACTTGAGTTATGGCGTGGTCGGTGGCCTGGGCACCGGGATTGTCTATGTGGGCATTGTCGGTCTGATGGTGCGCTGGTTCCCTGACCGTCGCGGTTTCGCGGCAGGCGCCGTGGCCGCAGGCTATGGCATGGGCGCAATGCTCACCACGTTTCCTATCAGCAACAGTCTGCAAAGTGCTGGCATGGAACAGACCATGATGACGTTCGGCCTCGTGCTGGGCGTGGTCGGGCTTGCCGCGTCGCGGTTTTTGCGTCAACCACCGGCACTGTTGCGTGATACGGCGGTGGCGCAAACGGCGCAGACCGTTTCTGATGTCGCGCCCCGCGAGATGCTCAAGACCCCAGTCTTCTGGCTGATGTTTGCCATGTTCACCATGATGTCCACGTCCGGCCTGATGGTGACTTCGCAGATGGCCAGCTTCGCCAAGGATTTCGGCATGACCACCGTCATGGTGATGGGCATGGCGGCCTTGCCACTGGCCTTGACCATTGACCGTGTCTGCAATGGTCTGACCCGGCCGTTGTTCGGCTGGATTTCCGACCGTTTCGGCCGCGAAAACACCATGGCGTTCGCGTTTCTGTTTGAAGGTGTAGCCATGACGCTGTGGTTGCTGACCAGTGATAACCCGGTGCTGTTCGTACTGTTGTCGGGTGTCGTGTTCCTGGGCTGGGGTGAAATATTCTCCCTGTTCCCCTCAACCCTGACCGACACCTTCGGCACCCGCCACGCCACCACCAACTACGGTTTTCTGTACATGGCGCAGGGGATTGGCGCGGTGTTTGGCGGTCCGGTTGCAGCGCTGCTGCACCAGTACACAAGTAGCTGGTACCCGGTTTTTGCGGTGGCCATCAGCTTTGACATCGTCACCGCTCTGCTGGCCTTCTTCGTGCTCAAACGCATGCGTATGAACTGGCTTGCCGCACACGCTCTGTAATTTTTATAAAAAGGAATCTGCGCATGTTGAACACCACACTGGCCGCTCGCGGCATTGCCGTTGCGCCTCACAGTCTCGCTGCACAATCGGCGCTGGCGGTATTGCGCGAGGGCGGTAACGCGATCGAGGCGATGGTCGCGGCAGCCGCCACGATTGCGGTTGTGTACCCCCACATGAACAGCCTGGGCGGCGACGGTTTCTGGCTGATCATGCCTGCCCAGGGCGAGCCGGTGGCCATTGACGCCAGCGGTCCGGCTGGCAGTCTGGCGACCCTGAGCCGCTACGAAGGCATGAGCAAAATCCCGACCCGTGGCGTCGATGCGGCGCTGACCGTGGCGGGAACCGTAGGCGGCTGGCAGGAGGCCTTGGCAGTTTCGGCGCAATGGGGTGGCCATACTCCTTTGCCGCGCCTGCTCGAAGACGCGATCCACTACGCACGGTCTGGAATTCCCACCACCGTCTCCCAACACGTCGCCACATCTACCAAGCAGGCTGAGTTGCAGCATGTGCCGGGTTTTGCAGAGACGTTTTTGCCGAACGGCGCAGCGCCGCAAGCCGGCAGTCTGTTCCGGCAACCGCGTCTGGCGGACACGCTGCAAGCCTTGGCCGACGACGGTCTGGACAGTTTCTATCGTGGGGCGCTTGCCGATTCCATTGCCCATGATCTGGAGGCTCTGGGCGCGCCGGTGACCCGTGCCGATCTGGCCAGTTACCGGGCCAGGCGTGTGCGCCCCCTTGAGCTGAACCACAGCGCAGGTACGGTTTACAACCTGACGCCCCCTAGCCAGGGGCTGGTTTCGCAGCTGATCCTGGGGATTTCCGATCACGCAGGTTTGGCCTCACATGCCGCGGACGAGGCCGACCATATTCATACCCTGGTGGAGGCGACCAAGCTCGCATTCGCACTGCGCGATGGCCACATAACGGACCCCGAGCACATGACTATCGACCCTCAGAGCTGCCTGGCGCCGGACAACCTGCAAGCGCTGGCAGCGCGCATTGATCCGCAGCAAGCCGCGCCGTGGGGTGAAGGCAAGGGGCCGGGCGACACGATCTGGATGGGGGTGATCGATAACGACGGGCTTGCGGTTTCCTTCATTCAGAGCATTTACCACGAATTCGGCAGCGGCGTGGTGTTGCAGGGCTCGGGCCTGAACTGGCAAAACCGCGGCGCCTCGTTCAGTCTCGACCCTGAGCACTTGTTGGTCTTGAAGCCGGGCAAGAAGCCGTTCCACACGCTCAACCCTGCGGCGGCCCGCTTGGAGGATGGCCGCGCCATGGTCTACGGCACCATGGGGGGCGACGGTCAGCCGCAGACGCAGGCGGCGGTGTTCAGCCGGTACGCGGTGTTTGGTCAGCCATTGCAGCAGGCGGTGACGGCGCCGCGCTGGTTACTGGGGCGGACCTGGGGAGACACGTCGGACACCCTGAAACTGGAGTCGCGTTTCCCGGAATCCGTTGTCGATGAACTCAAGCGCCGTGGCCACGAGGTCGAGTTGCTTGAGGCCTTCACTGAAACCATGGGGCATGCCGGGGCTGCGGTGCGTCTGGTCAATGGCAGCTTTGAAGGCGCTTTCGACCCGCGTGGCAACGGCGCAGCCGCCGGCTATTGATTTACAGAAACACAAACTTGGCAATGAAGATCACGCAGAGCGCCCACAGGCTGACCGAAATCTGTCTGTGTTTGCCGGTCCCGGCTTTGAGCACTACGTAAGTGATGAAGCCCAGCGCGATGCCGTCGGCGACTGAGAACGTCAGCGGCATCATGATCGCGGTGACGATCGCCGGAATGCTGTCGGTGGCTTCGTCCCAGTCGATGTGCGCCATGCCGCCCATCATCAACATCGCCACGTAAATCAATGCACCTGCCGTCGCGTAAGCGGGAATCATCCCGGCTAGCGGGGCGAAGAACATCGCCGCCACGAACAGCACACCCACGGTCACGGCGGTCAGCCCCGTCCGCCCCCCGGCCGCCACGCCCGAGGCGCTTTCCACGTAACTGGTGACTGGCGGCACACCGACCATTGCGCCGAACACGCTGGACGCGCTGTCGGCCTTCAAGGCCCGCGAGAGGTTTTCGATGCGGCCGTCTTCGCGCACTAAACCGGCGCGCTGTGCCACACCCATGAGCGTGCCGGCTGTGTCGAACATGTGCACGAACAGAAACGCCAGCACCACGCTGATCATGCTGACGTTGAACACGCCGGCCAGGTCCATGGCCATCCAGGTCGGCGCCAGGCTCGGCGGCATGGAGAAGATGCCGTCGTAATGCACCAGCCCCAGGCCCCAGCCGGCCAGCGTCACGGCGATGATGCTGATGAGGATCGCGCCGAACACCCGGTGATAGCTGAGCACGGCAATCATCAGAAAACAGATGGCGGCGAGCAGCGGACCGGGTTCACGCAGCGAGCCGAGCTTGATCAGCGTCGCCGGGCTGTCGACCACGATGCCGGCGGTCTTCAGGCCAATCAGCCCGAGAAACAGCCCGACCCCCGCGCCCATGGCGTAACGCAAGCTGACCGGGATGCTGTTGAGCAGCCATTCGCGGACGCGCGACAGGGTCAGGATCATGAAGATCACGCCCGAGACAAATACCGCGCCCAGCGCCGTTTCCCAGCTGTAACCCATAGTGCCGACCACGGTGTAGGTGAAGAACGCATTCAGGCCCATCCCCGGCGCCAGGCCCACCGGCCAGTTGGCGTACAGCCCCATCAGCAGGCAACCCAGCGCGGCGGCGATGCAGGTCGCAACGAACGCCGCGCCATGATCGATGCCGGCGTCGGCCATGATGTTGGGGTTGACGAAGATGATGTAAGCCATGGTGATGAAGGTCGTGAGCCCGGCCAGCAGCTCGGTTCGGACGGTCGTGCCGTGCAGGCTCAGCTTGAACAGGCGTTCAAGCAGGCCTTTGCGCGGCAGCGTGAGATCCAGGGGCGTGGCTTCGGTTTTGCGACTTTCCACAGTGAAATCCTCGGGACGTTTTTGTTGTTATGACAAAGCCGGTTGCCGGCTCCGGGAGGCGGGTGGAGCTGTCAGGCTGATTTGTTGACTGAAAGGTCAGAAACGTGCGCCAGGGGATTATGCTTTTGTATACAAATAATGCAAATAATGTTTTCGATCGTGCGCTGAATATTTGTCGGATTGTGTGCATAACGGCCCGTCACTTCGGGACCTGTGCAGACTTGACCGGCTGTGTACAATGCGCCATTACTTTTACTGTGACTTTGCCGGGATATCTGCTATTGGTTGCTCCAACAGTGGTCGTACCCGCCCTGATCACGGCAAGGCCCCGCGCCGGATTCCGTTACCACGAGTGCCCATGAACGATCAGTTGCAACCTCTCAAGAAACACCCACGCACGGCCAAATCTGGCCGCAGCGGGACCCAGGACGACATCGTCTACGCGCACATTTTCGAGGCGATTCTCGAACAGCGTCTGGCGCCCGGCACCAAGCTGAGCGAAGAAGCCCTCGGTGAAATCTTCGGCGTCAGCCGCACCATCATTCGCCGCGCATTGTCGCGTCTCGCCCACGAAGGCGTGGTGTTGCTGCGCCCGAACCGTGGCGCGGTGGTGGCCAGCCCGAGCGTCGAAGAGGCACGACAGGTGTTCTTCGCCCGGCGTCTGGTGGAGAAGGCGATCACTGAACTGGCGGTCGAGCACGCCACGGCGGAACAGCTGAGCGAGCTGCGTCAGATGGTCAGCGACGAGCGCGACAGTTTTTCGAAAGGGGATCGCGGGGCGGGGATTCGTCTGTCGGGGGAATTTCATCTGAAGCTGGCGGAAGCGGCGAAAAACGCTCCACTGATCAGCTTCCAGCGCAGCCTGGTGTCGCAGACCTCGTTGATCATCGCCCAGTACGAAAGCGGCAACCGCTCGCACTGCTCGTACGATGAACACACCCAACTGATCGATGCCATCGAAGCCCGGGATGCAACGTTGGCGGTAAGCCTGATGATGCATCACATGGATCACATCGACAGCAAGCTCAACCTCGACGAAGACAGCGCCTCCGACGACCTCCACGCCGTGTTCTCGCACCTGATGCTGCCGAAGAAAAAGGCAGGGCGCAGCACGGCGGTGTGATGCCTGCAGTAAGCCGTGCAGTTCGCGGCGTACACCTCACCGGCGTCAAGCACATCATTTTCGGCGAGCGCAGCACCTGTAGGAACGCGCTTGCCCGCGAACGCGTTATTTCAGCCAGCCTATATGTTGCTGGCCCACCGCATTCGCGGGCAAGCGCGCTCCTACAACGTTCGGTGGGGATGGGGAATTACCGGTCCGACCGTATACCTGCGAGCGTGCTAACGAAAGTAGGGCGCAGCACGGCGGTGTGATGCCGGCAGTAAGCCGTGCAGTTCGCGGCGTACACCTCACCGGCGTCAAGCACATCATTTTCGGCGAGCGCGGCACCTGTAGGAGCGCGCTTGCCCGCGAACGCGTTATTTCAGCCAGCCTATATGTTGCTGACCCACCGCATTCGCGGGCAGTGCGCTCCTACAACGTTCGGTGGGGATGGGGAATTACCGGTCCGACCGAATACCTGCGAGCGTGCTAACGAAAGCAGGGCGCAGCACGGCGGTGTGATGCCTGCAGTAAGCCGTGCAGTTCGCGGCGTACACCTCACCGGCGTCAAGCACATCATTTTCGGCGAGCGCAGCACCTGTAGCAGCTTGCCCGCGAACGCGTTATTTCAGCCAGCCTATATGTTGCTGACCCACCGCATTCGCGGGCAAGCGCGCTCCTACAGTGCGGCGTTTGTGAGGGCGAGTCCGAAACAAACCTGCGGACATTCCATTGTTTTTAGCGCTTATGCACCAACGCCCCCGCCGAATACGTTTCGCTCACGGTCCGGTCATCCCCCAGGGTCATCAACACAAACAACTGCTCTTCAATGCTCGTCGCCTGACTCATGCGGTAGGCCAGCAGCGGGGTGGCGTTGAAGTCCAGCACCACGAAGTCCGCTTCGCTGCCCGGTTGCAGGTCGCCGATCTTGTCCTCCAGCCGCAGGGCCCGTGCGCCGCCCAGTGTCGCCAGGTACAGCGATTTGAACGGGCTCAGTTTGGCGCCTTGCAGCTGCATGACTTTGTACGCCTCGTTTAACGTGTGCAGCAGCGAGAAACTCGTCCCGGCGCCGACATCGGTGCCCAGGCCGACATTGACCTTATGCTTTTCCGCCATTGGCAAATTGAACAAGCCGCTGCCGAGGAACAGGTTGGAGGTCGGGCAGAAGGCGATGGCTGACCCGGTTTCCGCCAGGCGCTGACACTCTTGGTCGCACAGGTGCACGCCGTGGGCAAACACCGAGCGCTCGCCGAGCAGGTTGAAATGGTCGTACACGTCCAGGTAGTTCTTGCGCTCCGGGAACAGTGCCTTGACCCAGTCGACTTCCTTCAGGTTTTCACTGATGTGGGTCTGCATGTACAGGTCGGGGTATTCGGTCAACAACTGGCCGGCAAGGGTCAATTGTTCAGGGGTGCTGGTCGGCGCAAAACGCGGGGTCACGGCGTAATGCAGACGGCCCTTGCCATGCCAGCGTTCGATCAGCGCCTTGCTGTCGACGTAGCTGGATTCGGCGGTGTCCACCAGATAATCCGGCGCGTTGCGGTCCATCATCACCTTGCCGGCGATCAGGCGCAGATTGAGCTTCTCGGCGGCACTGAACAGCGCGTCCACCGACTCCTTGTGCCGACTGCCGAACACCAGCGCGGTGGTGGTGCCGTTGCGCAGCAATTCCTTGAGAAAGATGTCAGCCACCTGCGCCGAATGCTCGGGGTCGGCGAACTGCTTCTCGCAGGGAAACACGTAGGTGTTCAGCCAGTCGAGCAACTGCTCGCCGTAGGAGCCGACCATGCCGGTCTGCGGCAAATGAATGTGAGTGTCGATGAAACCGGCGGTAATGAGCGCGTCCTGATAGCTGACGATTTCGACGTCGTCGGCGAGGGTCTTCAGCAGGTCTTCGGCATTGCCGAGGGCGACGATCTTGCCGTTTTCGACCAGCATCAGGCCGTCTTCGAAATACTCGTACGACGCTTCCACCGCCACGTCGGCAGGGTCGGCGATGCTGTGAATGATGGCGGCGCGGTAGGCCTTTTTAGCGTTGCTGATATCAAGAGTCATGTCAGTTGATCGTTCTTCCGGGATTCATTGGGCCTGGCTGCGGCGGGACACCGGCAGCAGCTTGGCGACAGGTTCGGCAGTGGTGCTTTGCTCGCCGAAATGAGCGTTGTAGGTGGCGATCACTTCGCCGGCGATCGACACGGCGATTTCCATGGGCAGCTTGCCTTTGACCTCGGTCAGTCCCATCGGACAACGCATGCGCTGCAGCACCGCAGCGTCGAAGCCGCGATCCCGCAAACGATGCTCGAATTTCACGCGCTTGGTTTTCGAGCCGATCAGGCCGAAATAGCTGAAATCCCCCCGCTTGAGAATGGCGGCGGCGAGTTCCAGGTCCAGCTGATGATTGTGGGTCATGACGATGCAATAGCTGCCAGCGGGAAGGTGATCGACTTCTTCGATGACGTCCTCGCTGAGGATCTGCGTCACGCCTTCCGGCATGTGCGCGGGAAATTCAGCCTCGCGGGAATCGATCCAGCGCACGCGGCAGGGCAGGCTGGCGAGCAGCGGCACCAGCGCCCGCCCGACGTGGCCGGCGCCGAACACCGCAATGTGCGCCTGGGGCTGGCCCATGGGCTCGAACAGCAATACGTTCACGCCGCCGCAGCACTGGCCCAGGCTGGCGCCAAGGCTGAAGCGCTCCAGACGGGTTTGCTGGCTACCGCTGGCGAGCATCTCCCGGGCGATTTCCATGGCCTTGTATTCCAGATGACCGCCGCCGATGGTGTCGAAGATGCGCCCGGCGCTGACGACCATTTTCGAGCCCGCATTGCGCGGCGTCGAGCCACGCTCCTCGATGATGGTCACCAGCACGCAGGCCTCGCCCTGGTGCTGCAAGTCGGCGAGGGCACTGATCCAGTTATTCATGTGTGTCTCCTGATCGTTGTTGCGACGATCAAAATCTGTGGTGTCTGTGCTGGCCTCATCGCGGGCAAGCGCGCTCCTACAGAGAACCGCATTCCGACTGTAGGAGCGACCGGGGTGGCGCTCCACCTTGCCCGCGAAGGCGTCATCTGCGCCGACGAAAATCAAACCGAGGAAACCGTCAACTCATGGGCGACACCTTCCGCTTCCGGCATCGCAGCCCGCAAAGCCCGCATCTGCTCACACCCCCACAACACCCGCTCCGGGGTCGCCGGCGCGTCGATCTTCGGTTGATGCTTGTAATCACCCAGACTCGCCACCGCATCCTTGATCGCGCACCAGGCGGCGATGCCCAGCATGAACGGCGGCTCGCCCACGGCTTTGGAATGAAACACCGTGTCTTCGGGGTTCTTGCGGTTCTCCACCAGCTTCACACGCAGGTCCGCCGGCATGTCGGCCACGGCCGGAATCTTGTAGCTGGCCGGGCCGTTGGTCATCAGCTTGCCCTTGTCGTTCCAGACCAGTTCCTCGGTCGTCAGCCAGCCCATCCCTTGAATGTAGCCGCCCTCGACCTGGCCGATGTCGATGGCCGGGTTCAGGGAGGCGCCGACGTCATGAAGAATGTCCGTGCGCAGCATTTTGTATTCACCGGTCAGGGTGTCGACCAGCACCTCGGTACAGGCCGCGCCAAACGCAAAGTAATAGAAGGGCCGGCCGCGCGCCTGGCTGCGGTCGTAGAAAATCTTCGGCGTCTTGTAATAGCCGGTGCTCGACAGCGACACCTGACCCATCCACGCCTGCTGCGCCAGGGTGTCGAAGCTGATGACCTGCTCGCCGACGCGCACGTGGCCGTTGCGAAACTCGACCCGCGATTCATCGCACTGGTAATGCTTCGCCGCGAATTCCACCAGCCGCTGCTTGAGGATTTCCGCAGCGTTCTGCGCGGCCTTGCCGTTCAGGTCCGCTCCGCTGGAGGCTGCCGTCGGCGACGTGTTTGGCACCTTGTCGGTGTTGGTCGCGGTGATCTGCACACGGTCGATGTCGACCTGAAACACCTCGGCCACCACCTGCGCCACCTTGACGTTCAGGCCCTGGCCCATCTCGGTGCCGCCGTGATTGAGATGAATGCTGCCGTCGGTGTAGATGTGGATGAGCGCGCCGGCCTGATTGAGGAAGCTGGCGGTGAAGGAAATACCGAATTTCACCGGGGTCAGCGCCAGGCCTTTCTTCAGAATCGGGCTGTGGGCGTTGTAGGCCGTGATCGCTTTGCGCCGCTCTGCGTAATCACTGCTTGCTTCCAGTTCGGCAGTCATTTCTTCGAGCATGTTGTGCTCGACGGTCTGGTAGTAGTGCGTGACGTTGCGCTCGGTCTTGCCGTAGTAGTTGGCTTTGCGCACCGCCAGCGGGTCCTTGCCCAGATGCCGGGCGATGGCGTCCATCACTTCCTCGATGGCGACCATCCCTTGGGGGCCACCGAAGCCGCGATACGCCGTGTTCGACGCGGTGTTGGTCTTGCAGCGATGGCCATTGATGGTGGCGTCGCCCAGGTAGTAGGAATTGTCGGCATGAAACATCGCGCGGTCGACGATGGACGCCGACAGGTCCGGCGAATAACCGCAGTTGCCCGCCAGCTCCAGCTGAATGCCGTGCAAGCGCCCGTCGTTGTCGAAGCCCACGTCGTACTCGACGTAAAACGGATGACGCTTGCCGGTCATCATCATGTCTTCCATGCGCGGCAGGCGCATCTTGGTCGGCTGGCCGGTCAGGCGCGCAATCACCGCGCACAGGCACGCGGGGCTCGCGGCCTGGGTTTCCTTGCCGCCGAAGCCGCCACCCATACGGCGCATGTCGACGACGATCTTGTTCATCGACACATCCAGCACTTCGGCGACGAGCTTCTGCACTTCGGTCGGGTTCTGCGTCGAGCAATAGACGATCATGCCGCCGTCTTCGGTGGGCATCACCGACGAAATCTGCGTTTCCAGGTAAAAGTGTTCCTGACCGCCGATGTGCAGCGTGCCCTGAATGCGGTGTGTCGCGGACGCCAGCGCCGTCGCCGAATCGCCGCGCTGGTGGGTGTGGCTGTCGAGCACGAAATGCTTGTCGCGGTAGGCCTGGACGACGTCGAGCACGGGCTCCAAGTCTTCGTATTCGATGATCGCGGCCATCGCTGCCTTACGTGCGGTTTCCAGATCCCGGGCCGCCACGGCAATCACCGGTTGACCGACGAACTCGACCTTGTCGATGGCCAGCAACGGGTCGCCGGGCAGCAGCGGGCCGATGTCCTTGAGGCCCGGAATGTCTTCATGGGTGATGGCGATGCGCACGCCGTCGAAGGCGTAGCAGGGCGACACGTCGACGCGGACGATGCGCGCATGGGCACGGTCGGACAGCCGCGCATACACGTGCAACTGATTGGGGAATTCGAGGCGGTCGTCGATGTAGATCGCTTCGCCGGACACGTGCTTGTCGGCGCTGTCGTGCTTGACGCTGCGACCGACGCCGGTGGTCAGGTCCTGTTGAAACAGGGCGACCATTTCTTCCTGGGACCTGGCTGAATGATGGTTAGACATAAGCTGTCACCCGCGTCTGGATGTGGGGCGTTTGCACTTCAATGAAGTATTTGCGCAGCAGGTTCTGCGCGCTGAGCAGGCGGTATTCCTTGCTCGCGCGAAAGTCCGTCAGCGGCGTGAAGTCCTCGGCCAGTGCGGCGCAGGCGCGCTCAATAGTGGCGGATGTCCACGGCTGGCCGAGCAGCGCCTGCTCGCAATGGGCCGCGCGTTTGGGGATCGCCGCCATGCCGCCGAAGGCCGCGCGGGCGTCGACGATGGCACCGTTCTCGACCTGCACGCGAAACGCTGCGCACACCGCCGAGATGTCGTCGTCCAGCCGCTTTGAAACCTTGTAGGCGCGAAACGTCTGCCGGGCGTTGGCTCGGGGCACGATGATGCGCTCAATGAACTCGCTTTCCTGACGCACCGTCACGCGGTAATCGATGAAGTAATCCTCCAGCGCCAGGGTGCGGGTCTGCTCGCCCTTGCGCAGCACGATCTTCGCGCCCAGTGCGATGAGCAGGGGCGGGGAGTCGCCGATTGGCGAAGCGTTGCCGATGTTGCCGCCGAGGGTGCCCTGATTGCGGATCTGCAGCGATGCAAAACGGTGCAGTAATTCGCCGAAATCCGGGTACTCGCGGCTCAGTGCTTCGTAGCAATCGGTGAGGGCCGTGGCCGCGCCGATCTCGATGCGGTCTTCGAAATGCTCGATCTTCTTCATCGCGGCGACGTTGCCGACGTAGATCATCACCGGCAGCGGGCGATGGAATTGCGTCACTTCAAGGGCCAGGTCGGTGCCGCCGGCCAGCAGCCGGGCTTGGGGATAGGCATCGTAGAGATCAGCCACGTCGGCCACAGTCAACGGCACCAGGCAGCGCTTGTCGCCGCTGTTCAGCTCGCCGGTTTGGGTCGGCGCGATGGCCTTGAGGCGGGCGATGGTCTGGGCGGTCAGGGCATCGAACTGATCTGCCTGCGGTTGGCTGCAGCATTGCTCGGCCGCTGCGAGGATCGGTCGATAACCGGTGCAGCGGCACAGATTGCCCGCCAGGGCTTCGTGAGCCTGGGCGTGCCTGGTTTCGGGGGAGGCGGATTCGGCGATGTTCTTTTGCAGCGCGAACAGCGACATCACAAAGCCCGGCGTACAGAACCCGCACTGGGAACCGTGGCAGTCGACCATCGCCTGCTGAACGCTGTGCAAGCGGCCCTGATGCTTGAGGTCTTCAACGCTGATCAGTTGCTTGCCGTGCAGCGAGGCCACGAAGGTCAGGCAAGAATTGAGGCTGCGATAACTGAGTTGCTCCCGGCCCGCTGCATCGGTGGTCAGCTCGCCAACGACCACGGTGCACGCGCCGCAATCGCCGCTGGCGCAGCCTTCTTTGGTGCCGGACTTGTGCAGGTGCTCGCGCAGGTAATTGAGCACCGTGACGTTCGGGTCCAGAGCCTGTTCGGTTTTCAGCGCTTGGTTCAGGAGAAACTGGATCACGGGTCGCGCCTCGTTCTTGTCGTTAAAAAGCACTGGTCACAGGTGCCGGCGGAAGGGTCATCGAACATGTCGATGAATCTATCAGCTCTGACTATCGGGTCAATTAATATCTGACTCAAAGGTCAAGAAATTCATTATTTCCTGAAATTGCCGATAACCCACCTGACGATGACGTTTAAAGACGGCGTGCTTGTGATCAGAACATGTCCGTGTTTCTGCTTATTTCGTGCCAGTTTCCACAGTATGGCCCTGCGCCACAGACGTGCAGTGCGATACACTCCGCCGCTTGTATGCGACCCAAGAAGTTGAAGGTAAGAAATGACGTTCAAGGCACCTGACAGCCTCGCCGAGCAGATCGCTCACCACCTTGCCGAGCGCATCATCCGCGGCGAGCTCAAGCCAGGGGAGCGGATTCAGGAGCAGAAGGTCACGGCCGCACTGAACGTGAGCCGTGGCTCGGTGCGCGAGGCGCTGCTGATTCTCGAGCGTCGCCACCTGATCGTGATCCTGCCCCGTCGCGGCGCGCAGGTCTCGGTCCTGACCCCGCACAACATCACCAGCCTCTGCGCCCTGATGAGCGAGATGTACATCCTGCTCGGTCTCGCTGTTGCGCGAAGCTGGAAGGAGCCCGTTGACCTCGCGCCGTTCCAGCAGATTCAGCAGCGGCTCATCGCCAGTTGCGAGCGCCAGGACGTCAAGGGCTTCGTCGAAGAGAGCTTCAATGTCATGCGCGCGGCCTATCCGTTCGCCAATAACCCGTACCTGGAAGAGACCGTCGAGAACCTGCAGCCCTCCATGAGCCGCTTCTACTTCCTCGCGCTGCATCAACGCCAGACGGAAATGAGCGAATACCTGACCCTTTTCGGCCAATTGCTCGAAGCGGTGGTGGCGCGGGATCTGGCGCGCATCCGCGACGTGCTGACCTGCTACGCCGAGCGCAGCTGCCAATCGGTGCTGTCTGCCCTGGCGGCCAGCTGATTCATGCGCCTCAAGTGCATCAGGCTGGCCGGGTTCAAATCGTTCGTCGACCCGACGACGGTGAACTTCCCCAGCAACATGGCGGCCGTGGTCGGCCCCAACGGATGCGGCAAATCCAACATCATCGACGCGGTGCGCTGGGTCATGGGCGAAAGCTCGGCCAAGAACCTGCGCGGCGAGTCGATGACCGACGTCATCTTCAACGGCTCCACCAGCCGCAAACCGGTGAGCCAGGCGAGCATCGAGCTGGTCTTCGATAACTCCGACGGCACCCTGGTCGGCGAATACGCCAGCTACGCGGAAATCTCCATTCGCCGCAAAGTCACCCGCGACAGCCAGAACAGCTATTACCTCAACGGCACCAAATGCCGTCGCCGTGACATCACCGACATCTTCCTCGGCACCGGCCTGGGTCCGCGCAGCTACTCGATCATCGAGCAGGGCATGATCTCCAAACTGATCGAAGCCAAGCCCGAAGACCTGCGCAATTTCATCGAAGAAGCCGCGGGCATCTCCAAGTACAAGGAGCGCCGCCGCGACACGGAAAACCGCATTCGCCGCACCCACGAGAACCTCGCGCGCCTGACCGATTTGCGCGAAGAACTGGGTCGTCAACTGGAGCGTCTGCAGCGTCAGGCCCAGGCGGCCGAGAAGTATCAGGAATACAAAGCCGAAGAGCGTCAGCTCAAGGCGCAACTGTCGGCGTTGCGCTGGCAGGCGCTGAACGAGCAAGTGGCCCAGCGCGAATCGGTGATCGGCAATCAGGAAGTCGGCTTCGAGTCACTGGTCGCCGACCAGCGCAGCGCCGACGCGGCCATCGAGCGCCTGCGCGACGGTCATCACGACCTGTCCGAGCGATTCAACCTGGTGCAGGGGCGTTTCTATTCCGTGGGCGGCGACATCGCCCGGGTCGAGCAGAGCATTCAGCACGGCCAGCAGCGCTTGCGTCAGCTGCAGGACGACCTGCGCGAAGCCGAGCGCGCGCGCCTGGAGACTGAATCCCACCTGGGCCACGACCGCACGTTGCTGGCCACATTGGGCGAAGAGCTGGAGATGCTTGAGCCGGAGCAGGAGATCACCCTCGCGGCGGCCGAAGAATCCGCCGCCGCGCTGGAAGACGCCGAAACCGCCATGCACGGCTGGCAGGAACAGTGGGACGCTTTCAACCTCACGTCCGCCGAACCCCGGCGGCAGGCGGAAGTGCAGCAGTCGCGCATTCAACAGCTGGAAACCAGCCTGGAGCGCCTCGCCGAGCGTCAGCGGCGTCTGGGCGAAGAGCGTCAATTGCTCGCAGCCGACCCGGAAGACGCGGCGATTCTCGAACTCAGCGAAGACCTCGCCGCGCGGGAGATGGCTTTCGAAGAACTGACCGCCGAAGAAGAACACCTGATCGAGCGCCTTGAGCAACTGCGCGTCGATCTGCAACAGGCCACCCAGGCGCAACAGCAGGCCCAAGGCGATCTGCAGCGGTTGAACGGCCGCCTCGCTTCGCTGGAGGCGCTGCAACAGGCGGCACTTGATCCGGGCACCGGCACCGCCGAGTGGCTGCGCGATCATCAACTCAGTGAGCGTCCGCGTTTGGCCGAAGGGCTGCGCGTCGAGGCGGGCTGGGAAATGGCCGTGGAAACCGTGCTCGGCGCCGACCTGAATGCGGTGCTGGTGGATGATTTCGCCGGGCTCGATCTGGCCGGATTCAGTCAGGGCGATCTGCGCCTGGTGAGTCCTGGCGCTGACGTCACGCGCATACCCGGCAGCTTGCTGGACAAGGTCGACACCGAGGTCGATCTGACCCACTGGCTGGGCCAGGTCAAACCCGTTGAAACCCTCGACGATGCGCTGGCGCTGCGCGGGCAACTGGGCGCCGGTGAGAGCTTGATCAGCCGCGACGGCTATTGGGTCGGGCGGGATTTCCTGCGCGTGCGCCGTGCCAGCGAGGCCGAAAGCGGCGTGCTGGCCCGGGGTCAGGAGTTGCAGCGGCTGGAGGCCGAGCGCGAAGAACGTGAGGCGACCCTCGCCGCGCTGGACGAGCAACTGTCGACCCAGCGCGAGCAGCAACGCACTCAGGAAGACAACCGCGAGCAACTGCGCCGTCGTTTGCAGGACGAAGCCCGTCAGCAGAGCGAGCTCAAGGCGCAGTTGTCCGCCGCCAAAGCCAAGGTCGAGCAGCTGACCCTGCGCCGCACGCGGCTCGACGAAGAATTGACCGAGCTCGCCGAACAGCGCGCCATGGAGCACGAAACCCTCGGCGAATCCCGCCTGCAATTGCAGGAAGCCCTCGATAGCATGGCGCTGGACACCGAGCAGCGCGAGTTGCTGCTGGCCCAGCGCGACAGCCTGCGCGAGCGTCTGGACCGGGTGCGTCAGGAGGCACGCCAGCATAAAGATCACGCCAACCAGTTGGCCGTGCGCCTGGGTTCGCTGCGCGCTCAACATGATTCCACGCGCCAGGCCCTGGAGCGCCTGGAGATGCAGTCCGAGCGCCTGACCGAGAAGCGCGAGCAACTGAGCCTCAATCTGGAGGAGGGCGCAGCGCCGCTGGAAGAGCTGCGCATGAAGCTCGAAGAGCTGCTGGAAAAGCGCATGGTCGTCGACGAGGAAATGCGCACGGCCAAGAACGCCCTGGAAGACGCCGACCGCGAACTGCGCGAAGCCGAGAAACGTCGCAACCAGGCCGAGCAGCAATCGCAGCTGCTGCGTGGGCAACTGGAGCAGCAGCGCCTGGAATGGCAATCGCTGACCGTGCGACGCAAAGCGCTTCAGGAGCAATTGCACGAAGACGGCTACGACCTGGATGGCGTGTTGGCGACGTTGACCGCCGAAGCCAACGAGAAGGCCGCCGAAGAAGAACTCGAACGTATCGCCGCGCGGATTCAGCGTCTGGGCGCCATCAACCTTGCAGCCATCGACGAGTATCAGCAGCAGTCCGAGCGCAAACGCTATCTGGACGCCCAGGACGCCGATCTGGTGGAAGCGCTGGACACGCTGGAAAGCGTCATCCGCAAAATCGACAAGGAAACCCGTAACCGCTTCAAAGAGACCTTTGATCAGATAAACAGCGGAATTCAGGCACTTTTTCCAAAAGTTTTCGGTGGCGGCAGCGCTTACTTGGAACTGACGGGCGAAGATTTACTCGATACAGGGGTGACGATCATGGCGCGTCCTCCCGGCAAGAAAAACAGCACGATCCATTTGCTGTCCGGGGGTGAGAAAGCCCTGACCGCGCTGGCGCTGGTTTTTGCCATCTTCAAACTCAACCCGGCGCCGTTCTGCATGCTCGACGAAGTCGATGCGCCGCTGGACGACGCCAACGTGGGGCGCTACGCCCGGTTGGTCAAAGAGATGTCACAGACGGTGCAGTTCATCTACATCACCCACAATAAGATCGCCATGGAAATGGCTGACCAGTTGATGGGCGTCACCATGCACGAACCGGGTTGTTCACGGCTGGTGGCGGTGGACGTAGAGGAGGCGATGGCGCTGGTGGAGTCATAGCAGGATGCGCAGTTGATCGCGTGGAGATCATGCAGATTTGCAGGGAAAAGTGGCGCACGGGCGTCCAGTACAGGAACCGCCGTCGCAGCGTGACAGATGCTTGTGACCTGCCAGATGTAACAGACGGTGTAAAGTTGCCTTTGGTCGTGCTAGCTTAATGTCCACTTTTCCATTTCGCGTGGGTAAAAGGCCATTCAGAACATAGAGTTGGCTCCACGTTTTAAAGGGGTTTAACGCCCTTACTTTTCAGAATTTCATTAGAGGCACGGGACTACATGGAAATCGGTCTGCGAGAGTGGCTGATCGTCATCGGCATTATTGTCATTGCCGGTATTCTGTTTGACGGCTGGCGCCGTATGCGCGGCGGCAAGGGCAAATTGAAATTCAGGCTGGACCGCAGCTTCTCCAATGCACAGGACGACGACGAACCAACGTCCGCCGAAGTGTTGGGCCCTGCGCGCGTCCTGGACACCCATAAAGAACCGAAACTCGACGAGCACGACCTGCCGACGATGAGTGCAGCGCCCCGCGAGCGCGCCGAACGTGAACCGCGACGCGGCAAGCGCAAGGACGAGCCGCATCAGGGTGACCTCAACCTGAGTGCTGGTCCTGACCTGTTCAGTGCTCGCGACGATGATTTCCCGGATGACAAGCCGAACCAGCGCATCACCGAGGACAAGGACCTGCCACCGGTGGAAGAAGTGCTGGTGATCAGCGTGATCTCCCGGGACGAAAGCGGCTTCAAAGGCCCGGCACTGTTGCAGAACATTCTGGAAAGCGGCCTGCGCTTCGGCGAGATGGACATTTTCCACCGTCACGAAAGCATGGCCGGCAACGGCGAAGTGCTGTTCTCGATGGCCAATGCGGTCAAGCCGGGCGTGTTCGATCTGGATGATATCGACCATTTCAGCACCCGCGCCGTGAGCTTCTTCCTGGGTCTGCCAGGGCCGCGTCATCCGAAGCAGGCCTTTGATGTGATGGTCGCAGCCGCTCGCAAGCTGGCCCACGAGCTGAACGGTGAATTGAAAGATGACCAGCGCAGCGTCATGACCGCGCAGACCATCGAGCACTACCGTCAGCGCATCGTCGAGTTCGAACGCCGCGCCCTGACCCAGCGTCGTTGATTGGCTGCACGTTTATTGGACGATGCAATTCTGTAGGAGCGTGGCTTGTCCCGCGATCTGGCGCGAAGCGGCAGTAGATCTGACGGATGAGGTATTTCAGGTACACCGCGTTGGATGAGTTGCGACTGCTGCGCAGCCGATCGCGGGACAAGCCACGCTCCCACAGGTTATGCACGTACCACGATTGAGCAGCTTCGGCTGCTCTTTTGCATTTCGAGAACACACTTATGAAAGCCGCCGAAACCCGCATCCTTGAACTGCGCGCTGAGCTGGATCAGCACAATTACCGCTATCACGTCCTCGACGAGCCGAGCATCCCGGACGTCGAGTACGACCGGCTGTTCCACGAGCTCAAGGCGCTGGAGGCGGAGAACCCGCATCTGGTGACCCCGGACTCGCCGACCCAGCGGGTGGGCAGTGCGGCGCTGTCGGCGTTCACTCAGGTGCGCCACGAAATCCCCATGCTCAGCCTGGGCAACGCCTTCGAAGAAACCGACATGCTCGAGTTCGATCGTCGGGTCAACGAAGGGCTGGACCTGCCCGCTGCTTCGAAGAAGGTTGAATACAGCTGCGAGCCGAAACTCGACGGCCTGGCGGTGAGCTTGCTGTATCAGAACGGCGCGCTGGTTCGCGGCGCCACCCGCGGCGACGGCACCACCGGCGAAGACATCAGCGTCAACGTGCGCACCGTCCGCAATATCCCGCTGAAGCTGCACGGCAAGGGCTGGCCGGACACCCTCGAAGTACGCGGCGAAGTGTTCATGTCCAAGGCCGGTTTCGAGCGCCTGAACGCCAGTCAGCTTGAAGTGGCTGGCAAGACCTTCGCCAACCCGCGTAACGCGGCGGCGGGCAGCCTGCGCCAGCTGGATTCGAAAATCACCGCCAACCGTCCGCTGGAATTCTGCTGCTATGGCATCGGCCAAGTGTCCCACGACATCGCCGACACCCACACCGGCAACCTACAGCAGCTGAAAGAGTGGGGCATGCCGATCAGCCGCGAGATGAAAATCGCCCACGGCATCGAAGACTGCCTGAAGTACTACCACGACATCGGCGAGAAACGTCTGTCGCTGCCGTACGAAATCGACGGCGTGGTGTTCAAGGTGAACAGCATTGCGTCCCAGCGCGAACTGGGTTTCCGCGCCCGCGAACCGCGCTGGGCCATCGCCCACAAATTCCCGGCCATGGAAGAACTCACCGAGCTGCTCGACGTCGAGTTCCAGGTCGGCCGCACCGGCGCCGTTACGCCGGTGGCCCGTTTGAAACCGGTGAAAGTCGCCGGCGTGACCGTCGCAAACGCGACGCTGCACAACATGGACGAAGTGGCGCGTCTGGGCCTGATGATTGGCGACACGGTGATCATCCGCCGCGCCGGCGATGTGATTCCCCAGGTGGTGCAGGTCGTCCAGGAGCGCCGCCCGAAAGACGCGCGTGCTGTTGAGATACCGCAAACCTGCCCGGTGTGTGGCTCGCAGGTCGAGCGTACGCAACTGATCAAGCGCAGCAAGGGCAAGGAAACCATCAGCGAAGGCGCGGTGTATCGCTGCGTCGGCCGTCTGGCCTGTGGCGCGCAGCTCAAGCAGGCGATCATCCATTACGTCTCGCGCCGGGCGATGGACATCGAAGGGCTGGGCGACAAGACCATCGAGCAACTGGTGGACGAAAAGCTCATCGGCTCGCCGGCCGATCTGTACAAGCTGAAGTACGAGCAGATCATCGATCTTGAGGGTTTTGCCGACATCTCCAGCAAGAAGCTGCTCAAAGCCATCGATGACAGCAAGCAGCCGACGCTGGCGCGCTTCATCTATGCGCTGGGCATTCCGGACGTGGGCGAGGAGACGGCCAAGGTGCTGGCGCGCTCGTTGGGTTCGCTGGATCGGGTGATTGGGGCGCTGCCGGAGGTGCTGACGTATCTGCCGGACGTGGGGCTGGAAGTCGCCCATGAGATTCACAGTTTCTTCGAGGACGAGCACAACCAGAAGGTGATCGGCGCCTTGCTCGGCGAATGCCAGATGCAACTGCAGGACACGGGTGATCTGGGCGCGGAGTTCGCAGCGAGCGCGACCTTGGGCGGGATGCTGGATAAGTTGAACATTCCGTCGGTGGGGCCAGGTGCTGCGCAGAAGCTGGCGGACAAGTTCGGCACCCTTGAGGCGGTGGTTTCGGCGGACTGGCTGGATATGCGGCAGACGCTGCCGGAGAAGCAGGCGCAGGCGGTCAGGGCGTTTTTCGATGTCCCTGAGCATGCGCAGCGGGCCATGGCGATCGAGCAGCAGCTGAAGGATTTCGGCATGCACTGGCAGAGCGAGAAGAAGGTGGTGCAGGGGCTGCCGCTGGCCGGGCAGACGTGGGTCCTGACCGGTTCGCTGGAGTTGATGAGCCGGGACGTGGCGAAGGAGAAGCTGGAGGGCTTGGGGGCGAAGGTGTCCGGCTCGGTGTCGGCGAAGACCCACACGGTGGTGGCCGGGCCGGGGGCGGGGTCGAAGTTGACCAAGGCGAATGAGCTGGGGCTTACGGTTTTGGATGAAGCGGCGTTCGTGGGGTTTCTTAAACAGCACGGCGTCGATTTAACCTAGATCAAGATCAAGGGCGTCGGCCTAGGGGCCTCGGGTTTCGCCTTCGGCGAGTTACTTTTAAAAAGCACTAAAAGTAACCAAAAGTGCCTGCTCTCGGTTGGGCCCTTCCTTCGTCAGGGTTCCCTCACTCCGGTCTCGCTCCGTGTGCCCGCGCCGAACGGACATCCATGTCCTGACGGCGCTCTCGCCGCATCCATGCGGCTCGGCCCACTCCGCGAGACCTGCGTTCAGCCTGCACCCAAGTCGCGATTGGCGGTGACTGAGCCTTTTGCATTTGAAGATCAAAAGCAGATCAACAGCTTCCCGGCTAAAGCCGGTCCCACTGACTGTACCCAGCCCGCACTGTAGGAGCCGGCTTGCTGGCGAACGCGGTGGGTCGGGTATGAAGATATCGACTGACAGATGCATTCGCCAGCAAGCCGGCTCCTACGAAAAAATGCGTTCTGTCAGGTACGACGATGACCGCTCAAAGATCGTTGAAACAACGCGCACCCCGTGGGACTGGCTTTAGCCGGGAAGCCCTTGATCTGCTTCTGATCTGCTTCTGATCTGTTTTTGATCTTCGTACATCGAAGGTCCGGTCAACGCCAATCGCGACTTGGGTGCAGGCCGAGCGCAGACGACGTGGAGTGGGCCGAGCGGCATGGATGCCGCGAGAGCGCCGCTAGGACATGGATGTCCGTTCGGCGCGGGCCCACGGAGCCTCGTCGAAGTGAGGGAACCCTGACGAAGGAAGGGCCAAACCAGGAGCAGGCACTTTTGCTTACTTTTGGTGCTTTTCAAAAGTAAGTCGCCGAAGGCGAAATGTCCCGCCGTTAGGCGGGAGGGAAGACTGCGCAAAAAACGGAACCCCCGCCACCCTTGACGATCTAGTGCTAGCAGCCCCATCAGGATATCGCCATGTTCCAGTTCTTCGAGCAACTCAGCACACGGATCGCGGCGCCGTTCGCCGGCGAAAGCAAACGCAACAGCAAGGTCTGGCAGTGCCACTGCGGCCAGTCGGTGTTTTTCCGCAACAGCCAGTGCCTGGCCTGCTCAGCAGCGTTGGGTTATCTGCCCGAGCAAAGCAAGATTGCCGCGCTGGAACCGGGCCCCGAGCCGCAGACCTGGCGTCTCAGCGACGAGCCCCAGGCCGGGCTCTACCGCCGTTGCGCCAACCTCGACACACCTGCGGCATGCAATTGGGTGTTTCCGGCGCTGAACGCCGGAGAATTCTGCATCCCGTGTAGCCTCAACAAGACCATCCCCGATCTCTCGGTGCCGGAAAACCCCGAGCGCTGGGGCAAGCTGGAGACCGCCAAGCGCCGACTGGTTGCGCAGTTGATCACCCTCGGCCTTCAGGTCGTCCCCAAAAGCGTTGATGAAGAGCGCGGGCTGGCCTTTGAATTTCTCGGCGTCGATCTGGAAGGCAATCTGCCAACGACGGGCCACGCCAGCGGTCTGATCACCCTCAACGTCGAAGAAGCGGACGACGCCATTCGTGAAAAGGTTCGCGTGCAGATGCACGAACCCTACCGCACGCTGCTTGGGCATTTCCGTCATGAAGTCGGGCATTACTACTGGGATCGTCTGATCGCCGACACCCACTGGCAGGACGGTTTCCGCAACCTGTTCGGCGACGACCGCGCCAGCTATGCCGACGCCCTTGATCATCACTACCAGAATGGCGCGCCGGCCGACTGGCAGCAGAGTTTCGTCAGCGCCTACGCGACCATGCACCCATGGGAAGACTGGGCGGAGACCTGGGCGCATTATCTGCACATGATGGACGCCGTCGACACTGCGCTGAGCCTGGGCATGAGTGCCCGGGACATGGACCTCGACTACCAGCCGTTTCCGTTGGAAACCCTCTACGACCCTCAGCATCCGGGCGGTCCGGCGTTCCTCTCGTTCGTCAACGCGTGGATAGAACTGGCGGGCATGCTCAACGAGTTATCCCGTGCCATGGGTCAGGCAGATTTCTATCCGTTCGTGCTGCCGCCGGCGGTCATCACCAAGCTGCATTTCATCCATTTGGTTATACAAGGTGCAGGAGGCAAGGCCGACGACGTGCTGCAAGTGCAGTAATCACTTCATGTGAGTGGTCGCAAAAAGCCATTAGTACAAAGCGATGAAAGGGATTTCACCGCTTGTCTGCGGTGCCTGCACGGGAGAAAAAGGGGTGCTATTTTCCCTATACATATCGTTTTGATACTACTGGCGAAGCGATTTGCGAAGCGGTCTAAAAGGGATTTCAGTTATGGCCTCTGGTGCTCCATTCCCCAAAAACGAGCGTTGCCGGCTTTCGCGCATCACCCACATGGGGCTGATCGATGCGACTGCGGACGATGTGCTCGATCACATTATTTCGATGGTGACCCATTACTTTGAGGTCCCCATTGCCCTCGTTTCCATTGTCAGTCAGCACCGCCAGTGGTTCCGCGCACGCTCAGGCATTGAAGAGCGGGAGACGGCCCGTAAGATTGCCTTCTGCGCCTACACCATCCTCAGCCACGAGACCTTCCAGGTCCCCGACGCGATGCTTGACCCGCGCTTCAGCGATAACCCCCTGGTGACCGGTGACCCGCGCATCCGTTTTTACGCCGGCGTGCCGCTGGTGACCGCCGAGGGTCTGGCTCTGGGCACGCTGTGCATCATCGACCACGTGCCCCGGCCCCAGCTGTCTGCGCGTGACCAGGCCATGCTTGAGATGTACGGCCAGTTGGTGATGAAGCGCCTCAACAACCTGCGCCATGCCAGTTACGTCGATCAGCCCACCGGATTGTTCAACCGTCTGCGCCTGGAAGAAGACCTCGCAGCGCTGGCCGATCGGCGCAAATACGTGCTGGTCGCGCTGGACATGGTCGCGCCAGCGTTTCTCGACAGCATCGTCAAAGCCCTGGGTTACAGCTTCGCCCAGGAGCTGGTGCGCTGCATGATCGAAAACTGCCGCAGCCAGTTGCCTGCCGACACCGCGCTGTACAAGGTCAGCCCGACGCGCATCGCGCTGATCACCCGTCATGCCCGCCCCGAGCAGTCGGAACAGCAATTCCGGCAGTTGCTTGAACATTTTCGGCAGCCGCTGATCTGCCGCAACATTCCCATTCAGATGGACGTTGGCATCGGCGTGTTGCGGTTGGGCCTGGACCGCTGCGATGAGCACGACTGGATCCGGCTGGTGGTCAGTGCGGCGGACGAAGCCCGCGGCAAGTCGACAGGCTGGCGCTGGTACGAGCCCCACCTGGACTTCGCCCAGCAGCGGGCCTTTTTGCTATTGGCCGCGCTGGCCGAGGCCGTGCGCAGCCCCGATCAACTGTCGCTGGTGTATCAGCCGAGGCTTGAAGTGGCGACCGGCCGCATCGTCACCGTCGAAGCGCTATTGCGCTGGCAGCACCCGGTGTTGGGGCCGATCAGTCCGGTGGAGTTTATTCCGCTGGCGGAGAAAACCGCACTGATTCGCTCGCTCAGCCTCTGGGTGTTGAAAAAGGCCGTTGCCCAGGCGGCGATCTGGCAGGCGCAGGGCTACGCCTTCAAAGTGGCGATGAACGTGTCGGCAATCGATCTGGCCAACTCATCGTTCAGCGACGCGTTGTTCGAGCAGTTGACTGTCAGCGGTCTCGACCCGAGTGGCTTCGAGCTTGAATTCACCGAAAGCGCCCTGTGCGACAACCCTGAAGTGACCCGTCTTCAGCTGGAGCGCCTGCGCGGCTTGAACATCGACATCGCCATTGATGACTTCGGCACCGGCTACAGCAACTGGACCTACCTGCGGCAATTGCCGGCCACCACGGTCAAGCTCGACAAGTCGTTGGTGGAAAACATCGACACCAACGACAAGGATCGCGGCCTGGTGGAAGCCATCGTCGATCTGGCGAAGCGCCTCGGTTATCGCGTGGTCGCGGAAGGCGCGGAAACCGAAGGCGTCTACGAAATTCTCTGCGAACTGGGTTGCCACGAAGTGCAAGGCTTCCTCGTAGCGCGGCCCATGAACGTCAGCGCTCTGGAACACTGGATGAGCGTCGAGCGCAGCAGCAAGATCCGGCAGTTGCAATCACTGGCGCAGTGAGCGTTACAGTGTGAGAAGCATCAACCGCTCAAAGCCGGGCTGATCCGCGTCGCGCTCGGGCAATTCCTGCCAACCGAGCGCCAGGTACAGCTGGCGCGCCGGGTGATTGCCGGTCTCCACGGCCAGCATCAATTGCTCCGTGTCTGGCCATAATTGCTGCGTCAATTCTGGCAGCGCGCGCAGGCATTGCTTGCCCAACCCCTGGCCCTGAAACCGGTTATCAATCATCAGCGCGTGCAGCGTGGTGGTCACGCTCGCGTGGTCACGTGCCCAATCCGGCAGCAGCGACCTGCGCTTGAGCACAAAAAAGCCCCGAGGGATGTCGTCGATCAACAGCACGAAGCCTTGCCGGTCGACGACGGGACGGGCGGTCAGCGTGTGCAGACCGCCATGAATGTCGCCGACGTGACGGATCTGCTCGGGGAGCAGTTCGATGTCCAGCAACTGGCGCTGTTGCGTGGGGGAGAGCGATTCATAGCGGGTGAGCGCGAAGTGCATCGGTGGTTCCTGTGTCTTGCGCCTTGGCGGGGCCGGGCAGGGGGCAAGCCACTTGCTGACGGGCGGCGAAAATTCAGGCGCCATTGTGCCGCATTCGGCGCCTCAGCCGCTGCATCGCACAGGCCGTGAGGGCTCGGATACGCTCAAAATCTTAATCTGAAACAAGAGGTTGTAACTTCGCGCGAGACCGGTACAATGGCGCGGCTCGCCACTGGCGAGCGTCGTTATGGTGACCCCATCGGTCCCCCCGCAACGATTACCCGTGAACCTGGTCAGAGCCGGAAGGCAGCAGCCACAGCGGGAACATTGTGTGCCGGGGTGTGGCTGGTGGGGTTGCCTCCATAACGCATCCTCTCTCCAAGTCCCGCATCTCTGCAGGGATTTCGCAGCAAAAAATATCGAAGTATGACAATGCTCAGGCATGCCGAAGTGGTGCAGCCGTAACGCGTGCTGACATCTTCCAAGTCGCCGAACAATCTTCCCGTGCTGCTGCGATCAGGCGCTGACCTCGCGGTAAGGCAACTGTGCCGTCATTCGTCTGTGTAAAGGTCGCTCACAACCTCCCGGCCTGATGGCGACAGACGCACTTCGACGTACTCGTCCCCGTCTCCATCAGAGGCGTCCTTCCCAATTGCATACCCCTTGGCGATCAGATGGCGCAGTGTGTGCACGTCGTCACCCTTGACCAAAGACTGTCCTGCCTGAAGGGCGAGCAGAAGCTTGATTTCAGCAGATAGCAACCTCGTACGGTGTTCCCTCTTGAGTTGGAGATTTCATCGTGCATCCTTTTTTGAGAACAGTTTTCCGGGGCGAATTGGACGGATCGGGACCCTCCTGATGTCCTGCCCTGCGCAAGGAAATCGCCATTTCGTTTCTCAGAGCCGATTACCTCTGAAATAGCCGACTTTCATCAGCCGTACTTGCCGCCGCATCGTCTGGCGCTGGATGCCTTGAATGCGTCTGATCATGCGGCCTAGGCTGGAAATCCTGGCAGCGGACCTGGCGGAAATGACGTCAGTGAGGTAAGCCAGTCGCCCGGACAGATCCAAATAAATCTGCCCTCCATTTGGACCAATACGATAGTCTTCGCACCATTGTTGATACGGACACCTGACTGGAACGCGATTGATGGCCCCTGATGACTATCTGGTAATGAGCAGCGCGGAGTGGGCGGGGCTGCGTGCCAGTACACCATTGACGTTGTCCGAAGAAGATCTGGCGGCATTGCGAGGCGTGAACGAGGACATCTCGCTGGAGGATGTCGCCAACATTTACCTGCCGTTGTCGCGCCTGATCAATCTGCACGTCAGCGCTGCGCGCAATCTCGACAGCATCAAGGACACCTTTCTCGGGCGCCCCGCCACACGCCAGACCTACGTGGTCGCGGTGGCAGGCAGCGTCGCGGTGGGCAAGAGCACGTTTGCCCGGGTGTTGCAGGCGCTGATGGCGCGCTGGCCGGATCATCCGCGGGTTGATCTGATCACCACCGACGGCTTTCTGCACCCCAATGCCCGGCTTGTCGCCGACGGCATCATGCACCGCAAAGGCTTTCCGGAAAGCTACGATCGCAAGCGCATGGTCAAGTTTCTCTCTGATCTCAAGGCTGGCACGCCTGAAATCAGCGCCCCGGTCTATTCCCACATCAGCTACGACATCGTCCCAGACCAGTTCTTCAAGGTCAGCCAGCCCGACATCCTGATTTTTGAAGGCCTGAACGTATTACAGACCGAGGGCAACGATGGGCAGAAGCCGGGCAGCATCGTCTCGGACTTCTTCGATTTTTCCATCTATCTGGACGCCGAGGAGGGCGACATCGAGCGCTGGTACGTCGAGCGCTTTCTGATGCTGCAACGCACCGCGTTTCGTGCGCGAGGCGCCTATTTCCGCGAGCTGGCCGACCTGCCGCCGGAGAAATCTCCCGACGCGGCGCGCAAGATCTGGCACGACATCAACCGGCCCAATCTGCTGGAAAACATCCTGCCGACCCGTGAGCGTGCCAGCCTTGTGGTGCGTAAGGCGTCGGATCATTCGGTCAAGGAATTGTGGCTGCGCTGATGAGTAAATTGATCGCAGGCGCGTCGGCGTTATTCGCGCTGTGCGTCAGCGCTGGCGCTCTGGCGGACGGCAACAAGTTGCTGCTCGAGTGCCAGGACGGGATCAACAGCATGAGCGGCGGCGTGGCACAGAACGGCGTGGGTGTCGGCCACTGCGTCGGGGTGCTGCAAGCGACGATGGACACGCTGGACCTTTTCCACGAAGCGGGCGGACTGCCACGGCTGGTGTGTGTGCCCGAAGGCGGGATTCCGATGATTCAGTCCATGCGCATCATTGTGCAGTCGTTGCAAGCACACCCCGAGAGCCTGCATCTGAATGAATCCGTGTTGGTCGTCGCTGCGCTGAAAAACGCCTTTCCCTGCCAGTAACCCTCACGTTTTACGCTAGCCTGTTGCTTGATCCGGAAGTAATCCTCCGGGTCGAGCCGTGCCGCCGCGTCTGCGACGGCCTTCAGCAAGGATGCCGACGATGCGTGTCAATGCACTGATTGTGCTGTTACTCACGGGGCTCGTGGCTGCCACTTACGGCTTCGGAATCTACCTCTTCGCTCAACTGGTGCCAGACATGCGCGCCAGTCTGGGCTTCGACATCGCTTACGTGGGCACCATTACCGCAGCGGGGCAGGCGGGGTTTCTCGCCAGTGCGTTGCTGGCGGCCTGGCTGACGCCTCGTGTTGGCGGCGGCTGGGTGATCTTCGGATCGGGTGCCGTGTGCGCGTTGGCCTTGCTGCTCATGCCCCTGGCGCAGAACGTGGTGCTGATCGGTCTGCTGCTGACGGTGTTGGCTGGCACGGCGGCGACGGTGTTTGTGCCGATGGTCGATGTGATATCGCGGTCCGTGCCCTACAAATACCGTGGGATGGCCATGGGCTTGGTGTCGAGCGGCACCAGTTATGGCGTGTTCATCAACAGCCTGCTGGTGCCGTTGTATGCGCCCCAGGGCCAGTGGCGCACGGTGTGGTGGATCGTCGGGCTGATCACCGTGTTGCTCGTCGTCGGTGTGTTTCTGGTGTTCAAACGTGCGCGGCTCTTTATGCGCAACGATGAGAGCGCCAGTGATGGCGCGCCACGCAAAGGCGTGCTGCGTGAGGCGCTGCAGGGCTGGGTGTACAAAGTCTGGTCGATGAATTTTCTGATCGGCTTTTCGACCTTTCCGTTTCAGAACTATCTGTCGTCCTACTTGCGAACGGAGCTGCATTTCGGCGTCGAGTACACCGCGCAGATCTGGGCCAGCATCGGCTTTGTCGGAATGTTCAGCGGCCTGGCCCTCGGCGCGTTGTCGGACCGCATCGGCCTGCGTGCGGCCATGCTGCTGGTGTACGTCTGCGTGGCGACGGCAGCGGTGATCCTGGTCATTGCGCCGACCGGCTACTGGCCGCTGGTGGCAGGCGTCGTGTTCGCCGTGGCGTTCTACCCGATCTTCGGGCTGATTCCCGCTTATGTGTCGAAGATGGCGACCAGTGCGGCCCTGGCGGTGACCATCTTCGGCATCGCCAACATCATGCAGGGCGTCGGCGGCATGCTCGGCAATTACTGCGCCGGGCTGCTGGCGAGCGTGAGTGGTTCGTTCGTTGCGGTGTATGGGGTGATTGCGGGGGTCGCGGTTGTGCTGGCGGTGTTGACGGTTTGTTTGCCGAACGAGCGTGGTAGCTCTGACATGAGCAGTGAGCACGCCACCCATCCGTAGGAGCCGGCTTGCTGGCGAAGGCAGTCTGTCTGCCGATACCTGCGTGTCTGGCCCATCGGGTTCGCCAGCAAGCCGGCTCCTACAGAGTATGCGTACGCCGAACGTTGCAGATGTTGCCCAGATCAACTGTAGGAGCGCGCTTGCCCGCGAAAAATATCAGCCCGCGACATCCATGCGCCTGATCCACCGCATTCGCGGGCAAGCGCGCTCCTACAGGTTTTGGGCCCGCCGCCAGTGGCGTGTTTGACGTAAATCCAGTATAGGAGCCGGCTTGCTGGCGAACGAAGGCCGTCTTCCGATATGTGCATGTCTGGCCCACCGTGTTCGCCAGCAAGCCGGCTCCGGGAGTATGCGTACGCCGAGCATTGCAGAGGGTGCCGAGATCAACGGTAGGAGCGCGCTTGGCCGCGAAAAATATCAGCCCGCGACATCCATGCGCCTGATCCACCGCATTCGCGGGCAAGCGCGCTCCTACAGGTTTTGGGTCCGACGGCGATGGCGTGTTTGACGTAAATCCAGTGTAGGAGCCGGCTTGCTGGCGAAAGCGGTCTGTCTGCCGATACCTGCGTGTCTGGCCCACCGGGTTCGCCAGCAAGCCGGCTCCTACAGGGTGTTGTGTACCGTCATCGAACGTGTGCCGACAGCGGATGCCCCCGCTCTATACCGGAAACTGCAGCGCGTTGCTCAGATCACCCATCGGCGCCTGACCGCGCGCGGCCATGGCGTTGTCGCGCTCGGTCAATCCTTCGAGTTTCTCCAGACCATGCACCCGCGTAATCAGACGCAGGATCGAGGCGGTGTCGTACACCGTGTGGTCGACCGTGCCTTTGCGCGCGAACGGTGAGATGACAATTGCCGGCACCCGCGTGCCCGGTCCCCAGCGGTCGCCCTTCGGTGGCGCAACGTGGTCCCACCAGCCGCCGTTTTCGTCAACGGTGATGACGATCACCATGTTTTTCCACTGCGGGCTGTTGCGCAGCACTTTGATCGCGCGATCGATGTGTCGGTCGCCGGCCGCAATGTCGGCATAACCGGCGTGCATGTTGAGGTTGCCCTGGGGTTTGTAGAAGGTCACCGCGGGCAGCTTGCCAGCCTCAGCGTCGGCCAGGAATTTATTGGTAGAGGACTCGTCGCCCAGACCGCCGTCGCGCAGGCGCTTCTTGCGCTCTGCCGGATTGTCGGGGCCTTGCTGCTTGAAGTAGTTGAACGGCTGATGGTGGTACTGGAAGTTCGGGATCTTCGGGATGCCGGTCGAGTCCTTGTACTCGTCCAGCGTCACCTGCCAGGCACCGGCGTACCACGCCCAGTCGACGTTCTTTTTCGACAGTTTGTCGCCGATGTGGTCGTGGGTTTGCGGCACCAGCACGTTGGCCAGCCCCGGCTGCGAGTAGTCCGGCTTCTCCTTGTCGCGCAGCCAGGTCGGCCAGTAGGGCGGAGCCATGGTGTTGACGCCGTAGCCGTCCGGCGTCAAGGCGCTCGGGCCGAATTGCGGCGGGCCGGTCATGGCGCTGGCCGGTGATTTCTCCAGCGGCTTGAGTCGATAGTCCAGCGGATCGCTGCTTTCCAGCGCGGCGATCTGCGACTTGGCCGGGGAGTTCGCCGCGTCCGGGTAGAAGGGCGCCCGGGCCGAGATCAGGTACTGGTGGTTGAGGAACGATCCGCCGAAGGCGCCCTGGAAGAAGTTGTCGCAGAGCACGAACTCTTTGGCGACGTCCCACAAGCGCAGGGAATATTGGGTCTGGGCGTAGTAGCCCATGGTCAGACCGCCGGAGTCTGCCCAGGCCACGAAAGCGTCGTTCTTGCCACCGTTGATCTGCATCTGGTTCTGATAGAACACGTGCCACAGGTCGCGGGTGACGATGCTCAGTGGCAGGTCCTCGCCGCTTGGACCTTTGAGGGGGAAGGGTGCGTTGGGCAGGTTTTCCTGGTACTGCACGCCTGTGGCGTAGGTCACGCCGTCGACGCTCTGCGGGCCGATCTGGCAGACGCCACCCCAGCACTGCGGCAGGGTGTCGAGGACCTTGCCGTCACGGTCACGCTGGCGGTACTGGTCGGCTTTCACGGCGGAGAGCGGCTGCTCAACGCCGGGGAAATTGGCAAACAGGTTATTGAAGCTGCGGTTCTCGCCGTAGATGACCACGATGGTTTTGACGTTGTCCTGCAGCGCCTTGTCCAGCGCCGGGCCGGTCAGCATGGTGGCCGTTGCAGGCTTGCCTTCAACGGCTGCTTCGGCCGCGCCCACCACGCCACTGAGGGTTGCACCAGCGCCCAGTACCGCAACGCCCCCAAGGAAGCGCCGGCGGCTGCCATCCACCGGCGCCTGAGTGGTTGAAGCCTGTGCTGGATCTTCCGGTTTCTTGCTCATGGCGGGGCGCTCGCAGGTCAAGTTGTTACAACATATGTCGCCGGAGCCTAGCGAGGGAATATGACGGGATTGCTACAGCGATAGGCGACGTCCGATTTGTGTTGTGCCACCCAATGCTTTCCCGGCTAAAGCCGGTCCCACATAGAAAGTCGCAGCCGGCCCCACTGAGTGCGCGCGATCTTTTAGTGGGACCGGATTTAGCCGGGAAGAGGCGAGCGCGGGTGACATCAAATTAGCGGTGTGACGCAAGACGCCTTCCCGGCTAAAGCCAGTCCTACAAGGAAGGCGCCAGCATGTACGCCATCAGTCTCGCGGTGCGTCACATGACGCCTTCCCGGCTGAAGCCGGTCCCACAGTCGGCACCGGTCCCACCTAGAAAGTCGCAGCCGGGCACACAATAGAAAAGCGGCGCAGCCTCAATAGGGATCGTCCGGATTACCCGAATGCACCTGATACCGCTCGACAATCCGCTCAATCTCCCCGGACATCTTCATCCTCAGCAGCGTGCGCATGATCCGCTGGGCCGGCACGCTCGGGTCGTTGCGGGCGACGCAGCCCACTGGCTGTTCATCGATGACCCACACGGGCCTGAGTTTCTCGTCGGCTTTCCGGTCGCGGTTGTACCAGTCCAGCGACCACTGTGTGTCAACTGCATAACGGTAGCGGTGGGCCGAGAGCTTTTGCAGAACCTGCTCCTGCAACCTCGCGTCTTCGCGGATAAGATCCCGGGTGGCAAACAGCGGGTCCAGCACAGGATAGGAGTAGCCCAGCACCGTACCGATGTGATCGCCGAGAATTGCGCTCAACTGAAAGGGTGCGGTGTCGTAGGCGCTGCCGACCATCACATTGCGCTGGGTCAGCAGCGGCAGGCTCCAGGTGTAGTCGCCGGACATATCCGGCAACCAGGACTGCGCGGCGTAGCAGCGCACATCGACTTCACCGCGCTCGGTCGCCGCCTGTATGCGCATCCGTGGATAAACGCGGTACTGAGCGGTCTGGCCGATCTGTCGGGCCAGGCTTTCCATGATGTCAAAAAGAATGCCGGCCTCGGGCCCGCTGCTGCCCACCTGCATCAGCGGCATCGACCAGCTGTCAGCCACGGCAAAGCGCAACGGCGGGCCTTCTGCAGCCGCAGTCGCGCTCAACAGCCCCATGGCACTCATTACCCACACTCGCATTCGGATCCCTCGAAGTAACAGTGCGACGTTTCAGGCCTGCTGTGTCTTCGCAATCCAGGTGCGGAACCTTGTGAGGGAACCATCTCGCGGAGCCGTGTTGCGGAGTCAGGCCAGCCATAATAGCGATAAGCGTCGGACACCAGATGCAATTTTGCCCCTGCTCCGCTAGCATTGGCGGTCTTCCGCAACCCAGTCGCGACGGTTTTCAATGAGTTATCAGGTTCTTGCACGTAAATGGCGTCCGCGCTCGTTCCGCGAAATGGTCGGCCAGACCCATGTGCTCAAGGCCCTGATCAACGCGCTGGACAGTCAGCGCCTGCACCACGCCTATTTATTCACCGGCACGCGGGGGGTCGGCAAGACCACCATTGCACGGATCATCGCCAAGTGCCTGAACTGTGAAACGGGTATCACTTCAACGCCCTGCGGCGAATGTTCGGTGTGCCGCGAGATCGACGAGGGCCGCTTTGTCGACCTGATCGAGATCGACGCCGCCAGCCGTACCAAGGTCGAAGACACCCGCGAGCTGCTCGACAACGTGCAATACGCACCCAGTCGCGGCCGCTTCAAGGTCTACCTGATCGACGAAGTGCACATGCTCTCCAGCCACTCGTTCAATGCGTTGCTCAAAACGCTGGAAGAGCCGCCGCCCTACGTCAAGTTCATCCTCGCGACCACCGATCCGCAGAAGCTGCCTGCGACGATTCTGTCGCGCTGCCTGCAGTTCTCCCTGAAAAACATGACCCCTGAGCGTGTGGTCGAGCACCTGACCCACGTATTGGGCGTGGAGAATGTTCCGTTCGAAGACGACGCGCTGTGGCTGCTGGGTCGCGCTGCCGATGGTTCGATGCGTGACGCCATGAGCCTGACCGATCAGGCGATTGCCTTCGGCGAAGGCAAGGTGCTGGCGGCCGACGTGCGCGCCATGCTCGGCACGCTGGATCACGGTCAGGTGTTCGATGTGCTCGCGGCGTTGATCGAGGGCGATGCCCGCTCGTTGCTTGAAGCCGTGCGCCATCTGGCCGAGCAGGGGCCTGACTGGAGCGGCGTGCTCTCGGAGATCCTCAACGTGCTGCACCGGGTCGCCATCGCCCAGGCGCTGCCTGAAGGGGTTGATAACGGCCACGGCGACCGGGATCGCGTGCTGGCGCTGGCCCAGGCGCTCCCCGCCGAAGATGTGCAGTTCTATTACCAGATGGGCCTGATCGGTCGCCGTGATTTGCCGTTGGCGCCGGACCCCCGTGGCGGTTTCGAGATGGTCCTGCTGCGCATGCTGGCGTTCCGGCCGGCAGATGCCGACAACGCGCCGACCCAGCCGTTAAAGTCAGTGGGGATCAACCCGGCCACGGTTGATTCCCGGACAGCGGTGGCGAGTTCAGCATCCGCAGCATCCAACCCCGTCACCGCCCCGTCGCCAGCGCCTGTTATCGACAAGCCTGCTCCGGTGGCCGTGCCTGACGCTCAACCTGCGCCAGCGGCCGTGGCGGAGGAAGAAGTAGATCTTCCGTGGAACGAGCCAAAAGTCGCGCCGCCAGCCACTGCTAACGAGCCCGAATCAGAGCCGTCTGCGCAGCCTGCTTCAGAATCCGTCGCCGAGATTCCCGAGCCCGTCCTCGATACCGTCGCCGAGCAGCCGGATCTGACGCCAATGCCGGCGCCAGCCCCCGCGAGCCCGGTGCCCGACGCGCCCGAAGTCGCATCGTCAGAGCAGTTGCAAGCCGCCGCCGACGCCGTGACGCCGCAGATGATCGAGCACGTGCCTGACGCCGCACCTTACGTGCCGGCGCCGATGGAGCGCGATGACGAGCCGCCGCCCGATGATGACTACAACGAGCCGGACATCGACATCGATCCGGCGTCGTTCGCTTACCTCGATGACCTGGCCCACGAAGCTGTCGAAGCGGTGGAGAAGGAGCCCGAGCTGCTGCCGGCCTCCAAGCCTGCCACCGGTCTTGCGGCGGACTGGCTGGAGCTGTTCCCGAAACTGCCGATCTCCGGCATGACCGGCAGCATCGCCGCCAACTGCACGCTGATTTCGGTGGAAGGCGACAACTGGCTGCTGCACCTTGATCCGGCCCACAGCGCGCTGTTCAACTCGACCCAGCAGCGCCGCTTGAATGACGCGCTGAACCAATACCATGAACGCACCCTCAACCTGAGTATCGAACTGATCAAGCCCGAGCAGGAAACCCCGGCTCAGGCAGCGGCGCGCCGGCGTGCCGATCGGCAGAAGCAGGCCGAGGCGGCGATTCACGGCGATCCGTTCATCCAGCAGATGATGCAGCAGTTCGGTGCGTCGATCCGCGAGGATACGATTGCGCCGGTGGATGCGCCGGCACAGGCGCCGGTTTAGCGCCAACGATTTTCGGGGGCGCTAAGCTGATGGGGCGCCCCGTATTGTTCAATGACTTTCTATCCAATGACTTCCGAGGAGTAACTCCCATGATGAAAGGTGGCATGGCAGGCCTGATGAAGCAGGCTCAGCAGATGCAGGAAAAAATGGCCAAGATGCAGGAAGAGCTGGCCAACGCTGAAGTGACGGGCCAATCCGGCGCCGGTCTGGTCAGCGTGGTCATGACCGGGCGTCACGACGTCAAGCGCGTCAGCCTGGACGACAGCCTGATGCAAGAAGAGAAGGAAATTCTCGAAGACCTGATCGCTGCAGCCGTCAACGACGCCGTGCGCAAGATCGAAGCGGCCAGCCAGGAAAAGACCGCCAGCATGACAGCCGGCATGCAGCTGCCGCCGGGCATGAAAATGCCGTTCTGATCGAGCGGCTTTTGCGACACCCGAATGCCAGGCCCTCGTGCCTGGCATTCTTGTTTGGGGACGGCGCCAAGTCCGCCCCGCATTACGCGCGTCATATGGAGCCCCACATCCGACCGAACGCGTCTCGCTGCCGACGGTCTGCTTTCTATACCCTCGCAACCCTTCATCATGGAGCCCATTCCGATGACGCAAGAATTGATCCTCAACCAGCGCGTAGTCCTGGCGTCCCGTCCCCAAGGCGCACCGACCCCGGAAAACTTCCGTCTCGAGCGCGAGGCGCTGCCTGACCTGCAAGACGGCCAAGTGCAGTTGCGCACGCTCTATCTGTCCCTTGATCCCTACATGCGTGGTCGCATGAGCGACGCCCCGTCCTATGCGGCGCCGGTGGAAATCGACGCGGTTATGGAAGGCGGCGCAGTCAGCGTGGTGGAGCAGTCGCGCAATCCGAAATTCAAGGAAGGCGATCTGGTGGTCGGTCAGACCGGCTGGCAGACCCACAGCATTTCCGACGGCAGCAACCTGTTGATGGCGCCGAAAGACCTGCCCAGCCCGTCAATGGCCGTGGGCGTGCTCGGCATGCCGGGCATCACCGGTTACATGGGCTTGATGGACATCGGCAAGCCGCAAGCGGGCGAGACCTTGGTCGTCGCTGCGGCTTCGGGGGCAGTCGGCTCTGTGGTCGGCCAAGTGGCCAAGCTCAACGGCCTGCGCGTCGTGGGCGTTGCCGGTGGTGAAGACAAGTGCCGTTACGTGGTCGACGAGCTGGGCTTCGACGCCTGCATCGATCACCGCAGTGATGATTTCGCCGAGCAGCTGAAAGCAGCTGTTCCGAACGGCATCGACATCTATTTCGAACTGGTCGGCGGCAAGGTGCTGGAAGCGGTCATACCGCTGCTCAACGAACGTGCGCGAGTGCCGTTGTGCGGGTTGATCGCCCATTACAACGCGCAGAGCGAGCCAGAGGGGCCGAATCGGCTGCCGCTGTTGATGCGTACGCTGCTGACCAAGCGCGCGAAGATTCAGGGCTTCATCGTCTACGAAGAGTATTACCACCGCCTGGAAGAATTCATGCAGGCCATGATTCCGCTGGTGAAGGACGGCAAGGTGAAATTCCGCGAAGACGTGGTGGAAGGTCTGGAGAACGCGCCGGATGCGTTCATTGGCCTGCTCGACGGCAAGAACTTCGGCAAGCTGGTGGTCAAGGTCTCATGACCCTGATTTGACGGTAATCAGAGGCGCGGGTATAAACCGCGTCTCGTGTTTTTGTCGGACGTTTCTCCAATGAGCTTCAGCCCCCTGATTCGCCAGTTGATCGACTCCCTGCGCATCCTGCCCGGCGTCGGTCAGAAAACCGCCCAGCGTATGGCGTTGCAGCTGCTGGAGCGCGATCGCAGCGGTGGCTCGCGTCTGTCCCAGGCGCTGAGTCAGGCGATGGAAGGCGTCGGTCACTGCAAACAATGCCGCACCCTCACCGAAGAAGAACTCTGTCCGCAGTGCTCGGACGTCCGGCGCGACGACACGTTGCTGTGCGTGGTCGAGGGTCCGATGGACGTGTATGCGGTGGAGCAGACCGGTTACCGGGGGCGCTACTTCGTGCTCAAGGGGCATCTGTCGCCGCTGGACGGTCTGGGGCCTGAGGCCATTGGCATCCCGCAGCTGGTGGCGCGGATCGAAGAGCAGGCCTCGTTCACCGAAGTCATCCTCGCCACCAACCCGACGGTTGAAGGCGAAGCGACGGCGCATTACATCGCCCAGTTGCTCACCAACAAAGGCCTCATCACTTCACGGATCGCCCACGGCGTACCGCTGGGTGGCGAGCTGGAACTGGTCGACGGCGGCACGCTCGCCCACTCGTTCGCAGGGCGCAAGCCGATTCAGTTGTAGTCAAAACCCCGGTCTTCAAGCTACTGGATATCTGTCGGAGCGAGCTCGGATGTAGGACCGGCTTTAGCCGGGAAGGCGGCAGGTGTCACACCCCGAATCCAGGGTGCCCACACTGGCCCATTCCCGGCTGAAGCCGGTCCTACAGACACCCCGCGCACTTAGTGGGAATGGCTTTAGCCGCCAAGGCGCCGGGGCATCCGCCCGACATCTCAAGCCCTGTACAAGGTGACGCGGAGCGTCACGGGACGCATGTCCACGCAAAGCGTGGGCACGATCAAGTAGAACCGATCGCCCGAGGTAGTCGCGGCGTTATTTATCCGTCAACGCAAACTCGGTCAGGCAGAACGTCGGGATTGCCATGTCGCGCAGGCGTTGTGAGCCGCCCAGCTCAGGCAGGTCGATGATCGCGGCGGCTTCGTGAACCTTGGCGCCCATGCGGCGGATCAGGTTGGCGGCGGCGACCAGGGTGCCACCGGTGGCGATCAGGTCATCGAACATCACCACCGAATCACCGTCGCACAGGCTGTCGGCGTGGACTTCCAGCAGCGCTTCGCCGTACTCGGTCTGATAGGCCTCGGCCAGCACGTCGGCCGGCAATTTCCCTTGCTTGCGAAACAGCACCAGCGGTTTGTTCAGTTCGTAGGCGACGATCGAGCCGATGAGAAACCCGCGTGCGTCCATGGCGCCGACGTGGGTGAACTCGGCATCGATGTAACGCTGGATGAAGCTGTCGATGACCAGGCGCAGGGCCTTGGGTGACTGGAACAGAGGGGTGATGTCACGAAAAATCACGCCGGGTTTGGGGAAGTCCACCACGGGGCGGATGAGGGATTTGATGCTCAATTCGTCGAAAATCATAAGGATCTCGGGCAGGACATGACTCAAAAGACGTCAGTCTAAGCCCGCCCGGGCCATGATGCATCAGCTTTCCAGCGATCCTCCGGCCAGCGCGCAGAGCTGAATCGGGTCGAGGATGTGGATTTCCTTGCCCTCGGCGGCGATCAACTCGTTCTGCTGAAAGCGGGTGAACACCCGGGACACGGTTTCCACCGCCAGGCCCAGGTAGTTGCCGATCTCGTTGCGCGACATGCTCAGGCGGAACTGGTTGGCGGAGAACCCCCGGGCGCGGAAGCGGGCAGAAAGGTTGACCAGAAAAGTGGCAATGCGCTCGTCGGCGGTTTTCTTCGAGAGCAGCAGCATCATCTGTTGGTCATCGCGGATTTCCCGGCTCATCACCCGCATCAGCTGGCGACGCAATTGCGGCAGTTGCACCGACAATTCGTCCAGCCGTTCGAAGGGAATTTCGCACACCGACGTGGTCTCCAGGGCCTGCGCCGTGACGGGGTAGGCCTCGGCGTCCATCCCGGACAGCCCGACCAGTTCGCTGGGCAAGTGAAAACCGGTGAGTTGTTCTTCGCCGCTGTCGCTGAGGCTGAAGGTCTTCAGCGCGCCGGAGCGCACGGCGTAGACAGAGTCGAACCTCTCGCCCTGGCGAAACAGGAAATCGCCCTTCTTCAGCGGGCGCCCGCGTTTGACGATTTCGTCCAGTGCATCCATGTCTTCCATGTTCAATGAAAGCGGAAGGCACAACGGGGCCAAGCTGCAATCCTTGCAGTGGGTCTGGGTGTGAGCGCGCAGTTTGACTGGCTCAGACATCGGGTAATTCCTTTTGCAGAAACACACATAAGTCGTAAGGGTAACTCAGCGGTCAACCCTGCGACTACCACGCGCCTTCCATGGCCAGAAATGATTCCTCCGCGCCAGGCGGAACGTTTCTGTATCACCTGGGCCTATATCACCTGGGAATAGCGCTGACGGTTCTGCGTGCCCAGATACCCGTCGAACACCATGCAGATCGAGCGCACCAGCAGTCGTCCCGCCGGCGTGACGGTGATACCTGTCGGGCCCAGATGAATCAGCCCATTCGTGGCCATGGTCAGCAATTGCGGCCACTGCTCGCGGAAATATTCGCGAAAGTGGATGGAAAACTGTTCCTCGACGGGGGCGAAATCGAGGCGGAAATGGCAAATCAGTTGCCCGATGATGGCGCGCCGCAGTTGGTCGTCCTCGTTGCAGCGCAGACCGCGTTTGGTCGCCAGTTGGTCGCTGGCCAGCAGGGTCTGGTATTCGGTGAGATCGCTGGTGTTTTGCGCATACAGCTCGCCGAGCTGGCTGAGGGCCGAGACGCCGAGGCCGATCAGGTCGCAGTGGCCATGGGTGGAGTAGCCCTGAAAATTGCGCTGCAACGTGCCTTCTTCCTGGGCGATGGCCAGGTCGTCATCGGGCAGGGCGAAATGGTCCATACCGATGTAACGGTAGCCCGCACGGGTCAGTTGCTCGATGGTGCGCTGGAGCATCTCCAGCTTCTGCTCAGGGCTGGGCAACTGCGCCGCGTCGATGCGCCGCTGGGGCATGAAACGCTCGGGCAGGTGCGCGTAATTGAACACCGCAAGCCGGTCGGGCTGCAGGGCGATCACCTGGTCAACGGTGCGGGCAAAACCTTCGGGCGTCTGCAGCGGCAGGCCGTAGATGAGGTCGATGTTCACCGAGCGAAACTGCAAGGTGCGCGCCGCTTCGACGATGGCGCGGGTCTCTTCCAGGCTCTGCAAACGGTTGATCGCCCGCTGCACCAGCGGATCAAGATCCTGCACGCCGATGCTGACGCGGTTGAAGCCCAGCTCGCGCAACAGGCCCATGGTCGACCAGTCTGCCTCGCGGGGGTCGATCTCGATGCCGTAGTCGCCGGAGTGGTCATCGAGCAGGGTGAAGTGCTGGCGCAGATAAGCCATGAGCTGGCGCAGTTCGAGGTGACTGAGAAAGGTCGGGGTGCCACCGCCGAAGTGCAATTGCTCGACCACCTGACGATCATCGACATGGGCGGCGATCAGGCTGATCTCGCGCTCCAGGCGTTGCAGATAGGCCTGGGCGCGACCGCGGTCCTTGGTGATGACTTTGTTGCAGGCACAGTAGTAGCAAATGTTGGCGCAGAACGGGATGTGCACGTACAGCGACAACGGCCGTGACGCCTTGCGACTGTCACGCAGCGCCTGCAGCAGTTCGAAGGCGCCAACCTGCGTATGAAATTGCACGGCGGTGGGGTAGGACGTGTAACGCGGCCCCGCCAGATCGTAGCGGCGGATGAGTTCAGAATCCCAACGGAGGTCGTCGAGCATGGGGGCATTCCCGAGAAGGATGGCGGTGCGGGCAGTGTAGGGAGCGCTCAGGTGAGGGCGTTGATCTGGGTCAATGGATGGGGGCAGCGATTACTCGTGCTCCATGCCTGCATGATTGATGGTGGGGTTCATTCCCTGATTCATTCCGTGACCCATCGTGTGAGGCGTGTGCCCCATCAGCCACTGTTGATGCGGGCCGGGGAGTGTCCACAGGCCGAACAGAATCACCAGCAGCCCGCCCGCCACGCGCACGCTGCGCCGACGGAGCAGGGCGGTGATGCGCTCGGCGGCCAGGCCCGTGGCGAGCAGCACTGGCCAGGTGCCGACGCCGAACGCGAGCATCAGCAACGCGCTGTGCAGCGCATTGCCCTGGCTCGCCGACCACAGCAGCGTGCTGTAAACCAGCCCGCACGGCAGCCAGCCCCACACCGCCCCAAGGAGTAAAGCCCGGGGCATCGTCGACACCGGCATCAGGCGGCGGGCCATCGGTTGCAGGTAGCGCCAGACCCCACGGCCCAGGCCTTCGATGCGGGTCAGGCCGCTCCACCATCCGGCCAGGTACAGGCCCATGGTGATCATCAGCAACCCCGCTATCACCCGCAACAGCATCGCCCCCGGGCTGTTGGCGACGGCCCAGCCGAGCATGCCGATCAGCAATCCCGCGCAGGCGTAGCTGAAAACACGCCCGACGTTGTAGGCCATCAGCAGGCGCAGGCGTTGTCCGCGTTGCTCCTTAGGGATTGCAAAAGTGAGCGCGCCCATCAGGCCGCCGCACATGCCCAGGCAATGGCCACCGCCGAGCAGGCCCAGGACAAGGGCGGAGAGGAGTTGGGGGAGGAGGTCAGACATCGGTGAGACCTGGAAGTCCTGCGCTGTTTGTGCCGGCGTCATCGCGGGCAAGCGCGCGCCTGCAGGGGATCGCATTCCAGTGTAGGAGTGAGCTTGCTCGCGATGGCTTACTCAAACGCGCTGCATAAACCAACTGACTCACTGGGTCAGATCCCCCTCATGGTCCGCTTTGCCTTTCCCCGAAGCCTCATCCACCCCGGCCTTGTGCCCCGGATCCTGATCTTCGAACAGAATGCTGTGGGCCGGGCCGTCCAGGTCGTCGTACTGACCGCTGTCCACCGCCCAGAAAAACACGTAAATCGCCACCGCCACAATCAGCAGCGCCACCGGAATCATGATGTAGAGCGCAGGCATCGGGCCTCCGGATAGGTTCGTGTGTTCATGGGGTCACCGCCTGATGGGCAGCTATGGATTCTGCAGAAAGCAGCTTCATCCGCGTCAGACGCAACGCGTTCAACACCACCACCAGCGAACTCACCGACATCCCCGCCGCCGCCCACAACGGCGTCACCCAGCCCAGCGCCGCGAAGGGCAGAACCAGCCCGTTATACAGCCCCGCCCACGCCAGGTTTTCCAGAATGATCCGCCGTGTGCGCCGAGCAAGGGCAAAAGCATCCACCAACACGTGCAGCCGGTTCGACAGCAGCACCGCATCGGCGCTGGTCTTGGCCAGATCGGTGGCCGAACCCATGGCGATGCTGATGTCGGCCGCCGCCAGCACCGGCACATCATTGACCCCGTCGCCGATCACTAGAATGGTCCGGCCCTCGGCGCGCAGCTGTTGAAGAATAGCGAGCTTGTCATCCGGCCGTAGGCTGCCCCGGGCGTCATCGATCTGCAACTGAGTCGCGACGCTGGACACCATGGGCGAGCTGTCGCCGGACAACAACAACGTCTGCCAGCCGCGCTGTTTGCACGCCTCGACCAGCGCCGCCGCGTCGTCCCGCAACCGATCATCCAGCACCAGCCAGGCGAGGGCTTGGGTGTCATCTCCCAGCAACAACCACTGACCGGGCTCATGCGGCATCGATGGAACGGCGACGCCGCTCAAGGCGCAGACAAACGCGGGTTGACCGATGCGTAACGGGCGCCCATTAACGACGCCTTCCAGCCCCAACCCCGGCGTAGCGACCACCCCTTCAGCGGTCAGCGGCGTCTTGCCGAATGCGCGAGCAATGGGGTGTTCGGAACGGCTTTCCAGCGCCGCCGCCAGGCTCAAACAGTCGTCACTGCTCAGCGCGCCAAGGCTGCGAATTGCCCTTAACGTCAGGCGCCCTTCGGTCAGCGTGCCGGTCTTGTCGAAGATCACCGTGTCGATCCGGTTCAGCCCCTCCAGCACATGGCCACGGGTGAGCAACAATCCGAGTCTGTGCAGCGTGCCGGTGGCGGCGGTCAGCGCAGTCGGCGTCGCCAGCGACAAGGCGCACGGGCAGGTGGCGACGAGCATCGCCAGCACAATCCAGAACGCGCGACCGGCATCGAGCTGCCACCAGACCACGCCGACACACGCCGCCAGCACCAGCGAAATCAGCAAAAACCACTGCGCCGCGCGATCTGCCATTTGCGCTAGGGGCGGTTTCTCCGATTGTGCGCGTTCCAGCAGTCGGACGACGGCAGAGAGACGCGTGTCAGCGCCGAGGGCGAGCACTTCCACCGTCAGCACGCTTTCCATATTGGCGGTGCCGGCGGTGACGGCGTCGCCCACCTGACGGGGCTGCGGCAGGTACTCGCCGGTGAGCAGCGATTCGTCGACGCTCGACCGACCCGCGATGATTCGGCCGTCCGCCGGCAACAGCGCGCCGGGGTGCACCAGCACGTGATCGTGCAGACGCAGTTGATCAGTCAGGACGCGCTCGGTCTGACCGTCCGAGCTCAGGCGCAGGCACGAAGCGGGCAGGAGATTGACCAGTTGCGCCGTCGCTAAGTGGGTGCGTTCCCGGGCGCGACGCTCAAGGTAACGGCCGGTGAGCAGGAACAGCGCGAACATGCCGACGGCGTCGAAATACAATTCGCCAACGCCGGTGACCGCCGTCCAGAGGCCCGCCAGATACGCCGCGCCAATGGCCAGGGACACCGAAACGTCCATGGTCAGATGGCGCGCGCGCAGGTCGCGAAGCGCCCCTTTGAAGAACGGCGCACAGCTGTAAAACACGATGGGCGTCGTCAGAAACATCGCCACCCAGCGCAGGATCGTGTGCATCTCGGGGCTGAGGTCGATGTTGAATTCCGGCCAAGTCGCCATGGTTGCCATCATCGCCTGAAACCATAGGAGCCCGGCGACGCCCAGTTGACGCAGGCTGCGACGGTTTTCCCGGGCCAGATGCTCGGCCGCTTTATCCGCCTGATAAGGGTGGCCGGCGTAACCGATGCTGCGCAGCTCGGACAGCACCTCGCTCAAGGGCAATGGCTGGTCGTGCCAGCGCAGGTGCAGGCGATGACTGGACAGGTTCAGCCGCGCCTCGACCACAGCGGGCAGCGTGCGCAGATGCCGCTCGATCAGCCAGCCGCAGGCCGCGCAGGTGATGCCCTCGATCATCAGCGTCGTTTCAGCCACATCGCCGGCAACATCGCCAGCGGAGGTGTCATGGCGGACAAAGGGCGCCTGGACGTCGGGCCGATCAACGAGGGCCTGTTCGTCGGCCAAAGGCGTCGGTAATACCTGAGGATTGACCGACGCTTCGCTGCGATGCAGGTAATAGCCCTCCAGGCCGCCGGCGACGATGGCGTCGGCCACGGCCTGACAACCGGGGCAGCAGAATTCCCGCGCCTCACCCAGCACCGAAGCCACGAAGCGCCCGTCCGCCGGGACGGGCAACGCACAGTGGTAGCAAAACTGCAGGGTTTTCGTTTGAGTGGCTTTCACGTCAATGCCGGTCCGCGCCCTGAATCGGCTCGTCGCCCAGGGTCAGTGGCTGCCCGGATACGATCCGTTCTTCCTCGAACAGGCGCCAGGTCTGGCCGTTTTCCACGCCCAGCAATTCGACGAAGCGCCGGCCGTCGACCCTGTCGCCCAGCTGCCCGACGTAACGCCCTGGCTGCGAAGGCGTGCGCGCCATCACCACTTTGCGGTCCTTGTCCGGCTGGGTCGGGGAGATCAGGTTCAGCACCAGGGTTTCCGGCTGACTGGCGCCGCTCAGTTGCACATCCACTTCACCGGTCAGCTCGTCGAGGCCCACGCGGGCTTGCAGGTTGAGGGACTGACCCAGCAACTCGCGGTCGAGGGAGCGGTTGATGCCTTTCCCGGCCTCGTAATAGTTGTCAGTAACGAGGTTGTCCGGGTGGGTGACGGCGATGGTGACCATGGCCAGGGTCAATGCCACCGAGCAGGTCAGAATGGCAATGATGATCCACGGCCATAAATGCCGGTGCCAGGGACTTGCTGCGGTGACTGCGGTCATTTCCGACATCTCTCAGCGAATGGGCGGGCCGATGAAGCGGCTCTTGGCGTGGACTTTAGTGTCGCTGTGCTCAATGTCGCTGTTCTTGATTTCCCTGAGGATGAAACTGACCTCATTGCTGCTCGAGGGCAGTTGCTCCGGCGCGACCGACAGCTCCACCGGCAGGCTGATGATTTCGCCAGCGGGCACCTTGATCTCGCGCCGGCCTTGCAGCCTCAGGTCCGGCAGCCCGGTGGCGTCGAGCACGTACGTGTGGTCGATCTGATCCTTGTTCATCACCTTCAGGCTGTAAACGTTTTCGATCCGGCCCTCGGCGTTTTCCCGGTACAGCACGCGGTCCTTGCTGACGTCGAAACCCACCAGCGAGCGCGTGAGAAACGCGCCAGTGAGCCCGCCGATCATCACCAGCAACACCAGACCATAGCCGATCAACCGGGGGCGCAGTGTATGGGTCACCTGCCCGGAAAGGTTGTGTTCGGTGGTGTAGCTGATCAGGCCGCGCGGGTAGTCCATCTTGTCCATGATCGCGTCGCAGGCGTCGATGCACGCCGCGCAACCGATGCATTCGATCTGCAAGCCGTCGCGGATGTCGATGCCGGTCGGGCAGACCTGCACGCACATCGTGCAATCGATGCAATCGCCGAGGCCTTCAGCCTTGTAATCCGTTTCCTTTTTGCGCGTACCCCGTGGCTCGCCACGTCGTGGGTCGTAGGAAACGATCAGGGTGTCCTTGTCGAACATCACGCTCTGAAAGCGCGCGTAGGGACACATATAAATGCACACCTGTTCGCGCAGCCAGCCGGCGTTGACGTAGGTGGCGAGGGTGAAGAAGCCGATCCAGAAATACGCCCAGCCATCGGCCTGGCCGGTGAAGAAATCCACCCGCAGTTCGCGGATGGGCGAGAAGTAGCCGACGAAGGTCAGGCCGGTGACCAGGCCGATCAACAGCCAGAGACTGTGCTTGGCAGCCTTGCGGGCGAATTTGTTGGCGTCCATGGGCGCCTTGTCGAGTTTGATGCGCTGATGGCGGTCGCCTTCGGTGACCTTTTCACACCACATGAACACCCAGGTCCACACGCTTTGCGGGCAGGTGTAACCGCACCAGACGCGCCCGGCGAACACGGTAATGAAGAACAGGCCGAATGCGCTGACGATCAGGATGCCCGACAGCAGGATGAAATCCTGTGGCCAGAACGTCGCGCCGAAGATGTAGAACTTGCGCTCCGGCAGGTTCCACCACACCGCCTGATGCGCGCCCCAGTTAAGCCAGACCGTGCCGAAATACAGCAGGAACAGCACGGCGCCGCCACCCATGCGCAGATTGCGGAACACCCCGGTGAACGCGCGGGTATAGATCTTCTCCCGCGAGGCATACAGGTCAACCGTGTCGCCGTCGTTATCCGGCGGCGGCGTGACGTTGTGCAGCGGAATCTGATTTTTCATGGCAGCGTCCTAGGCCCTTGGGGCCGAACCATCAGCGTGTGCGACGGCGATATCCTTCATTGCTGCTTTTCCGCCGGTGCTTCGCCATGGGACAGACTGTAAACGTACGCCGCCAACAGGTGCACCCGGTCGTTGCCTTGCAGCAATGCCTGGGCCGGCATCTGGCCCTGGCGGCCGTACTGGAGGGTCTGTTGCAGCTGGGCAAAGCTGGAACCGTAGATGAACGCGCCGGGGTGGGTCAGGTCCGGCGCGCCCAGTGCGGCAACGCCTTTTCCCTCCGGCCCGTGGCAGGCGACGCAAGTGGTGGCGTAGATTTTCTGGCCCGCCACCGGATCGGCGTTCGCGTCGGCGGGCAGGGTGCGGCTATACAGCTGGGTCAGCACGTAAGCTGACACGTCGCGCACGCCTTGATCGCCAATCACCGCACCCCACGCCGGCATGACCGCATGACGGCCGTTCATGATGGTGGTTTTGATGCTCTGCGCATCGCCGCCCCATCGCCAGTCGGCGTCGGTCAGGTTGGGGAAGCCGTAAGCGCCCTTGGCGTCGGAGCCGTGGCAGACCGAGCAATTGGACGCGAACAGCCGACCGCCCATCTTCAGCGCTTGCGGATCTTTGGCCACTTCCTCGATGGGCATCGCCGCAAACTTGGCGAAGATCGGCCCGAAACGCGCCTCGGACTGCGCCATCTCCTTTTCCCATTCGTGCACGCCGGTCCAGCCCGTGGTGCCGTCGGAAAACTGGATTTTCTTGTCGTTGTCGGCGTAGTCGTAACCCGGCAGCAGGCCGGTCCAGTTTCCCAGGCCCGGGTAAAGCACCAGATAACCCAGGGCGAAAATGATCGTGCCGATGAACAACCAGAACCACCACTTGGGCAGCGGGTTGTCGTATTCCTCGATGCCATCGAAAGAATGGCCGACGGTTTCATCGGTGGTGTCGGCGCGCTGGCCCTTGCGTGTGGCGAGCAGCAGCCAGCCCATCGCGAAGATCGTGCCCAGGGTCAGCACCGTGACGTAGATGCTCCAGAAGGTGCTCATGGTTTCGGGCTCCCCGGGGTATGTGCTTCTGCTTTGGTCTGCTCTTGCGCTCGCCTTACCTGCGCAATCGCCTCGGGGTCATCGGCAAACGGCAGCAGCGTTGCATCGTCGAATTCCGCCTTGCGCCGCGGGCTGTACACCCATGACGCCAGTCCAATAAAGGCCACCATCACCACAACGGTGCCCAGGCCTCGAATCGTTCCCATGTCCATGGCGATCACCGTTTGCTCTTGATGAGGGTGCCCAGGCCCTGAAGGTAGGCCACCAGCGCGTCCATTTCAGTCTTGCCCTTCACCGCGTCGCTCGCGCCGGCGATGTCGGCATCGGTGTAGGGCACGCCCAGGCTGCGCAGCACTTCCATCTTTTTGCCGGTCAGCGTGCCGTCGAGCTTGGTGTCCGCCAGGAAGGGGTAGGCCGGCATGATCGATTCCGGCACCAGGTCCCGTGGATTGTTCAAATGGACGCGGTGCCAGTCATCCGGGTAGCGACCCCCGACCCGGGCCAGGTCCGGGCCGGTGCGTTTGGAACCCCAGAGAAAGGGGTGATCCCAGACGCTTTCACCGGCCACCGAGTAATGCCCGTAGCGTTCGGTTTCGGCGCGGAACGGCCGGATCATCTGCGAATGGCAGCCGACGCAGCCGTTGGCGATATAAACGTCGCGGCCTTCGAGCTCCAGCGCCGGGCGCGGCTTCATGCCTTCGACGGGCTGGGTGGTGACGTCCTGAAAGAACAGCGGAACGATCTGCGTCAGCCCTCCGATCGCCACGGCGATGACCATGAAGATCGACAACAGGCCGATGTTCTTTTCCAGTGCTTCGTGCTTGATCATCAGTGGGCCCCCACAACGGCGATCTGCGCGGCGGCGTCGGCTTCTTCCGTATTGGCTGCGCGAATGGTGCGGAACACGTTGTAGGCCATGAACAGCATGCCGCTGGCGAAAATTGCGCCGCCCAACGCGCGGACCATGTAGCCCGGATGACTGGCCTGCAGGGCCTCGACGAACGAGTAGGTGAGGGTGCCGTCGTCGTTGATCGCCCGCCACATCAACCCTTGGGTGATGCCGTTGACCCACATCGCGGCGATGTAGAGGACGGTGCCGACAGTGGCGAGCCAGAAGTGCGTGTTGATCAGCGCGATGCTGTGCATCTGCGGGCGGCCGTAGAGTTTCGGGATCATGTGGTAGACGGCGCCGATGGTGATCATCGCCACCCATCCCAGCGCGCCGGAGTGCACGTGGCCGATGGTCCAGTCGGTGTAGTGAGAAAGCGCATTGACGGTCTTGATCGCCATCATCGGCCCCTCGAACGTCGACATCCCGTAGAACGCCAGCGACAGCACGAGGAAGCGCAGAATCGGGTCGGTGCGCAACTTATGCCACGCGCCCGACAGGGTCATCATGCCGTTGATCATGCCGCCCCAGCTCGGCACCAGCAGGATGATCGACATCACCATCCCCAGCGATTGCGCCCAGTCGGGCAGGGCGGTGTAGTGTAAATGGTGCGGGCCGGCCCAGATGTAAAGGGTGATCAGCGCCCAGAAATGCACGATGGACAGCCGATAGGAATAGATCGGGCGTTCGGCCTGTTTCGGCACGAAGTAATACATCATCCCGAGAAAGCCGGTGGTGAGGAAAAAGCCCACGGCGTTGTGCCCGTACCACCACTGGATCATCGCGTCGGTGGCGCCGGCATAGGCCGAGTACGACTTGAACAGGCTCACCGGCAGCGAGATGTGGTTGACGATGTGCAGCATCGCCGTGACCACGATGAATGCACCGTAGAACCAGTTCGCGACATAAATGTGTTTGGTCTTGCGCTTGACGATGGTGCCGAAGAACACCGCGCCGTAGGCGATCCAGACAATCGTCAGCAGGATCGCGATCGGCCATTCGAGCTCGGCGTATTCCTTGGTGGTGGTGTAGCCCATCGGCAGGCTGACGATGGCGCCGATGATCACCGCCTGCCAGCCCCAGAAATGAAAGGCCGCCAGGCCGTCGGAAATCAGCCGGGTCTGGCAGGTGCGCTGGACCACGTAATAAGAGGTGCCAAACAGCGCGCAGCCGCCGAACGCGAAAATCACCAGGTTGGTGTGCAGGGGGCGCAGGCGACCGAATGTCGTCCACGGTAAACCGAAATTCAGGTCAGGCCACACGAGCTGGCAGGCGATGAAGACGCCCAGGCCCATGCCGATGATGCCCCAGACCACCGTCATGATGGCGAACTGGCGGACGACTTTGTAGTTATAAGCAGTCGGGCTGGGTGCTGTGCTCATGTCAGGTTCCACGGTGTGTATTTTATTAGTGTGGTCACAGCCGCGCCTTCGTTCGCGCGTACCCGTCACGCAGTGGCGTGAGGGGATCGAGGAAGGCGATAGACGCGGTGCACGCAGAGGCTCGGTCGCCGAAGCGTGAGCGGGTTCTGGCTGAGTGGCCTGGGGGAAGGAAGACAGGTCGAGCAGGATCGCGCGCGTGAGTGGGAGGGATTGGATACAACCCTGCGGGTGAAAACAGCGCTGGGGCTGCTTGTCTGCAAGAGGGGTGCGTTGCCGGGCACAATCTTGTTGCTGGGCCTGTGGCTAGCTGTCGCCGGTCCACTGTGCGGACACAGCTTAGACGCGAATGATCGCGGAGGGAAGGCTTTGGCGCAGCACCTGCGACACTTGGCCGCGCGTGGCATGAAGTTGCCGCGTCCTTGGCAGGACGCGGCGATCAACCATTTCCGGAGATAGCTGAAACGGTTCTCTGCCTGCCGTTCCTGTGCGTCGAGAGAGCGTTTCTACAACAAAGTTGTATACAAAAAGCCGCTGACATTGGCACTTTAATCTGCCCAAAAATATTTGGCCCGAGCTGGCAGAAAGGCCGGCGATCGTCACGGGTGATCGTCCGGAGCGGACAAAAAGCATATTCCGTCGATGAAACCGCCCGGTTGTGTGCAGGTTGGGGCGCTCAGGGTTCGGTGCTCGTTGCCGAAGTGCCGCACCAGACTAACGCTTGGGAGCTGAACCTTTGCTGTCGGGACAGGGCAAGCGATTGTGCAGGGTCATGACACTCCGACGTTGCTGCATAATGGCGGCCGTGGTGCCCGCCTTAGTCGGCGGGTGATCGATGTTTTGTAAAAGAGACCTGCATGAGCAAACAACACGCGGCGAAGCGAACGGCCGATCACTGCGCGCACTTGGCGCAAGAACAGGGCTGGATCTGGAACGCGCCCACCGGCCCTGCGGCGGACGCGCCCTCGACGCTGATTCTCGCCCACGGCGCGGGTGCTCCGATGGACAGCGACTTCATGAACGACTTCGCCAACCGTCTGGCGACCCTGGGGATTGGCGTGCTGCGCTTTGAATTCCCTTACATGGCGCAGCGCCGAATCGACGGGCGCAGACGGCCTCCCAACCCCCAACCGAAGTTGCTGGAGTGCTGGCATGGGGTGTACACCGCGGTGCGTGCGGGTGTGAGCGGGCGAGTGGCGATCGGTGGCAAATCCATGGGCGGACGCATGGCCAGCGTCATTGCTGACGACGTGGAAGTCGATGGGTTGTTCTGTCTGGGCTATCCGTTTTACGCGGCGGGTAAACCCGAGAAGCCGCGGGTCGCGCACCTGGCGGAACTGCGGACGCCGACGCTGATTGTTCAAGGCGAACGCGATGCGTTGGGCAATCGGGAGGCGGTTGAAGGGTACGAGTTGTCGAAGAGCATCGACGTGCACTGGGTGCCGACGGCCAACCACGACCTCAAACCGTTGAAATCATCGGGCCTCAGTGTCGAGGCGTGCATGCAGGAAATCGCCGAGCTTATGGCGCGCCGGCTGATCGGATAGCGGGGTGCTCCTCGGCGTTTGGGTCACAGACCAGGTCGAACAGGCCTTCGGTTACGTGGAAGTTCTTGGTCGGGACGGCAAACTCGAAGTTGCCGTGCAGCGCTCCGGCGGCTGCATCGCAGCCGAGCAGCGTCAGGTTGCCTTGCTGCAAGTCGCGGGAATGATAGATCTTCGCCATCCGCGTGGGGGTGAGGTGATAGATGACCGTGATCTGTTCGTTGCGCAGCAGGTTGTAGCTGCCGGGCTGCACCGTTTCGTCGATGAACAGGCCGATCATGGTGCGGTGCCGGCGAACCGTGCCGGTGGCGAGGATCTTCCAGATTCGGCACGTGAGCGGATCTGACCGGCCCGGGCGCAGGCACGCCATGGCGCTCAGGCTGTGGGTGATGAACGGGTGGCCGTTGACGGTGGCGCTGAACGTGCCCAGGGCCGCCGGCGCCTGCGGGCGTTGGAGAGGAGGTTTTGCGGGCATTTTTCTGAGGTGTCCGTGAATGGGTTTTAGGAGTGGTTTGGAGTGCGATGCGCATTTATAAGACGCCGTCGGGTGACGACGACGTCTTTGAAAGGGGGTGCTGCTTACACGTCTGAGGCTTGCATCGCTAACGACAGTGGCAGATCAGCGAATCGCGACGCCCAGGCTGGAATTGATGTGCAGCAGTTTGTAATCCTTGCCGGTGTTGAGGTTCTTCACGTAGTACCACTTCGCGCCCAACACGTTCTTGGCGACGGTCGAGGACCAGTAATTGGCGTTGCCCATCGGCCAGCGGTTGCCGTAGGCGTTATAGATCTCGATCAGCTGGTGGATGCTCGGGATACGCCCGCCGATGCGGTTGGCGGCGTTGGACATCTGGGTGTAATTGCCAGAGCCCACACCGTGGCATTCGATGACGCCGGTGACCGAGACGGTAAAGCTTTTTCTCTCTCCAGATGCATCAGTCGCCGTAATGATTGCGCCGCCTCTGCTGCGTACCGAGACCAGGCCCGTTGCGTCAACATGTGCCACATTCGGCATGCTCGACGAGTAGGTATAAGGTGGTTTGCCGCCAGCTGCTACCCGCTTGATCGTAGTTCCGGTCGGGAAAACCGGAAGCAGTTCGGGATGTGCCGGAAGCAGATAAATCTTTCCGTCCAGGGTGGCTGGAGATGTGTCGAATTCCAGACCTTTGATAACACTTAGCGACAGTTCTTCAGAACGGCGAGGTACGCCGTTTCGAATGACTTCGTAGCTCAGTATTGCCGTACGGCCTTCAGCTGCAGAGATCTGTGATTTAGGCACGTTGAAAACGAGAGCTTGTTGGTCTCCAACAGTTTGCGTGGCGGTATCAAATGTCGAGACGCTAGACCAGCGAGCGGTGACATGATCCTCAGGCGCCATGTTGCGGTAACTGACGCGAACAGTTGCGCCAGATTCCGGAATCAATGTGGGGCGCAAAATTCCGTCAGCGCCTACTGAGTCCATGGCAGGTGCCGGCAACTCGAGCACTGAACTCATGATTTGCAGGCTCACGATGTCGGAGTGTTGCACCCCAGCAGCGCGTTGCACGGTGTATGAGACGTTGACCGTTTGGCCATCGTTTGCACTCACCAATTGGCTAGCAAACACGACCGATAGCTCGCGAAATGCCTCCTCGGCGGTGATGACGTTGTTCTTTGTCCCGCTCCCTTTCGGGCCGCTCCAGCGCGTTTCAACGATATCTCCATTAGCCAGATTCGCGTCGGAAGCTATTAAGACTGTCGCGCCGTCAGGTGCATCAGCCGGATCGAGCGTGTCGCCCTTGGCTTCTTTGACAGTGGGATTGGGCAACGGCGCGTACACCATGCTACCCACACGGAATCGCAGTTGCGCGGAGACGAACTTCTGCGTTCCTCGATCGACTTCGTACCAAGCGGTCACTTCGCTGTTTGTATTTGCCTCTACGAAGCGCTTGTTGACCCTGAAAATCACCTCTCTGCTGACGGTACCGCTGTTAATTACGGTGAAATCACTGTAACTGCCGCTGGATCCTTGGCCGTCCCAATGCAGGGTGACCTGGTCATCCACTGCCATGCCCGGATACCGTGCGATGCGTACCGTGGCTTCAAGGGCAATGTTCGCCGGGTCCAGCACGCCACTGCTGTCCAGCTCGTCAATTGAGGGCGCTGGAAATGAAACCCCAGTGTCATCGCCCACCAGCACATTCAGTACGGGAGACTTGAAAAACTCCCTCTCGAATGACGTAACGGTGTAGTAAACCTCCAATGAACCGCCCGCCAATGCGCTGACCTTCATGTCGGGAATCGCGTACTGCAACGTGTTGCCGATGTCACCATGGCTGAGATTCTTACGCTCCTCATGCATGACATTCGCGCCGGCCGCCGTCTTACCCATCCACACCAGATTGACGTCGTGGCCAGGAAGCATGAAGTAGTAAGGGGGTACCTCGACCAACACGTTATGAGCAGTCGGATCCAGTACCCCTTCGTTTTGCTCGGCCAAGGGGATTCGTGGCGGATCCAGTTCCATCATCTTCCCGATGATTTTCAACGGCAGATTTTTCGATAGCAACGCTTGGCCGGTGGTTTTCATTACCCGGTATTTGATGCGGGCGCGGCCTTGGCTGATCGGTTGGAAAAGATCGTTTGGAATCGAAAAGTCCAAGAACCCGAACGGGTTCTGAACCACTTTCGTCGTTCGATAGGTGTCCAGAGGTATGCCAGCACCCGTTTCACGTTCGACGGACAACATGACCTCATCGTCCTTGGCAATCTGGGGGTTGGACAGCACCAGGATCTGGACCGGCGCGCCATCCAGCTTTTCAAGATCAAGTTCCATGTCAGGCGCCTGCGGTGCGACCGGTGCAGGCAACGTATCCCGGCCGATTTCCACCTGCGCATACGTTGGCAGTGACCAGCGCGACCAGTTGTTCACCACGTCGCGGATTTCGTAGCGGACTTCAATCATGTCCGAACTGCCCGCGAATTCGATGGCGCCTTTGGGCACTTGAATGATGACGGGCTTACCGATCTCAGCCTCACTCGTGATGACCATTCGAACGAACTGCCCATGCCATGAAAGCTTGATGTCATCGCCGACAGCCATGTTCACGTAAGGGGCGATTTCTACTGAGACGCCTTCCGGTGAGGTGATGATGCCGGGTGGGGAGATCGTAGGCGTTCCCAGAGTTTCGTTTTCGTACGGCGTAGCCGGGTTTGGGTCCTTGCCTCCCGGAATATCAAGCTTGACCAATACTTGTATGACATTGGACTGCTCAGGGATTGCCGAGGGAAACGGAGTATAGATGTACTTAACGTCAGTCAGGCCCGGCTTAATCCAATGGGTGTCAACGAGCAGCGTAAATATCCCGTCACTAATGGCTGAATCCGATGTATGTGTATAAGACGATACGGGGGCTTCGTTAGCTCCCCAGTAAAGCTCGATCTGGTCCTTCGGGCTAAGCTTCAAAGGGCCTACAAGTACCTCCAATGATTTCGCGGGGTCTGCCACATCGACATCACCGACTCCGGCATGGTCAAAGCTCAAAATTGTCGGGTTTGGTAATGTGAAGCTCTTGTTAATCTGCATGTACGATATTCCCTTCTAAAAGATGGCGGGCCAATGGCCCGCCGATGTATTAAGCGGTACAAACACCAGCAACACGAAGGTCGACGTAAGCGCTCGCCCTTTTTGAGTTGCCAGTACCTTTGTCACTGATTACTTGGTAAGTTGCTTCCGCATGGCCGTAGCAGTGGCGCATAAGTTCGCTGCGGGGGACGGAGAATCTGTAGCCATCTATGACCTGCTCAGAAGTAAGGGGCGCGGACGTATGAGTCCATGCGAAACTGAGCTCATCCGATACCAGATCGCTGTACGCCTCATATGTGAAAACGATTGTTTGCCCTCTGCTGATGTTCAGAAATGGCTTGATGTACACCGGGGCGCCATTTACAGAATTCTCTCTATTGATGGCTCCATTAGAATTCAGTTGCTCAAATTGAGGAGCATCCAAACCATCAGATCCACCCGGAAGCTCATCTTTGGATCGCACGATAATTCCGCGTTCTTCAGAAATTGATTGGTTAGGATTGTCCGTTTGTGAAACCGTGTAGTAGACGCGAATGTCGGTTCCGGTCCCAATAGGTTTGAATGCCGAGTTTGGAATGGTTAGCAGCAGGGGGCGTCCTGCAGCAGTGTCGGAATTGGTAATAATGTATGGAGGAATTAAAACCTCTTGTCCACTCCAGTAGATTTGAATGTTATCGCCGGCGTTGAAGTTTTCGTTCCAGCCGAGAATAACGGTAGCATCAAGTTCGAAATCATTTTCGTCAATGACATTGTCCTCAGCACTCGGAGTGCTACTACCACCCTTGATGGTGGGTTTTTCTAGAGGGCCAGGTACAGGCAATTCGATTTTGACATTTACATCGACTGTTTCCGAAACTCCTACCAGATGCCCGTCGCGCAGGACGTCGTAACGCAACTGACGTACTCCATCACCCGCCTGCGCGATGGTCGCGTACGCAACATCGAATATGAGAACGAACTCTTCGCTCAAATCTTCTTCGTCTACCGGGTACGGCCCAATCGGAATTGCGCCCCATCGTAGAAGTATCTCGTCCCCATCTTGCAGGATAGTGGTGGATGGAATACCCACCTTCACATTCGAAAGTGCGTCTACGTAGTCGATTAAACCGTCGTAGTTCTCAACGACTGGAGGCGAAAGATCAGTGATGACTTCGGTGAGAAATAAAGGGATGGTTACTTCTCTAGACGGGGCCGAGAGGTTACCAGCTCGGTCTTTAATCTTGTAGTACGTCGCCCCAGGATTGTTTCCGAGTGACAACAAAAAATCTTTGTCAAAAGGTACTTCGATAGGCTTATCACCATTCTCGTTGCCGGTGAGGACAATTTCGGGGCCCGGGATACTTCCCCAGTAAGTAAAAATAGTGTCGCCCCCGGTTAAGCCGGTATATCCGTAGATGCGACCTGTCAGCGTGTCGCCCATGGCCCCGAGTTCTGCCGCGGTGAGGCCGTCCTTCGCCTCTTCTGGAAAATCCATATATCCGAGCTGGTGTGCCCCAGGTGCGGTTCTGTCGATTTTGATGTCCACCACAGGAGATTCCGCCGTATTACCACCAGGAAACGAGCTGGTTACATACCGCAGTTCGTAGACGCCATCTGTTGTCAATTCGGTGTCCACAGGTATAGCGAGCTCGATGATTGCGCCCTCAATAGGGTTATCAAGTGTGTATGGCTTTCCGACTCTAAAACCGTTGAGGGTCAGGTGCAGAGAATCATTTGGCTTTGCGCCTTCCCAGATAGTAATCTCGATAATCACATCGTCGTTCAGATCTTCAGTTTTAATAAGTCCGTCGATGGGGTCCGCCACAGGAACGTGAGGGATCGGTAATTCAAGCTCGGCTTTTCGCATTTTATAAGGGCTTTTCGCCGTAGAGCGTGTTCTGGTTTTGCACATTTTAGTCACCGTTATTCGTTTCTCGGATTGCAAATGGAACCTTGACCAAAGTTTTTTTAGCGATCAGGTTCTCGTGCCTGAAAGGTATTGCTCCACTTCAGTCCTGTTGAAGCAATAGGTTTTCTGGAGCGCCGTCAAGGGCGAGATTTCTTTTAAATTACCTAATCTACATTTTGCGAAATTTCCTACAGGCAAACTGGGATTTGTCTGTAGGAAAAAAACTCAGTTGAATAGGAAGAAGACTATTTCTTGTGTCCAACTAAATATCTAGCGATGATTCGTGATGCTCCTATGATCGCCGCTCATTACAGGAGCGGGTGCATTGAAACAGTTTTTTAAACGTCGAGTTGTGACATCTTTAGGTTTAAGTATTGCTAGTGTTCTCACCTGCGTGCAGGCAGGTGCGTCAGAGTTTGAGCGGATTGACATCGGCAACAACTCCATTTATCTCGGGCCTGATGATCAGCCAGACTCATATGCGATTGGTGCATTCGGAAAGCTGGATGTGTCTGGTGGAACCGTTGACAGAGTCACAGCATACGGTGGGACCATTGCCATCCACGATGGCAGCTTCGTGAGACAGGGTATCGTTGCTGGTAAATGGCTGGACGTTGTAGGTTCAGTTGTTCATGGGGATTCGAATGTTGCGGTCGTCGTCCAAGAGGGCGGCGTCGGTAATATCACTGGTAGCTTGATAGAGGGCGGCGGCCTTGCCGTTAGTTCGGTGGCGCTTAGCACCGTTAATATATCGAATTCATCAGTCACCGCATTGAAGTCCGACGCGTCAGGGTACGGGTGGGGGGTCGGAGTATTCGGAGGTACGCTGAATATAGCTGAGGAAAGTGACGTGGTGGGACTCCAGAACGGCGCGTATCTTTCGTCCGGAAGAGTCGCTGGACAAACCAAAACTTTCAATACCGGCAGCCTCATCATTGAACATGCAGCCTTGAGGTCAATCGAGGGAGCTGCCATAAAAGTTGAGAATGTTTTAGGTGATGATGCTTTCACCGACATACAGATTAAAAATGGTGCCACCATAATCGCAGGTAACGGTCGTATCTTAGAGGTTGTCAAGGGCGGCCATGTGTCTTTTAGATCCGACAAAAGCGAGCTGATTGGTGATTTGCATTCTGATCCGGACAGCTTGTTGGATGTCGGGCTTACCAATGGATCAATCCTTACAGGCAACGTATTTGGGGTTAATTTAATGACCATTGGTATCGACTCGAAATGGTTCATGAGTAGGCAGACCGAAATCGGCTCGATGGTTTTGGACGGCGGCAGCGTTGGCTTCACCGGAGACGGCTTTCATTCGCTTTCGCTGGGCAAGCTGTCCGGCTCCGGGCTTTTCGATATGCGTATCAACCTGGACGACGGCACCGGCGATTTGCTCAGCGTGAACGGGGAAGCCTCGGGCAGGCATCGTCTGCGTATTCAAAACACCGGCACCGAAGCCGTCCCCGCCGAGTTCGACCCGCTTCGGGTGGTTCACACCGAAGGCGGGGATGCCGAGTTCGGGCTGGTGGGCGGTCGGGCGGATCTCGGGGTGTATTCCTACGCGCTTGAGCGCCAGGGGACGGACTGGTTCATCGTCGGGTCCGGCAAGGAGATCAGTCCTTCCACCAAAAGTGCGCTGGCGTTGTTCAACACGGCACCAACGGTGTGGAACAGCGAGTTGACGACGTTGCGCAGTCGTATGGGGGAAGTGCGGGGTCAGGAGCAGGGCGGCGGCTGGATGCGTACCTATGGCAGTCGCTTCAATGCGTCGCTGGATTCCGGCGTTGACTACAGCCAGAAGCAGCAGGGTCTGTCGTTTGGTGCTGACGCGCCTGTGCCGGTTGGCAACGGTCAGTTGTTGCTCGGATTGATGGGCGGTTACAGCAAGTCGGATCTGGACATTGGCCGAGGCACTTCGGGTCAGGTCGACAGCTATTACGTCGGCGCGTATGGCACGTGGTTGTCGGAGGGCGGCTATTACCTGGACGGCGTGCTGAAACTCAACCAGTTCCATAACGAGTCCAAGGTGGCGATGAGCGATGGCACCAAAGCCAAAGGCGACTACAGCAGCAAGGCGCTGGGCGGCTCGCTGGAAGTCGGCAAGCATGTAAAGCTGGGCGATGAGTATTTCGTCGAGCCGTTCGCGCAGGTGTCCAGCGTCTGGATCGATGGCAGCCGCTACACGCTGGACAACGGCATGCAGGCCAGGACCAACCAGACTCAGTCGGTGCTGGGCAAGGTCGGCAGTACCGTGGGGCGCAGCTTCGCCCTGAAGGACGGCGGTGTTGTTAAGCCCTACGCACGGGTGGCGTTGGCCCACGAGTTTTCCCGCAGTAATGACGTCAGCGTGAACGGTCAGCGTTTTGACAACGACCTCTTTGGCTCTCGCGCTGAACTGGGCGCAGGTGTGTCGGTGTCGTTGTCCGAGCGACTTCAGGTACACGTTGATTTCGATTACATGAAGGGTGAGCATGTTGAGCAGCCTTGGGGTGCGAACGTAGGTGTGCGCCTGGCGTTCTGACATTCGCGTCAGTTGATTGAAACGCGGTTTTGAAGCCCCGGCTGCAGCAATGCAGTCGGGGCTTTTTTACGTGGGTTTACGGTTTGGGCTGCATCCGGCGCCGTCGCGGCGGACGGCCCGGGGTCGAGCCCTTGCCGCGTCGCTTGCTCAGCCGGGGCAAGTTGACGGTCAACGTTTCCGAAATGCCGACGAGCTTGGCGCGCCGCACCACTTCGTAGCGCACCTCGACACGTCCACTTTCGTAGTCCGCCAGGGTTTCATTGTTGAGGTACTGAACCAGGCGAGGGCCTTTTCGGCCCTCTACCTTGCCGATGGTGGTGTAGAAGGTGTTGTGGCCCCAGCGCAGCTTCAGGTGATCCCCGAACCAAAGCTTCGGAGAGCGCGGGATGTTGATGTAGATGCCCACGTTCAGCTGGGCGTCGGTAGGGCCCTCGGGGTCGGCACCGGTGATGTAGGGCGCTTCGAATACCGGCGGCGGAGGCGGGTGCTTCATCTCGTGATGCCATGGGAATCCCGGGGCGTTCTGAAGCTGGCCGGCGTAGACCATCGCCTGTTCAGCCGCACTCTTGCCCACGGGCGGCACTGCTTGCAGATCTTCGTAGAGCGGGATTGAACTCTTGCCGGGTGATTTTCGTTTGGTCCTGCGGGTATTTTTCGGGTTTGGCACTGTTGGCTTTTTATTGTTATCTGACTCGGTCGGGTGTGAGTGGGGTGGCGGCTGGATATCCGTTTCATCTTCCATTGGAACTCCTTGATCAGATCGCTAGTGCGAGGATTACAGGATGGGGTGTTGTGCGCATGCTTGTAGGACTGCGGCGCTGCACATGCCTATGATCAATTCGAAAAATATTACTGTCAAACAAGCGAAGTGCATGGGATTGCATGGCTTCTTCGAAAAACTTTCACAGTTGAATATGTCCTTGATGTGTGAGTGCGGCAGTTTTCGCGGCTTTTTTGGGTGATTTAAATAACTATGTATCGCGCGTAGTCTATAAAAATTTGATAGTCCATCAGACACTTCCTACGGAGATGTAGGTTTTGTGGAATGAAAGCACCAAAAAATAATTGAAAATATTTTTCCCGGGCGAATTTATTGACAAAACCTCCACGCATAAGCGTGGAGGTGGTTACTTTTGGTATTCAGTTGAATAGCCTGAACGCTGGTTACAATTTAAGTGAAACCAGCGTCGGCAGGCTGGTGATGGATACATTGCCCGCGCGGTCGGTCACGAAATACTCGATGGACACGTTTTCCGCTGCAAGGGCTTGCAGGTGTTCGCGGCTGAAAGTGATTTCGACGGACCGGAGGGTGAGCTCTTCCGCCTGGACCTGATGGGCCGGGCCTGCAACGCCGTTGAGTAATGTCTGGATGACATCGCCCGGTGCCATGCCCGCATAGCCAGGGAGGAGGCCAATGAGTTGATCGCCGAAGGTGGCGGTGGGGAAGATGAGGGGAGCGAGGAGGGTAGCGCCGGGTTTGGTGCGGTCGACGCGAATTGTGGTCGACGGCGATTCAACGGTAATGCCACCTGTCATGTTTGTGACCGTATAAGCGACTTCGTAGGATCCGTCATTCTCCAGTTGTTCAATGGGTAATGTAAGTGATAAGAGCGTTCCTGGCGCCGGCAGCGGAACGGGCATTGTTTGAATCGGCCCAACCATAATGCCGTTAATCATTAGCTGAAAAACATCTCCTTCATCCGAGTACGTCCATGTCTCCACAACCACAGAAATATCCCGGGTTAGATCAGCGAGCGGTATGAGGCCATCGATAGCAGCCACGGGTATAGAAGGTGCAACTAGCCCTGTAGACTTCATGTGTATCTCCATTTGACGCACCGCTACGCTCTATTCGTAGAGAGTGCCCATTGAATTAGTTATCCAGATCAAAAAATACCCCACCCATGGTGGTAACTATTTATCGTCTTTCAATAATCAACTAATAGAGTTCTACAAATCCTGTCAACACCCAACCTCCCGCGCCAAACCAAAAACTGCTCTCCCAAACGATTTTCAGAAATGTCCTACTTAAATCCTAATTAAAACAAAAAGGCCCCGGCAGACGATCTGCTGGGGCCTTGGCCTAACCCATCAATCACTCAGCGGTTAAAGCGCTCCACCAGTGAGTATTGCGTGTTGGCTGTGTGGGTCAGCTCCGCACTGAGCGTGGCAGAGCGACGTGCTTCCTCAGAGGTCTGGTCGGCCAGGTGCGCGATGGTGCTGATGTTGCGGCTCACCTCTTCTGCCACCGAGCTTTGCTCTTCAGTGGCGGCCGCGATCTGCGTGGTCATGTCGGTGATGTTGGCCACTGCGTCGCTGATGCCCACCAGCGCCTTGTCGGCCTCCATGACCTGCTGGACGCCTTCTTCTGCCTGGCGACGACCTGTGTTCATGGTCTGCACCGCGTTGGTGGCCGTCTGTTGCAGCTTGGCGATGAGGGCGTGGATCTGGCCGGTGGATTCGGTGGTGCGTTGGGCCAGTTGGCGGACTTCATCGGCGACGACGGCAAAGCCACGACCCATTTCGCCCGCGCGGGCGGCTTCGATGGCGGCGTTGAGGGCCAGCAGGTTGGTCTGATCGGCGATGCCTTTGATGACATCGACAACGCCGCCGATTTCGTCGCTGTCTTTCGCCAACTGGGTCACCGTCAGGCCGGTTTCTCCCACCGAGGTGGACAAGCGCTGAATCGCCTCGCGTGTGTCGCTGGCGATCTCGCGGCCGCGACGGGTCAGCTCGTTGGCCTGCTGCGTGGCGTCAGCGGTGCGCTGCACGTGATTGGCGACTTCTTGCGTGGTCGCGGCCATCTGGTTGACAGCGGTGGCGACCTGTTCGGTTTCGACGCGCTGACGTTCCAGGCCGGTGGAGCTGGCCTGCGCCAGGCTGTCGGACTGACGCGCCTGAGCGTTGAGGTGTTCGGCGGTGTCCTGCAGGCGGGTGAGGCAGGTCTTGAGACGCGCTTCCTGGCTGAGAATCGACATCTCCAGCCGCGCCTGTGCGCCGCGGCTGTCGGTGTACATCTGCGCGATCAGCGGGTCGGACGTGGTTTGCTCGGCCAGACGCATCAGGCGCTTGAGGCCACGCTGCTGCCAGCTCAAGCCCAGCAGGCCCAGCGGCACCGACAGCGCGGCGGCGAGCACGAAACCCCAATGGGAATTCAGCCAGACGCCAATCAGAAAGCTCAACTGGCTGACCAGGATGAACGGCAGCCAGTCCTGCAATATCGGCAGCCATTTGTCACGGCCTGGCACAGCGCTCTTGCCGCTGTTCAGGCGTTTGTAGAGGGCTTCGGCGCGACGCACCTGTTCAGCTGTCGGCTTGATGCGCACGGACTCGAAGCCCACGACCTGTTTGTTCTCGAAGACCGGCGTGACGTAGGCGTTGACCCAATAGTGGTCGCCGTTCTTGCAGCGGTTCTTGACGATCCCCATCCACGGCAGGCCCTGCTTGAGCGTGGTCCACATGTGCTCGAAGACCGCCGCCGGCACGTCCGGATGGCGGACGGTGTTGTGGGGCGATTTGATTAGTTCATCTTCGGAAAAACCGCTGATTTCAATGAAGGCGTCGTTGCAATAGGTGATGACGCCGCGCGCATCGGTGGTGGAGATCAACCGCTGCTGCGCCGGGAAGGTCCGTTCGCGTTGAGTGATGGGCTGGTTATTTCGCATGAGCTATTCGATCCAGGAAGGCTGTGAGCGGTTATCGGCCTGGAGGGAGAAAAATGAAGCTTTTGTGAACTGCTTCATGTTTCGAGGTCCTGAAACGCGCTTACCGGTCGAACATCGGATAGGTGAACAGGCTGAAATGCAGCAGATTCACACCAAAGTGGGTGAGCACGGCGGCGGGCAGGCCGCCCAGTCGATAAGCCACTCCATACCCTACGCCTGCGATGCCCGCCAGAAGCGCCCACTCCCAGCCACCGCCGATGTGCGCAAGGCCGAAGAGTGCCGACGCCATCCCGATTGCCATTGCGTCGTGGTAAGGCAAGTGTTGCAGCCATTTTTTCAGGCTCCCTTGCAGGTAACCCCGAAAAAGCAGTTCCTCGGTCAGCGCGACCAGCAGCAGGTTGTTCAGCGCCCAGATGCCCGTTTGCCCGGGCCACTTTGGCGACCAGCCGACGAGGCCCAGCAATAGCGCTGTTGATAAACACGCTGCGGCGGTGACGGGCAGGGCGATGCTGGTGACGCCCAGCCACCGTCGTGGACTAAACGCGACAAACACCCAGGGGCAGGCAATTGCGATCCAGAAGCCAATGAGGGGCCTGTCGAGATTCAGGTACATCGAATACGGCGTGGCTTCGGGGCTCAGGCGCACGCCGGCAATCGCCCGTGCACTGATGAAACCGGGTAACCAGTGACTGGCCAGTCCCGCGGCAATGGCGATAAATAGGGCGTGACCGAACAGGCGGACGGCGCGGTGCTGGAAATGGCTGGCGCAGATGCCGGCCATGATCAGCAATCCGAACGTGATAACCACGGGAACGCTGAGCTGGCCGTAGAGCAGCGCCACACCGTAGCCGAGAGACAGCAGAAAGAGGGTTGTCCAGCGTTGCGCCGACATGAAGTCGTCCTTGGGCGTCGGAATAGGCTGGCGATTTTAGCGTTGATTAAACGCGGGTGTATGTCGGACCAACGGGAAGTCGGTCCGAATGTTTTGTTGATGCAGGGCGGAGGGCATGTAGGGCGTTTCTGATGACGAGGGATTTGGGTTGGACACTGGCCCCATTTTTGGTGGGGCCATATGACGTCTTCCCGGCTAAAGCCAGTCCCACAGGTGCGCGCGGTGTTGTAGGGCCGGCTTCAGCCGGGAAGAGGCCGGTTTGAACACCAGAAGATCTAGGCTGTAAAAACTGACCCTTCCCGGCTAAAGCCAGTCCCACTGACAGCGGGCGGCTTTAGCCGGGATGAGGCTCAGGAAGCAATCAACTGCCGCAACACGTAATGCAGAATCCCTCCCGCCTTGAAGTATTCCACCTCGTTCAAGGTATCGATCCGGCACAGCACGTCGATGTTTTCCTGCTGGCCGTCCTCGCGGGTAATCTGCACCGCCAGGCTCATGCCTGGCTTGAGGGTGGCACCGGTGAGCCTGGTGATGTTCAGCACTTCCTTGCCCGTCAGGCCCAGGGTTTTGCGACTTTCGCCAGCCCTGAACTGCAGGGGCAGGACGCCCATGCCGACCAGGTTGGAACGGTGAATGCGCTCGAAACTCTCGGCGATCACCGCTTTGACGCCCAGCAGATTCGTGCCTTTCGCCGCCCAGTCGCGACTGGAGCCCGTGCCGTATTCCTGACCGGCAATGACCACCAGTGGCGTGCCTTCTTCCTGGTAACGCATGGCCGCGTCATAGATCGGCAGCTTCTCGTCGGTGGGCACGTGCAGCGTGTAACCGCCTTCTTCGCCGCCGAGCATTTCGTTGCGAATGCGGATGTTGGCGAAGGTGCCGCGCATCATCACTTCATGGTTGCCGCGCCGCGAACCGTAGGAGTTGAAGTCCTTGTACTCCACGCCCTTGCTGCGCAGGTAGCGACCGGCCGGGCTGTCGAGTTTGATGTTGCCGGCGGGGGAGATGTGGTCAGTGGTCACCGAGTCGCCCAGTACCGCCAGTACGCGAGCCTGCTGCACGTCGGCGATGACCGGCAAAGGACCGGCGACGTCCTCAAAGAACGGCGGGTGCTGAATGTAGGTCGAGTCCGGCTGCCAGACGTAGGTCGCCGCCTCCGGCACCTGAATCGCCTGCCACTGGGCGTCACCGGCGAAGACTTCGGCGTATTCCTTGTGAAACATGCTGGTGCTGACGTTCATCACGGCGTCGGCTATCTCTTGCTGGGTCGGCCAGATGTCGCGCAGATAAACCGGCTGGCCGTCGCTGCCTTCGCCCAGGGGCTCGCTGCTCAGGTCGGTGCGCACGGTGCCGGCCAAGGCGTAAGCGACCACCAGCGGCGGCGAGGCCAGCCAGTTGGTTTTCACCAGCGGGTGCACCCGTCCTTCAAAGTTTCGGTTGCCCGACAGCACCGACGCGACCGTCAGGTCCGACTGCTGAATGGCTTTTTCAATCGGATCGGGCAATGGCCCCGAGTTGCCGATGCAAGTGGTGCAGCCGTAGCCGACCAGGTCAAAGCCCAACTTATCGAGATACTCCGTGAGACCAGCGGCGTTGTAGTAATCGGTCACGACCTTGGAGCCGGGTGCGAGCGAACTCTTCACCCACGGTTTGCGCTGCAGGCCTTTCTCGACGGCTTTTTTCGCCAGCAGACCGGCCGCCATCATCACGCTGGGGTTGGAGGTGTTGGTGCAGGACGTGATGGCAGCGATGACCACCGCACCGTTCTTCAGGCGATAGGTCTGGCCGTTGTATTCATACTCAGCCTCGCCCACCTGGGCGGCGTTGCCCACTGCGACACCGCCGCCGCCTTCGCTTTCCAGTCGGCCTTCTTCGTGCTTGCTCGGGCTGACGGCCAACCCGAGGAAGTCGCTGAACGCCTGGGATACATCGGGAAGGGCGACGCGATCCTGGGGACGTTTAGGGCCGGCGAGGCTGGCGACCACCGTACCCATGTCCAGCTCCAGCGCATCGGTGAACGCCGGTTCCTGACCGGGCAGGCGCCACAGACCCTGGGCCTTGCAATAGGCCTCGACCAATTTCACCGTTTCGTCCGGACGCCCCGACAGGCGCAGGTATTCCAGCGTGACGTCGTCGACCGGGAAGAAGCCGCACGTCGCGCCGTATTCCGGGGCCATGTTGGCGATGGTGGCGCGATCCGCCAGCGGCAAGTCGGCCAGGCCGTCGCCATAGAATTCGACGAATTTACCGACCACGCCTTTCTTGCGCAGCATCTGCGTCACGGTCAGCACCAGGTCGGTGGCGGTGATGCCTTCGCGCAGTTTGCCGATGAGCTTGAAGCCGATGACTTCCGGAATCAGCATCGACACCGGTTGGCCGAGCATGGCCGCTTCCGCCTCAATGCCGCCGACACCCCAGCCGAGTACGCCGAGGCCGTTGATCATTGTGGTGTGGGAATCGGTACCGACCAGCGTGTCCGGGAAGGCGTAGGTGCGGCCGTCTTCTTCCTTGGTCCACACGGTGCGGCCGAGGTATTCCAGGTTGACCTGATGGCAGATGCCGGTGCCCGGCGGCACCACGCTGAAGTTATCGAACGCGTTCTGGCCCCAGCGCAGGAACGCGTAACGCTCGCCGTTGCGCTGCATCTCGATGTCGACGTTCTCGCCGAAGGCCTTGTCGTCGCCGAACCGGTCGACCATGACCGAGTGATCGATGACCAGATCCACCGGCGACAGCGGGTTGATGCGCTGGGGATCGCCACCGGCCTTGGCCACGGCGGCGCGCATGGCGGCGAGGTCAACCACCGCCGGGACGCCGGTGAAATCCTGCATCAGCACGCGCGCGGGGCGGTACTGGATTTCCCGATGGGATTTGCGCTCAATCAGCCAGTCGGCGAGGGCCTTGAGGTCGTCGCCGGTCACCGTGTGGTTGTCTTCCCAGCGCAGCAGGTTTTCCAGCAGCACCTTGAGCGACATCGGCAGTTTGTCGAGATCGCCCAACGTGCGCGCGGCATCCGGGAGGCTGAAATAGTGGTAGGTCTTATTGCTGACTTCGAGTGTCTTGAGGCTTTTCAGGCTATCGAGGGAGGGCATGACTGACTCCTTGACGGTCCGTGCAGCACGCGCGGACGGGCGATCGACGGTAAGACGGGTCTTGCTGCAGCGCTCTGGTCGGCGCTTTTAAATGCTCATTGAGTAGTACTGGACCCGCCGGCTGAGCCAGTGGTTCCTGATTCGGCTATCATGCGCCGCTTTCGAGTCATTGAGGTTAGTCCTCATGTACAGCTTGCGCCGCGACCCGAGTCGTGGCGCGCGAGGAGACCGTCCCGTGAACACCCTTTTCATGCATTGCCGCCCCGGCTTCGAAAGCGAGGTCTGCTCGGAACTCAGCGAGCACGCCGCCCGCCTTGAGGTGTCCGGCTACGCCAAGGCGAAGACCGACGCCGCCTTTGCCGAATTCATCTGCACCGAGGCCGATGGCGCCGAGCGGTTGATGAACAGCCTGAAGTTTCGCGAGCTGATTTTCCCCCGGCAGTGGGCCCGTGGTGTGTTTGTCCAGCTGCCTGAAACCGACCGCATCAGCGTGATCCTCGAACACATGGCCGGCTTTACGCCGTGCGGCAGCCTGTGGCTGGAAGTGGTCGACACCAACGACGGCAAAGAGCTCTCGACCTTCTGCCGCAAGTTCGAAGCGCCGTTGCGCAAGGCCCTGGAGAAGGCCGGCAAACTGGTCGACAACCCGAGCCTGCCGCGCCTGCTGCTGACCTTCAAAAGCGGGCGCGAGGTGTTTCTCGGGCTGGCCGACGCGAATAACTCGGCGATGTGGCCCATGGGCATTCCGCGCCTGAAATTTCCCCGGGAAGCGCCCAGCCGCTCGACCCTCAAGCTTGAAGAGGCCTGGCACCACTTCATCCCTCGCGATCAGTGGGACGAACGCCTGTCGGGCGACATGACTGCGGTCGACCTCGGCGCAGCACCCGGCGGCTGGACCTACCAGCTGGTGCGGCGCGGCATGCTGGTCACCGCGATCGACAACGGACCGATGGCCGAAAGCCTGATGGACACCGGGCTGGTGCAGCACTTGATGGCGGACGGCTTTACCTTCAAGCCGCGTCAGCCGGTGGACTGGATGGTCTGCGACATCGTCGAAAAGCCCGCACGCAACGCCGCGCTGCTGGAAACCTGGCTGGGTGAAGGTCTGTGCCGCGAGGCGGTGGTCAATCTCAAGTTGCCGATGAAGCAACGTTACGCCGAAGTGCGACGCCTGCTGGAGCGCATCGAAGACGGCTTCAAGGCGCGCGGCGTCAAGGTCGCCATCGGTTGCAAGCAGCTGTACCACGACCGCGAAGAAGTGACCTGCCATTTGCGCAGGCTGGACATGAAGCGCAAGGGCTGATCCGCCCATCACGCGTCTGACACATCGCGCCAGACGCCGATCATTGTAGGAGCGCGCTTGCCCGCGAATGCGGTGTTTCAGGCGCTGCGTGAGTGACAGAACGATCGCGTTCGCCAGCAAGCCGGCTCCTACGGACGGTGGGTATGACGACGATCCCACGTGTTGCTACGGACCCGTAGACGCCTGTGGATTTCGGTAGTGCGACGACCTCGCTCACGCTGACGATTCTCGATAGTGCACCGTTCCCCGTAGGGGCCGGCTTGCTGGCGAACGCGGTTGATGAGACGACCTCCTCACACCTGACCCACCGCATTCGCGGGCAAGCGCGCTCCTACAATTGTGTGTGGGGTGTCAGGTCAAAATTCGTGGTTAATCCATCGCGTTCGCCAGCAAGCCGGCTCCTACGGACGGTGGGTATGACGACGATCCCACGTGTTGCTACGGACCCGTAGACGCCTTTGGATTTCGGTAGTGCGACGACCTCGCTCACGCTGACGATTCTCGATAGTGCGCCGGTCCCCGCAGGAGCCGGCTTGCTGGCGAACGCGGTTGATGAGACGACCTCCTTACACCTGACCCACCGCATTCGCGGGCAAGCGCGCTCCTACAATTGTTTGTGGGGTGTCAGGTCAAAATTCGTGGTTAATCCATCGCGTTCGCCAGCAAGCCGGCTCCTACGGAGTTGACTATTTGGCGTGACGTTTTTTCGCGCCAGGCGTTATCTCAAATCGTCTCTGATCGACGCGCACGGACACGCTGTCCATAATCAGCCGGGTGCGCCCTGGTGGCGAAGAGAAAGGGAGAAGCAATGAGCGCTGAACACAATGGGCCTGACGCCGACATCCTCATCGTCGGCGGTGGCCTCAGCGGCACGATGCTCGCGGTGCAGCTGCTGCGCTTGCCGGGCCAGCGGCGGATCCTGATCGTCGAGTCACGCAGCGAGTTGGGCCGGGGCGAGGCCTACAGCGCTACCGAGCTGGGCCATACGTTGAACGGCAACGCCGCGCGCATGAGTGTCGACCCGGACGATGTCGACGATCTCACCCGCTGGCTGACCGACTATATCGCCGCCGGCGGCTGGCCGGAGTCTGATCAGCAGCAGGTGCCGGTGGCCGAGCTGTTTCCGCCCCGCGGAATTTTCGGTCTGTACGTTCAGCAGCGCCTGGAAGAGGCCCGGGTGGTCGGCGAGCGGCACGGCTCGACCGTCAAGCACGTGCGCGGCGAAGTCACCGACCTGCAGACTGACGCCGCCGGCCTGCGACTGACCCTCGCCAATGGTGAGCACCTGACCGGCCGCTTTGGCGTACTGGCCACGGGCATGTTCGCCGCCGCCCGCACGCCTCAGCGTGATTCAAACGGCCTCAACGCCGCCGCCGTTGATCCGTGGGACGTAAACGCCATGCGCCAGCTCGATCCTCAGGGCCGGGTGTTGATCATCGGCTCGGGCCTGACCATGGTCGACGCTGTGGTCTCGCTGGAACAAGCAGGGCATCGCGGGCCCATCGGCGTGTTTTCCCGCCACGGTCTGTTGCCCCACGTGCGCCGTCAGCCGCCGACGTGGCCGGATTTCCTCGCTGCTGATCCGAACATTCGCAGCACCCGGCAACTGGTCAGGGCCTTGCGCCAGCAGTGCGCCCGAGCGGCGGAGCAGGGCATCGATTGGCAGGCGCCGCTCGACACCGTGCGCGTGCACATTCCACGGCTGTGGAGTCAGGCGTCTGACTTGCAACGGCGCCAATTCGTACGCCACGTCCGGCCGTGGTGGGAAAGCCATCACCACCGCTCGCCACCGCCCAGTGCGCACTTGCTGGATCGGCTGATCGGTGAAGGGCGCTTGAACATCCACGCCGCCTCATTGCTCAGCGTGGAGGGCGCCGAGGCCGGACAAGTCCGCATAAGCATTCGCTATCGCGGCCAGGACAACGCCACCACGGAGAGCGGCGCAGCGCTGATCAACTCGACCGGCATTCAATACGACTGGCGCCGTGTCGATCGTCCCTTGCCGCGTAACCTGTTGGCGCGCGGCCTGATTCAGCCGGGGCCGCTCGCGCTGGGGATCGCCGCCGATGCTGCAGGCGCCGTCATGGACGCCGATGGGCGCCACTCGTCGCGGTTGTTCGCCATGGGCCCGCCCTTGCGCGGGCTGTGGTGGGAAAGCACCGCCGTGACCGACGTGGCCCTGCAGGCCAAGCTGCTGGCGGCGCGACTGGCGGCGGCGAGCAACGTGCCGAGCTGAATGGACAGGAGATTGTGTCGACTGCGACACAATTTCCGCGGCCCCTCCTCAAGCACCCTCCGAACGGGCCGAAAGCCCATTATCGACCCGGTAAGACCGCCAGCTTTGCATCGCGAGGCGACAGGGACGTCAGCGATTGCACAGGGCTATGGAGGCCATCTTTCATGTTGAGCTTGAGTTTCAGAAATCCCGCAGAAGCAGCGCTGTTCCTGCCGCCAACTGTTGCGTCAAACCCCCTCGGCACTGACGATCCGCAGCAAAACCTCAGCGCCGCCGATCAGGTGCGTCAGGGCATCGAAGTGCTGCTTTCCGCAGACGCGCAGAAGGCGGCGAAGAAGGGCGACAAGAACGCTGACATCGACGCCACGCACCTGCCTGACCGGATCAAAGAGCAGCTCAAGCTGATCCGCTCGATTCAGGAGCGCATTGCCAAACGCATGCAGGACATGCAGGCGTTCATGAGCGATCGCTCGCTCTCGCCCCGCGCCCGGGAAGGCAAAATGCGCCAGTTGCAGATGGAAATCATGGCCATGACCAACTCGCTCATGCAGGCCACCAACCAGCTCAATCAAGCGATGCAGCAGATGCATCTGTCACTGGCCGATCAGACCCTTGCCGGCACCCTGGTCAGTCCGCAAAACCTTCAATCCTGATCCAGCAGTCGCGGCCCGGCGCCTTGCTCGCTCAAGCTGTCGCCGAAGTTACGCAGCGGGCAGGCCTCCATCGACAGGCAGCCGCAACCGATGCAGCCATTGAGTTGGTCGCGCAGGGCGGTGAGGCGGTTGATGCGTTCATCCAGATCGGTTTTCCAGCGCTCGGACAGCCGCGTCCAGTCGTCAAGGCTGGGCGGGCGGCCCTGGGGCAGGGTCTGCAGCGCGGTCTGTATCGTCGCCAGCGGAATGCCCAGGCGCTGGGCGGTTTTGATCAACGCCACCCGACGCAGCACATCCCTGGGATAGCGACGCTGATTACCGGCGTTGCGCTGGCTGCTGATCAGGCCTTTCGCCTCATAAAAGCGCAGCGCGGTGATGGCCACGCCGCTGCGGGCGGACAACTGGCCAACAGTGAGTTCGCGGGCGGTGGGCGGGATGTCCTGGGTGAGCATGCAATCTTCCTGTGTGCCAGATGACGCTTGACCTCCAGTTAACTGGAGGTTTTACCCTGCGCAGCATCCCTTGCCCCGATGGACTTGGCAAGTGGCGCACCGGCGCAAGAAACGTATGGGTCAACGCCGGTTTGCGCAGCATCCTGTTCAGCAACAACCGTCATCCGTGGAGAACCTTCATGACACCAGCAGCCGCTCATCTTCCGTTCAGTCAGTTCGTTGAGTTCGCCGTCGACCCGCAGCATCAGGCCGGGCTGGTCGGGGCGCTCAACGAACGTTTCGAGCGCTTCACGCGCACCTACCCAGGCTTTGTCCGCGCCAGCGTGCAGGTCAGCGAAGACCGTCAGCGGGTGCTGAGCCATGTGCAATGGCTGTCGAAGACCGACTGCGAGCGCGCGTTCGAGAACGCCGAGCAGGGCGAAGGGGACATTTGGGAGTTGATTCGTCGACACCGGGCGACGTCGATGATCTTTAATGCGTACGAAGTGGCGGGTGAAGTCGTAGGACCGCGTTAGGGGTGAACGCAGTCCCATACATTGCGTCGCTGTGGGCTCACACCGACAAGTGCAGCATCCGTTCACCCTGGGTCTGCTCGCCGGGGCGGCGCTTGTTGACGGCCAGTTCGCCGATTTTGATCAGCCGCGCGCGCACGACATTGCGGCTCAATCCGAGCAACTGGGCGGTGTGCACCTGATTGCAGTGACTGAAGCGATAGGCCGCGCGCAACAGGGCGTCTTCGACCTTCTCGTGCAACGCGCCGGCCTGCTCCTCGAACAGACGCTGGAACGCCCGGGCGAGCAGTGCTTCGGTTGAATCATCGACGGCGGGGGCTGAGTCTTCCTGACGCTCAAGGCGCAGGTTCGACAGGCGCAGATCGCTGGCCTGAATCACGCCGTTGCGGCAGATCAGCAGGGTGTGGTGAATGACGTTTTCCAGCTCGCGGATGTTCCCCGGCCAGCCGTAGGTGCGCAGCTTGTGCTCGGCATCGGGGCTGATCTGGATCGGTCCGCACCCCAGTCGCTGGCTGTAGACGTCGATGAAGTGCCGGCTCAGCGGCATGATGTCGCCCGGCCGTTCGCGCAGCGTGCTCAGCGCCAGATTGACGACGTTCAGGCGATAGAACAGGTCTTCGCGAAAGTGCCCGGCATTGATGGCGCGTTCCAGTTGTACATTGGTCGCCGCCAGCACCCTCACGTTGATCGGCGTGCTCTTGCGCGAGCCCAGCCGCACCACTTCGCGCTCCTGCAGGACGCGCAGCAGTTTGACCTGAATCGCCAGGGGCAGATCGCCGATTTCGTCGAGAAACAGGGTGCCGCCGTTGGCTTCTTCAAACCAGCCGGCCTTGGCCGTGAGGGCGCCGGTGAAGGCGCCTTTTTCCTGGCCGAACAGCTCGGCTTCCACCAGCGATTCCGAAAACGCGCCGCAGTTGACCGCCACGAACGGCTGGTGACGGCGGCTGCTCAGGTTGTGAATGTGGCGCGCCACCAACTCTTTGCCAGTGCCGGTTTCGCCGATGATCAGCACGCTGGCGTCGCTGGGCGCGACTTGTTGGATGTGGGCCAGCAGCGCCTGGGACCTCGGGTCTTCGAACACCTGCGCGGTGGCGCGGATCGAGGTGGCCAGGGCCGGCGAGGGCGGTAGGGTCAATAGCTGCATGGGGATCACTTGTGGTTGGAACGGTACGCTGGCTGTCATGAAGGACTCCTTGTCGCGGTCGCACAGCAAACGGGCAGTCCCTGTAGGAGTGACCGGGGTGGCGCTCCACCCTGCTCGCGAATTCGGCCTATGAGGCAATGATGTCCTCTCAGGCACACCGCGATCGCGGGCAAGCGCGCTCCTACAGGTGGGGCGATTGCGATGCTATTTCTGCGGCGGCAAGTCGTTGGCAATCATCTCGCCGAACGGGCCGGTGAGGTTGGTGATGCCGCGGCCTGCCAGGCTGCGGTACGGCTCGGGCAGCAGCGGGAAGACCAGCTCGGCGAAGCGATAGGCTTCTTCCAGGTGCGGGTAGCCGGAGAAGATGAAGCTTTCGATGCCCAGGTCCGCGTACTCCTTGATTCGCTCCGCGACTTCCTGCGGATTACCGACCAGCGCTGTGCCCGCACCGCCTCTTACCAGGCCGACACCCGCCCACAGGTTCGGGGCGATTTCCAGGTTGTCGCGCCGACCGTCGTGCAGCGCGGCCATGCGCCGTTGCCCTTCGGAATCGAAACGCGAGAAGGATTTTTGCGCAGCGGCAATGGTGTCGTCGCTGATGTGCTCGATCAGGGTGTCGGCGGCTTTCCAGGCTTCTTCGCTGGTTTCACGGACGATCACGTGCAGGCGGATGCCGAACTTGACCGTACGACCATTGCGCGCGGCGCGCTCACGGATGTCCGCCAGCTTCTCGGCCACGGCGGCAGGGGGCTCGCCCCACGTGAGATAAACGTCGACCTGCTCGGCGGCCAGTTCATGGGCCGCCTCGGAGGAGCCACCAAAATACAGCGGCGGATAGGGCTTCTGGATCGGCGGGTAGAGGGCTTTGGCGTTCTGGACTTTCAGGTGCTTGCCTTCGAAGTCCACGGCTTCGCCCTGCAACACGCGGCGCCAGATCTGCAGGAATTCGTCGGTGACTTCGTAGCGCTCGCTGTGATCGAGGAAGCTGCCATCGCCACGGTTCTCGTCCGGATCGCCACCGGTGACGACGTTTATCAGCAGGCGTCCGCCGGACAGACGATCCAGCGTCGCGGCCATGCGTGCCGAAACGGTGGGGGAGATGATCCCCGGACGAATCGCCACCAAGTAACGCAAACGCTCGGTCAACGGCACAAGGGCCGATGCGATCACCCAGGAGTCTTCACAGGAGCGACCGGTCGGAATCAGCACGCCGTGGTAACCCAGATCATCCGCCGCCTGGGCGACCTGTTTCAGGTAATTGAGCGTGACCGGGCGCGCGCCCTTGGTCGTGCCCAGGTAATGGCCGTCGCCGTGTGTCGGTAGAAACCAGAAAACATCCATGAGAAATCCTTCGAGCGGAATCGGTGGGCTTTTGACAAGTGCACCCGTTATAAAGGCTTCGATTTATTCCGTAAAAGAACTGAATTCCATATTTTTATAACCGTTAGAGATATGCCCGGTTTCTTCGTTCTGAGGGGCCTTTGGAGAACGCCTGCCGGGCTACAACCTGTAGGAGCGCGCTTGCCCGCGAATGCGATTTACCTGTGACCGCTGCGTCGTCTGACACACCTCTTCGCGGGCAAGCGCGCTCCTACAGGGTTATAAGCCCTCTGATCAACCGCAGGCCTGGTAAACGGCACGCAAAAAAACAGGCGCCGAAGCGCCTGAAAGAGAGTACGGGAGACTCTTCGAAATCAGAAAATCTGGGTGAACAACCAGTACAGGCTGCCCGACAACAGGATCGCGGCAGGCAGGGTCAGCACCCATGCCATCGCCAGGTTGCGCAGCGTGCGCATCTGCAGCCCTGAGCCGTTGGCGACCATGGCGCCGGCCACCCCGGAAGACAGGACGTGGGTGGTCGACACCGGTAGTCCATACATGTCCGCCGCGCCAATGGTCAGCATCGCGACCATTTCAGCAGAAGCGCCCTGGGCGTAGGTGAGGTGGGTCTTGCCTATCTTCTCACCGACGGTGATCACAATGCGTTTCCAGCCCACCATGGTGCCCAGGCCCAGCGCGATCGCTACGGCCACCTTGACCCAGAGCGGAATGAAGCGCGTCGCGGTGTCGATCTGCTGCTTGAACTGATCGACCTTGGCCTGAGTGTCGGCGTCAAAGTTGCCGACCTTGTTCTTGTCCATCACGCGGATGGCTTCCGACGTCAGGTACATGTCGTTTCGTACGTTGGCGGTGGCCTCGGCGGGCACCTTGGCCAGGGAACCGTAACTGGCAACCTGATCACCGATCTTGCCGGCCATCACCGCCAGCGCCGGGATCAGGTCAGGGGTCGCCTGCTTGTCGCGGATGTAAACGGACAGTGTCTGGCGGGAATCGGCCGGCGCGGGCAGTGGCGCCGCTTTGGTCAGAGCCTGTTGCGTGACTTGCGCGACTGCGGCGAACTGCACCGACTCATCGGCCGGCATCGCGCGGTTCAGCGCGTAAGCCATTGGCAGCGTACCCACCAGAATCAGCATGATCAGGCCCATGCCTTTCTGGCCATCGTTCGAGCCGTGGGCGAAGGACACACCGGTGCAGGTCAGGATCAGCAGACCGCGAATCCAGATCGGCGGCGGCTTGTTGCCTTCCGGCGCTTTATATAGTGCGCGGTTCTTCACGAACATGCGCAGCGCCATCAGCAACAGCGCGGCGCAGGTAAAGCCCACCAGCGGCGAGAGCAGCAGCGAATAGCCGACTTTGGTCGCCTGGGACCAGTCCACGCCGCTGGTGCCGTCACGGCCGTGCATCAATGCGTTGGCGATGCCGACACCGATGATCGAGCCGATCAGCGTGTGGGAAGACGACGCCGGAAGACCCAGCCACCAGGTGCCGAGGTTCCACAGGATCGCCGCGATGAGCAGGGCGAAGATCATCGCGTAGCCCGCCGACGAGCCAACTTGCAGGATCAGCTCGACCGGCAGCAGGGCAATGATGCCGAACGCCACCGCGCCGCTGGAAAACAGCACACCCAGGAAGTTGAACGTTCCCGACCAGACCACGGCGAAGTTCGGCGGCAGGGAGTGGGTGTAAATGACCGTCGCGACGGCGTTGGCGGTGTCGTGGAAACCGTTGACGAACTCAAAGCCCAGCGCAATGACCAGCGCCACGCCCAGCAAAATGAACGGCGTCCAGGTCAGCACCACGGTGCCCAGATCGTCCATGTCCTGCTTGAGGCTGTAGCCGGTGTAAAACAGGCCCAATACCAGCACGACGAAGAAAATCACCATCGTCGTCACGCCAGGCTTGCGGCCGAATTGAGCACTCAGTCCGGGCCCCTGTTGCAGGGGGCGTTGAGCCAGTGTGGGGGTTGCCATGGGTCACGATCCTGTCGAGGGGGGATGGCAGACATGATCATTTCAAAATGTGACAAAAATGCGACGTTGATCAAGCAATGCGTGGATAGATCGAGATCCAGACCAACGGATGCGTTGTCTAGACCGGCTTTCAGGTCCGCAGACGGATACCGCCAGTATTAAAGCTCGCTCAAGGTTTAATGTTTAGTTATTTAAGTCATCGCGAATTGTTCTAACCATTCGTCCTTGTTGACGGGAAATTTGAAGCCTGTATGGCTCAATAGGCTAGTGTGAAAACGAGGTTCAGTCCTCACTCAATTTATCTAATTATGTTACTTGCTAAGGATTGCAGTCATGGTCGCTAATGATAAAACCCAACACCCATACGATAAGCCCTACGTGACAGGGAAGAACCCGGGAGATGTTATTGAACGAGACGTTGATTTCACGGTTGAAGTATTTACCAATCAAATTCAGATCTACAAGTATGTACTTTGCCTGATTGACGACGATGGTCGTGCTGCTTCCACCGACCCGGTACTGATTGCACCGGAAACGCCCGTTGGCCCTGACGAGCCAATCAAATCTAAATCCATCCAGCTGCGGTCCGATGTCAAACCCGGCAAGGTGACGGCTTACTTTATTTTTATCCAGAACACCAAGGGCGCTGAGCACGAATTTCAAGAGTTCATCAAGCAAGGCAAAGATCTCAGAACATTTAATTCTGGGAAAAACTTTGAGGGTGACAGCTATATTGTTAAGTAGCTATCAGCGAGCTTAGGTCCCGGCTTCCTGCGGCATAAGTTCGCCCCACTCACATAAGTCTGACTTCTCGCCTTTACCCATGACGGTCGGGGCAGGTCGTCAGATTTATGATTAACGGCGTTTAATACTCCCGACTTTTTCGAAACGCCCAGCGGCCGGCGATAAACGTAAAGGTCGCTACCAGCGCCACCAGTACCCAGAACCCGTGGGGATCGCTGGCCAGTGGAATGCCCCCGACATTCATCCCGAAAAAACCAGCCACGATATTAATGGGCAGCGCCAGCACCGTGACCACCGTCAAGGTGAACAGCGTGCGGCTGCTCTGTTCGTTGAGGTTGGCGGCGATTTCTTCCTGCAGCAGTTTGATTCGTTCGCCGAGGGCGGTGAGGTCGCTGATCACCAACGCCGACTCTTCGGTGGATTGCCGCAGTTCTTGCAAGTCGTCCTCCAGCAGCCATTGGGGTGGACGATGCAGCAGGCGCATCAGCGAGCCGGGCTCCAGGGCCAGCAGCCGTTGCAGGCGCACTAGTACCCGACGCATGGCGCCCAGTTCCGAGCGGTTGTTACTCAGGCGTTGCGAGAGCAGTTGGTCTTCGATCTTGTCGACGCTGAGGCTGGTCTTGCGCATGAACTGGCTCAGTACGTCGCTTTGGTCGCGCAGCAGGTGGGCGAGCAATTCGAGCGGGGAGCGGAAGGTTTCGCCCTGTTTGACCGAGGAACGCAATCGGTCCACCGAGCGCAGCGGTTGATGACGCGCGGAGATCATCAGGTTACTGCGCACACAGACCCACAAGGTGGCGATGTCGGTGGAGATGCGGTTGAAGTCAAAGACTACGTCGTTGACCACCGCGAGCAGGGCGGAGTCGACGTGTTCGATGCGCGTGGAGCGTGACCCTTCGTGCAGGGCTTCGAGAAACTCGTCGGGCAGGTCGAGGTTGGTTTTCAGCCAGCGCTCGCAACTGGCGTGGGCCAGGTTCAGGTGCAGCCAGACGAACTCGTCGGGCTCGGTCGGTTGGCGCAGGCATTCCAGCGCGGCCGTCGAATCCAGCTCGCGACCAGGATCGCCGGGACGAAAACGGTAGCCGTACAGCAAGCCAAACAGATCGGAATCCTGATGGTGCGCAATGCGTTGATTCATGAAGGCTCGCAGACGGAGAGTGCCCCGCAGGGCACGAGATCGAAAGCGGCATCATCGCAAGGCTTTTTGACAGTTTTGTGACGGTTTGTATCAGATGGTTACGATTCGCTTGCGCTCATTGTAGGAGCGCGCTTGCCCGCGAAAAGATTCAGTCAGCGAAATATATGTTGGCGGGCAGTCTGCATTCGCGGGCAAGCGCGCTCCTACAAACGCGGGGCCATCAGACCATGGACAACCGCGTCTTGCGCAGTGGCGCTGGCCAGGAGGAATCAATCAACAATTCATCCTCAATCGAGAGCTCGATATCCACCGCAGCGGCGTTCAATTCCAGATGATGGGGCGTGACGGCCTTGGGAATGGCGATCACGCCGTCCTGCCGCAGCACCCACGCCAGGCTGATCTGCGCCGGGGTGGCATCGAGTCGTTCGGCGACTTCGAGGATGGCAGGGTTCATCAACAGATTGCCGGCCTGGCCGATCGGGCAGTACGCCATCAGCGGCATCCGCGCGGTTTGCATCCACGGCAGCAGGTCGTACTCGATGCCGCGTTCTTCCGGGTTGTATAACACCTGGTTAGTGGCACAGCCGCCGCCGAGGCCAAGCGCGTCCAGCTCCAGCAGGTCGGACACGTCGAAATTCGAGACGCCCCAACGGCCGATCTTGCCCGCTTCACGCAGACGTTCGAAGGCTTCGACGGTTTCTTCGAGAGGGTACTGACCGGGCCAGTGCAGCAAGTACAGGTCGATGTAATCGGTCTTCATGCGCTGAAGGCTGCGCTCGCACGCCGCGGCAATGCCCGCCCGGCTGGCGTTGTGCGGATACACCTTGCTCACCAGCATGACCTCGTCGCGGCGCCCGGCGATGGCTTGGCCGACGACTTTTTCGGCGCCGCCCTCGCCATACATTTCGGCGGTGTCGATCAGCGTCAGGCCCAGGTCAATGCCCAGTTGCAACGCCGAGACTTCCGCCTCGAACTGATGGCGATCCTCACCCATGTGCCAGGTGCCCTGACCGATGACGGGGACGGTTTTGTCTGCCAGTTCAAGCGTGCGCATCGGGGGTGCCTCCGGGCGGATAGGACTGTGTGATTAAAAACTCAGGCAGTGCTGGCCGGCAGGGGTTCAATTCCAAGCGAATACGCGGCGAGTGAGTGCGATCGCCTATCCATTGTAGGACCGGCTTCAGCCGGGAAGAGGTCCGTTTGAGCGAAGTCAATTTTGCGGTGTGACCACCGACGCATTCCCGGCTGAAGCCGGTCCTACAACATGCGCGCGATCCCGCTGAATGCATGCGGTCAATGAGTAGGACCGGCTTCAGCCGGGAAGAGGCCTGTGTGAGCACCATCATTTTGTGGTGTGACACATGACGCCTTCCCGGCTAAAGCCGGTCCTACAATGGTGTTCCCGCCATTATCACTGGATGCACGCGGTCAATGAGTGGGACCGGCTTCAGCCGGGAAGAGGCCAGCATGAGCACCGTACATTTCACTTATGCCCATTCTCCCAACCCCCGCCCAATGCCAGGAACAGGTCGATCTGTCCCATCGCCACTTGGGTATTTGCCGTCGCCAGTTGCGCAGTGATGTCGGTGTAGGTGCGGGTGGCTTGCAGGTCGGCGAGGAAGGATTCGCGGCCGGCGAGGAAGAACCGGTGGGTCTGGTCCGCCGCCTGGCGCGCCGACTCCTCGGTTTCAATCAACGCATCGCGGCGTTCCAGTAACGCGGTGTATTGCGACAGCCCGGTCTGGGCCTCGCGTATGGCGTTCAACACCACGCCGTCAAAGCGCGCCAGCGCCGCTTGATTCGACGCTTCGGCGACATGAATCCGCGCCCGCGCGCCATTGGACGGGATGGTCCAATTGATCACCCCACCAAAGCCCCAGCGGTTGGTCGACGGGTCACCGAGTTCATCGAGAATCCCCACCGTGCCCACCGTCGCGCCGATGCTGATATCCGGATACAACTCACCCGTCGCCACACCAATGGCCGCCGTCGACATGGCCAGCCGGCGTTCTGCCTGGCGCACATCGGGGCGACGCTTGAGCAGCGCAGCACCATCGCCCACCGGCATGACTTGGGCGATGTGCGGCAGCTCGGCGCATTCCGCCACCCCTTGAGGCAGTTGGTTCAGCGGACGGGCGAGCAGCATCGACAGGCGATACAGCGCCGACTTCTGCGCCGCTTCGTAACGCGGCAAATCGGCACGCAGCGAGCGGAACTGGGTTTGCGAGCGCGTCACCTGGGTTTCATCGCCACGGCCGGCATCGCGCAGGCGTTGGGTCAGGTTCAGGCTTTGCTTCTGCAGGTCAAGGGAGTGCAGGGCGATGTTACGCTCTTCGTTGGCGGCACACACCCGGGTGTACGCGCGCACCACGTCGGCAACCAAGGTGATGCGCGCCGTGTCGGCCGCAGCCTGGGTCGCGTCGGCGTTGGCCTGGGCCGCTTCAATGCCGCGCTGCAGCACGCCGAACAGGTCGAACTGGTACGACGTGGTCAGCCCGACATCGCCGACGTTGGCCACCGGCACTTTCTCCGGTTGCAGATAAGCCTGACCGGACTCCTGCAAGCGCTGCGCCCCCGCTTTGGCCTTGCCGCTCCAGCCACCCGCGGCATCCGCCTCGCTCATCTGGAAACGCGCCCGTTGCAGGTTCGCCGCCGCGACGCGCAAGTCAGTGCTCGACACCAGCGCCTGACCCACCAGCTCGTCGAGTTTCGGATCGTGATACAGCCGCCACCAGTCAGCCGGCACCGGCGCCGAGATCACGTTGGTCGACGAGCCGGCCAGCTCGCCTTGCAGATCGGGGCGATTCACGGCGGCTTTATCGGGCAGCGTGTAATCCGGGCCGACCACGGTGCAAGCCGACAGCAGCAAGCCCATGCCCACGGTCAGCAGGCGTGCGCGGTGTTTCATTTCAGCGCTCCTGGCTGGACGGGTTGGTCATTTGCCTGAGCGCGCGAGGAATCGTTCGCCCGTGCGTCATCGATGATCGACACCGTCGCCGTGCGCCCGGCAATCATGCGGAAGTCCGCCGGCACGTCATCAAACGCAATGCGCACCGGAATCCGCTGGGCCAGACGCACCCAGCTGAACGCCGGGTTGACGTTGGGCAGCAGGTTCGAGCCGCTGCTGCGGTCGCGGTCTTCGATGGCCGCGACGATGCTCACCACATGGCCACGCAGGCGCGCGTTGTCGCCGATCACGCGGATGTCCACGCCGGAGCCGATGTGAATCCCGTCCAGCTTGGTTTCTTCAAAGTAGCCGTCGATGTGGAACGAGTTGCTGTCCACCACCGACAGCACTGGATGCCCGGCGCTGACGAATTCGCGGTCGCGGGGCGCGCGGTCGTTGAGGTAGCCGTCCACCGGGCTGCGGATCACCGAGCGGTCCAGGTTCAGTTGCGCCGAATCGACGGCCACCTGTGCTTCGTTCAGGGCCGACAGCGCGCGGGCTTCCTTGGACTGGCTTTCTTCCAATTGCTCGCGGGCCACCAGATTGCCGAGGCTGCGGTTACGGCGGTTCTCGCGCTGGGCCTGTTCCCAGGTTTCCTTGCGCTCGGCGACCGTGGCCTGGGCCTGGCGCAAGGCAAGGCGGAAGCGGTCCTGGTCGATGGTGAACAGCAACTGGCCTTTCTTGACCCATTGGTTGTCGCTCACCGCGACCTTCTCGATCAGCCCCGAAACGTCCGGGGCGATCTGGATCACGTCGGCGCGGATGTGCCCGTCGCGGGTCCAGGGCGCGTACATGTAATACATCACCATGCGCCAGACGACGATCGCGGCGAGGGTGACAACCAGCAGGGTCAGGACCACGCGGCCCAGCGTCAGTAGAGGTTTTTTCATTTCATCAGGTATCGACTTAGGGTATCCACGACGCCGAGCAACAGAGCGTATAGACCGACGTTGAACAAAGCCCGGTGCCAGACCAGGCGGTAGAAGCGGGCGCGCGTCAACACGGCGTGCACCACCAGAAAAATCAGGTAAGCGATGCCCATCAGCACCAGAAAGGTCGGCAGGAAAATCCCGTTGATGTCTACGTCACCGATCATAACGGCGCTCCATCGATGCCATAGGGCGGTTGTTCTTCCTGTTCGGCGAGCACATCGACAATCTCCACACCCGGCAGCAGCGCCAGGCGCAAGCCACTGAGGGCGTGCAGCAGATTCATCCGCGCGTCGTCGTCGCCCACGCCGTTGAAGGTCAGGGCGCGACGGGCGCGGTCCATGGTCATCAACAGACCTTTAGGGGCGGGCAAACGCTCCCGGGCTTTCAGGCAGTCGCGGAAATGTGCGCCGACTTCGGTCGCCACTTGGCGCAGCAACTGGCGCGGCGCCGTGTCGACCCGCGGCATGTACGCCAGCAAATCCAGCATGTTCAGGGCGACGCGCACTTCGCGCAGTGCGCTGGTGGAATCCTGCGCGGTGATCGCCAGGCGCGGCAGGTGCTGCATCAGGCGGTCGAGCATGCGCACGCCCATCTGGCGGTGCTCGGCCAGGCTGGCTTCTTCGCTGAGGGAGACAATGTCGCGCCAGCTGAAACGGGTCAGGCGCTTGGCCGCCACTTCGGTGCCGAACGGCCGCACGATCAGCGTCCAGACGAAGGCGAATGCCAGGCCCGCCGGCCCGGCCAGGTTGGAATTGACGAAGTTGACGAAATCGGCGTCGTAGGCGCTCTGGATACTGATGAAGGACGAGGTATTGACGATGGTCAGCAGCGTGCCGAGGTAGAACTTCGGCTGCACGGTCAGGGTGCCGACGCAGATAAACGGCACCGAAAACGCCAGCACCAGCATCGGGAAGTCGTGCAGGTTGGGCAGCACCACGAACAGATAGAGGCTGGCGAAGATCACCGACATCATGGTCCAGAAGAAGAACCGGTAGATCTGCGGCGCCGGGTCGTCCATCGCCGCGAAGAAGCTGCACGACACCGCCGCCAAGGCCACCGCGCTCGCACCGTCCTGCCAGCCGAGCAGGATCCACAGCACCGAGGCGACTATGATGGCGCTGACCGACGTGGCCACCGAATACAGCATCATGCCGCGATCAAGAAACGGCGACAGCCGACCCAGCCGCCAATGGCGGTACACCGCGCGCCACGACGAATGATCGTCAGTCTCGATGGCGTGCTGCAGGCTACGGCAGTCCTGCCACAGGTCGATCCACTCGCCCAGGCGATACAGCGCGTTCGACAGCAACAGTTGCCGGCGATCGTCGATTTGCACGGGCGTCGGTTGCAGGCGGTCGAGCTCGGTGTGCAGGGCCTTCCAATACTTGATTGGCGCGCCTTCGGCGGTCTGCTCGACCCAGTCGCGGCATTCGATCAACAGCGGGGCGAGGTCGGCTACGTGCTCGGGCGAACGTCGTTCCAGCGCCCAAAGCGCGTCGTCCAGGGCATCAATCACGGGCAATAGGTGAATCATCCGTCCGCGCAGCTCCTTGGCGTTGCGCACGGTCTGGCGATGGGCGCCTTCGTGGGGCAACTGGCCAATCATCAGCTCCAGGCTGTTGAACGTGCCGACCATGGCCGTGCGCAGGCCGCCGACCGCTTCCGGGGTGGCGCCGCGGGACAGGAACAGATCGCTGTAGGCCGAGGCGTCCTTGAACCACTTGCCCATGGCATCGACCAGCACCGGCGCCAGCCGACGTGGCCAGAACATCGCGCCGACCACCGCGGCGCAGACGATGCCGAGAAAGATCTCCTCGGTGCGCGAGACGGCGATGTCGAATACCGCTTGCGGGTTGTCCACCACGGGGAAGGAAATCAGCGGCATGGTGTAGCCGGCCAGCATCAGAGCGTAGCTGTTGGCGGTGCGCAAATGCAGGGAGAGGAAGAGCAGGGTGCCGGTCCACAGCGCGATGACCACCGCCAGCAAAAACGGCGTCTGCACGAACATCGGCACCAGCACCACCGAAGCGGCCGCGCCGAGTAGGGTGCCGGCGGCGCGGTACAGCGCCTTGGAACTGGTCGGCGCCACGAACGGGCTGGAGACGATGTAGACCGTCGCCATCGCCCAGTAAGGGCGGGGCAGTTCCATCATCAGCGCGATATACAGCGCCACCATCGACGCCGCGAACGTGCGCACGCCGTAGAACCAGTCGCGGCCCGGCGGTACACCGTCGAAAAAGCCTTTGAACATGCCGCTCAAGATGACGACTCCGGCGCCATCGGCGTGGCCTGGGCAATGGCGTTGAACACGCGCAACGTCGCTTCCAGGTCCGCCGGGTCGACGTGACTGAAGATGTCGCGACGCAGGCGGATCAACTCCTCCTCGATGGAATTGGCCAGCGCGCGGCCCTCGTCGGTCAGGCTCAAGGCCTTGGCGCGGCGGTCGGTGGGGTCTTCGGTTCGCTGCACCAGCCCGGCTTTGCACAGTTGATCAAGCAGGCGCACCAGTGACGGGCTTTCCAGCCCGCAGGCCTGGGCCACCGTGACCTGACGCACGCCTTCACCCAGGCGCGCGATCATCAGCAACGGGCCGGCGCAGGCTTCGGTGACGCCAACGTTGATCAGCGTGGTCTGGCAGACGCGACGCCACTGCCGGGAGGCTGCGACGACGCCGCCAGTGATGCGCATTTGCAGGGTGTCAGGGTTCATGAAGGGCCATTGAAGCGGGACGTGGGTTTGGTTAGGAGCTGAATGATTAGGCGCTGCATTATTAGGCTGCTAACTAATAATATCTTGTTACACCATGGTCTCGTCAAATGGAATCTGGGTAGGTCGGGTCGGGCGGATTGCCGCAGGTGGGGTTGGCCGGAAGTTCAGTTGCACGCCAGGGGCGCGCCAGACGCTTCTGGCTGCTGAGTAAGGCGAAGGAGGGCAGTGGGGTGGGAATTTTCCGATACCGTCTGTCGGGTGCGTCTTCACTGGCTGAACTAATTTTTTCAGCACCGTCTAAGCGGTCTCCAAAAAAATGGCGCCAAATTTCTAGCCATCACGCCTCTAGTTCCGCTGGTTTGGCAAAAATGGGAGGCAATAGGCCACTTTGAGTGGCTGGTGGCATTATGATGGCCTTATGCATGTCTCCAGTCGCCTCGGCGGTTTCTTGACTCCGGGGACGACTAAAGATCAAACGGTTCAGCCGATAGCAAAGATGACGGGAACGGCAGTGACAGCCCTGTTCCAGACACCTTCTTTGCTGTGCGCATCGCGCACCATGAGTGCACCATGATTGATCTCGCCATCTGGAATCTTTCTGTACCGGTCGGTATCCCGGCCGCCACCATCGACACACCAAAATTGGTCGGCGGCTACCAGGATGGTTACTTCCGTTCAGGGGACACTTTGTTCTTCTGGGCTCCGGTCACCGGGTCAAGGACTGACAACGCGATCTATCCCCGTACCGAGTTGCGTGAAACCTACGCCAACGGTGCGGTGCACAACTGGGTCTACTCCCAGGGGGACAATTTCCTGCGCGCGGCGCTGACCGTGGATCAGGTGCCATCGACGGGCAAGATCGTCATCGGCCAGATCCACTGCTACGGCAGCACCGAGCCGCTGATCAAGCTCGAGTACCAGTACAAGGAAAAACTCAAGAGCGGCAACATCGTCGTCAAGTTTCGCCTGACGCCGACCTCCGAGCCTGAAGTGATTCAGGTCGCGACCGGCGTGCTGATGAAGGAGCGCTTCACCTACACCATCCACCTGACCGCCGCCGGCAACCTCACGGTCAACGCCCACGAAATGCAATGGGGTACCAAGCTCGACCCGTCGTGGAGCGGCAAGCCGCTGTACTTCAAAGCGGGCGTGTACACCCAGGACAACACCGGCTACGCCACCGAAGGCGGGGCGGCGACGTTCTACAAACTGGTGGCGACCCACGACAAGAAGGCGTGAGGTTTTCGGTGCGGATGCGGGAGTGATCAGTTAGCGGCACATCCCGAAATATTGGCCGACACAAAAACCCGTGTAGGAGCGCGCTTGCCCGCGAATGCGATATGCCTGAGCTATCAGTGTTGCCTGACCCACTGCTTTCGCGGGCAAGCGCGCTCCTACAGGGTCCTCGGCCTGGCAATGGATTTACGGGTAGCGAAGATTTAAATCTGCTGCAGTCGGCCTGCGGGCTAGCGTGGAAACACCAGCCCGAAACAGATCCGCCCCGGCGCAGGTTGGTCAACGCTCACGTCGCCCCCATGCAGCTGCATGATTGCAGCCACGATCGCCAGGCCCAGGCCGTTGGAGTCGGAGCTCTGGTGGCGTGAGGCATCGCCGCGATAGAAGCGGTCGAACAGTTTGCCCAGGGTCGCGTCGTCCAGCGTCGGCCCTTGATTCTCCACTTCCAGACGGCAGTGCCTGGCGCTTTCCCTCACACGAATTTTGATCGCACTGCCTTCATCGGCGTAGCGAATCGCGTTCGCCACCAGATTGCTCAGCGCCCTGCGCAACAACAAGGGATCGGCCTCGATCTGCGCGTCGCCTTCGGTGTGCAGGGTGATTTCACGTTCTTCCGCCAGCCCCTCGAAATAACCCGCCACCCGCTGCATCTCGTCGGCCAGATTCAGCGTCTGGCGATTGAGCGCCGACTGGGCTTCATCGGCGCGCGCCAGGAACAGGATACTTTCGACCATCCGCGAGATGCGTTCCAGCTCCTCCAGGTTCGAGGCCAGCAGCGCCTGATATTCGTCCTCGGTGCGCGGTTGGCGCAGCGCCACCTGACAATGCCCCATCAACGACCCCACCGGTGTGCGGATCTCGTGGGCCAGGTCGGCGGAAAACTGCGTCAGCCGCTGATAGCCATCGGCGAGCCGGTCGAGCATCGCGTTGTACGCCTCACCCAGTTGTTGCAGCTCCACCGGCGTGTCGCGGTTGTCCATGCGGCTGTCCAGTTGCGCCGGGGTGATGGCCGCGGCATGGCTGGCCATCCTGCGCAGTGGCCGCAGACCCCGGCGCAGCAACACATAACCGAGCAGCGCAGTGAGCACGAACGCCAGTGAAACGGCGAGCAGGATGCGATTGCGGAAACCTGCCAGCGTGGCCATTTCCTTGACCGCGATGTGCGCCGCCGTCAGGTGCACAATCTTGCCGCCGGACACCGCCTCGACCGTCGCCGCGCGCATCGGCACTCCGGAGTCCAGCATGCCGCTGCGCATGTCGGCCACGCTCAGCGGCCTATTGGCCGGCACCACCGGCATTGGCGGCAGCGGCGCGTGCAGCGGATTGACCATGATCACCGGCGGCTTGCCCGGCTCGGAAATGATGAAAATGTCGTCCTCGCTGTCGAGCATGTTTTCGAACAGCTGCGGGCTGCTTTGCAGCGTGGTCAGGGTCAGGTCGTACTGCAGCAGTTTGCGAAAGTGATCCAGTCGCGCCAGCACCGCATGGTCACTGCGGGTCATCACCGCGCCCTTCATGGTTTCGTACAGGTACATCCCGGCGCTGCCGACAGCGAGCATGGCCACCACCGAAAACGCCAGGGTCGCGCGCAGGGTCAGGGATGGCTGGCGTCGGGCTCGCATGGCCGCACCTCGCAGACGTAACCGATGCCGCGCACGGTGTGGATGAGTTTGCTCGGGTAAGGCGTGTCGACCTTGCTGCGCAGGCGCTTGATCGCCACGTCGACGACATTGGTGTCACTGTCGAAATTCATGTCCCAGACTTCCGAAGCGATCTGCGCCCTGGACAGCACGTCGCCCTCGCGACGCAGAAGCAGATGCAGCAGCGCGAATTCTTTGTTGGTCAGGGTGATGACCTGTTGCTGGCGCGTGACCCGACGGCGCAGCAGGTCCAGTTCCAGATCGGCGAGGTGAAAATGATCGGCCTCGCGCACGACACCCCGACGCAGGATGGTGCGGATGCGCAGAAGCAATTCGGTGAACGAGAACGGCTTGACCAGGTAATCGTCGGCACCCAGTTCCAGGCCCCGAATGCGGTCCTGCAACTGATCGCGGGCGGTGAGAAACAGCACCGGCACGTCCTGCTTCGCCCGCAGGATTTCGATGATCTGCCAGCCGTCGATGCCCGGCAACATGACGTCGAGCACCAGCAAGTCGTAGCTGTGCTCAAGGGCCATGTGCAGGCCGTCGGTGCCGTGCTGGGTCCAGTCGACGTTGTAGCCGGACTCGGTGAGGCCCTTCTTCAGGTACTCGCCGGTCTTGGTGTCGTCTTCGATAAGCAGAATGTGCATCGTCGGTCAGGCTCGCTTCACGTCATTGGCAGCGTCGCCGGCGTGGGGTGTCAGGTTGGGCTGTCAGGATAGGGTGTCAGACTGGACAGATGAGGCGGCAAGCGCTGTAGGCCGCGCCGGGTGTGGAGTGTAACCAACGGACGGCGCGCGGTCGGTTACATTTTTGTCATTGATCGACGCTGGAACCGGCGCACTCCACGGAGGTGTGCTTGAATGACAAAAATGTAATCGGGCGGTCATTGTCGGGTGCCGGTGGCGGGTACAGGATGGCCGTCATGCAACACAGTCACACTCAGGCTCACCCTTACTCACTGCCCCAAGGAAGTCACCGATGAAGATGAAGACAACGCTGTCCACCACCTTCGGCATGCTGATGCTCAGCGCCGCCGTCATGGCGTCTGCCGCTGATATGCCGGTGGTCAAGCCACTGCGCGGCACGGTCGACAGCGTCGACAGCAACACCTTGAATTTCACCACCCGCTCCGGCGCCCATCAGAGCATCGGCCTGACCGACAAGACCGGCATCCGTCTGGTCTCCAAGACTGACATCGAATCGATCAAAGCCGACAGCTTCATCGGCTCCGCCGCGATCCCCCAGGCCGATGGCACGCTGAAGGCGCTGGAAGTGACCGTGTTCGAACCGAGCCTGAAAGGCAGCGGTGAAGGTCACTACGGTTGGGAAAACGCTGACGGCAGCACCGGCACCATGACCAACGGCACCGTCGGCAAGCTGAGCAAGGCCAACGGCCGTACCCTGAGCGTCGGCTACAAAGGCGGCGAGAAGCAGTTGGTCGTGCCGGAAGACGTGCCAATCGCCTACGTGCAGCCAGGCAAGGTCGATGAGCTGGTCAAGGGCGCGAAAATCGTCGTGTTCCCGGGCGAAGACGGCAAGACCGCACGCGGTGTCGCGGTCGGCAAGGACGGCTTCCAGCCGCCGATGTAAGCGGGTCGCGGCGTCTCACGGCGCCGCTTTCACCGAATCCGTGATGAGTCTCGCACCATGAAAAAAACCAGAATTCATTCATGGCCCATCCGCCTGACGCACTGGATCAATGCCTTCGGCATGGTCTGCATGTTCATGAGCGGGTGGGGCATTTACAACGCGTCACCGCTGTTCAGCTTCTCCTTCCCCCGGGATTTCACCCTGGGCGGCTGGCTGGGCGGCGCGCTGGCGTGGCACTTCGCCGTGATGTGGCTGTTGGTCGTCAACGGCCTGATCTACGTGCTGTATGGCCTGTTCACGCGGCACTTCAAGCGCGACTTTCTGCCGGTCACTCCCACAGCGGTCAAGCGCGACATGCTCGACGCCCTGCGCTTTCGTCTCAAGCACGAGAAGGGCGTCTACAACGCCGTGCAGCGCTTGATGTATTGGCTGGTGCTGGCCGCGGGCGTGTTGATCGTGCTGACCGGGCTGGCGATCTGGAAGCCGGTTCAGTTGCAGGAATTGACTGCGGTGTTCGGCGGATACGACTTCGCCCGGTACGTGCATTTTGCGGCGATGGCGTTCATTGGCGCGTTCGTGGTGGTGCATCTGGCGTTGGTGCTGATGGTGCCGAAAACCCTGATGCCGATGATCACCGGTGGCACGCGTGGGATTGAGAGCGGGAAGGTCGAGCATGATTGAGCCAAAAAAACGCGCCATTGCGCGCATCAAGCTGGAGCCGGCCCAGCAGATCCAGCTGGAAAGCCTGCAGCGTCGGCATTTCCTGAAAGGCGGCCTGACCGTGGGCGCGATGGCGATGCTCACCGGTTGCAATCTGCAGGACGGCGATCAGGTGGACAAGGTGCTGTGGAGCATGTCGCGCTGGAACGATCGGGTTCAGGCCTGGCTGTTTAGCGGGCAGAAGCTGGCGCCGACGTTCAGCAAGGATCAGGTCCGCAATCCGTTTCCGTTCAACGCGTTTTACAGCGAGGATGATATTCCGGAGCTGGACACGGCGGACTGGAAGCTGGGTGTATCGGGGCTGGTGCGGGACAAGGCGCCGTGGACGCTGGAAGGGCTGCGCAAGCTGCCGCAGCGCAGCGACATCACGCGGTTGATTTGTGTGGAGGGCTGGAGCGCGATCGGGCAGTGGGGCGGTGTGCCGTTGCGTACGTTCCTGGAGCATGTGGGGGCGGATACGACGGCGAAGTTTGTCGGGTTCAAGTGTGCGGATCGGTATTACTCGAGTCTGGATATGCCGACGGCGTTGCATCCGCAGACGCTGCTGGCGCTGGATTTTGCCGAGGTGGCGCTGCCGCCGGAGTATGGTTATCCGTTGCGGGTGAGGGTGCCGACGAAGTTGGGGTTCAAGAATCCGAAGCATATCGTCGAGATTGTGGTGAGTAATGATAATCCCGGGGGGTATTGGGAGGATCAGGGGTACAACTGGTTTAGCGGGAGTTGATCCCGCGCTTTTCAGGATCAAGGTCAAAGGCGTCTGCCTGGGGGCAGACTGTTTCGCCTTCGGCGAGTTACTTGGAAAAGCACCCCAAGTAACCAAGGGTGCTTGCTCCTGGTTGGGTTCCTCCTGCGTCGGAATTCCCTCATTCCGACGACGCTCCGTGGGCCCGCGCCGAACGGACATCCATGTCCGCAACGGCGCTCTCGCCGCATCCATGCGGCTCGGCCCACTCCGCGTCGTCTGCGTTCAGCCTGCCCCCAAGTCGCGATTGGCGGTGTCTGGACTTTCTGTGTACGAAGATCAAAAGCAGATCAACAGCAGAGCAATAGCTTCCCGGCTGAAGCCGGTCCCACAGGTGTAGGCGGTGTTTAGTGGGACCGGCTTTAGCCGGGAAGGCGTCGAGCGTCACGCCGCAAAATGGATGGCGAGCACACAGGCCTCTTCCCGGCTGAAGCAATGTGAGGCGTGTTGATCGTTCCCACGCTCCGCGTGGTAATGCACCCTTTGACGCTCCGCGTCGGTGTTTTCAAGGTCGGTTGAGGGGTTCCTGAGGGCATTCCCTTCAATATCCTTTCTTCGGCATTGTTCCAAGCTTTGTTAGGCTGGTCCTGAAGCGGGCCATGACGGGCCGCTGTTTTCAAGGGAGCGGCAATGACGTCCATCAGCACCGCAGCGCCCGTTTTGCCGGGGCGGCTGGAGCAGTTTTCGACGCGCATCGCTTTTTTTGTCACCGGGTTCAGCATGTCGGCCTGGGCGCCGCTGGTGCCTTATGCGAAAAGTCGCCTTGGTCTGGACGACGCCGGCCTTGGGCTGTTGCTGTTGTGCCTGGGCATTGGTTCGATCGTTTCCATGCCGTTGGCCGGGGCGATGACGGTGCGTTATGGCTGTCGGCGTTTGATCGTGATGACGGGGCTCATCGCCTGTGTGTGCCTGCCTTTATTGGCGACCCTCAGCTCGGTTCCGCTGATGGTCGCCACGCTTTTCGTCTACGGTGCGAGCATGGGCGCCCTTGGCTGCGTGACCAACATTCAGGCGATCATCGTCGAAAGGGCGAGCGGCAAGACCATGATGTCGGGGTTTCATGGCCTGTTCAGTTGCGGCGGGATTCTCGGGGCGGCGGGCGTGTCGGCGTTGTTGAGCGTCGGCGTCTGGCCGTGGCTGGCGATGGCCGTCGTTGGGCTGTTCATCGCCTTCGCGCTGTACAAAGCCGCGCCCCACTTGTTGCCGTACGGCAGCGAACCGGGAGGACCGGCGTTTGCGATTCCCCGGGGCGTGGTGCTGTTCATCGGCCTGATGTGCTTCACGGTATTCCTCACCGAAGGCGCGATGCTCGACTGGAGTGCGGTGTTCCTCAGCGCTCAACGCGGGGTGGAACCGTCTTACGCAGGGTTCGGCTATGCGGTGTTCGCGCTGGCCATGGCGATCGGGCGTCTGTGCGGCGATCCGATCGTCCGGCGTCTCGGTGTGCACAAGATCATCCTGTTTGGCGGGCTGTGCGCGGCTGCCGGGATGACCGTCGCGACGTTGATTCCGGTGTGGCAAGCGGCACTGTGCGGCTATGCGCTTGTAGGAATAGGCTGCTCCAACATCGTGCCGGTGTTCTACAGCGCGGTCGGTCGGCAGAAAACCATGCCGGAGAATGTCGCGGTGCCGGCGATTACTACACTGGGCTACATCGGTATTTTGATGGGGCCGGCGGGGATCGGTTTCGTCGCCCACCTCAGCAGCCTCGGCGCGGCCTTCATGATCATCGCCGTGATGCTGCTGGGTGTGGCGGTCAGCGGGCGGTTTTTGCGGGTTTGATGCTCATCGCAGGCTGACGCGTTTGTTTGAAAGCGCGCGTGCCGGCGATGTTTCCCCGCGAATGATGAATCAGCTCGGCATCATCGCAAAGCCCACGCCGAAGCGGTTCCAGGCATTGATGGTGGCGACGGCCAAAGTGATGCTGACCACCTCGGCTCCGCTGTAATGCGTGAGCAGCGCTTCGTATTGATGCTGTGGCGCGCGGTGCACGGGCAGCAGGGTCAGGCTTTCAACCCAGGCAAGTACGACTTTTTCCTTTTCGGTGAAGAATTCGGTTTCTTCCCACACGCTGAGGGTCTGCAGACGGGCCTCGGTTTCGCCGCCCTTGCGTGCGTCATTGGCGTGCATGTTGACGCAATAGGCGCAGCCGTTGAGCTGCGAGGCACGCAGACGGATCAGCTCCAGCAGCGAATGGTCCAGCCCGGATTTGCTCAGCGCGGTCTCCAGACCGACCATGGCTTTGTAGGCTTCCGGCGATTTCTGGGCCCAGGCGATTCGGGTGTTCATGGTGGGTGCTCTCTTCAAAGTGGCCGGCGGAAGCCGCTGGACGTGGCGAAATGTTACGCCCGCGCTGCGGCCCGTCGAATAGCCAATCAAGGAGGTTTACCGGAGACCAATTGCGCCGCTATCGATCAGCGGCGCACTGTTGCGGACGGGCGAGCAGACGCTCGCGAATCCGGTCATACGCCAGGTTGAACAGCATCGTGTACGGCAGATACAAGAGCACCAGACCGATGTCCAGAAGGAAGGCTTCCAGCAATGGGACCGACAACCACCACGCCACCATCGGCACCACCAAAAAAATCAGTCCCGCTTCAAAGCCGATGGCATGCAGCGCCCGCGCCTTGAACGTCAGCGCGAACCCCAGGCGGGCGCGCAGACGGTCGAACCCGGCGTTGAAGACCATGTTCCAGAGCATGGCGACCGTGGAAATCATCACCGTCATCGCGCCCATCTTGCCGATGGACTGGCCGAGTACCCAGGCCAGCCCGGGCGCGAACATCAGCACGCCGATGAGCTCGAACAGCAGCGCATGGAGGGCGCGCTCTTTGAGGGACTTTTTCGCAACCACCGGCTTCGCGGTCTTGTTGGACGTCAGGGTGTGCAGGGGCATGTGAATAATCACTTTTTCGGGGCAGGTGTGCATTGTCGTGGTGCGATGGGCTAGAGTGAAAATCGGTCCCATCGGAAAAACCGATGGCGACGCCACACGCTCCTCTGAGGTGTCCACCGTGAGCTATTCCCCCGAAGCACTCGAAGCATTCGCCCAGACCATCGCGCTGGGTTCGTTCAGCGCCGCCGCACGGCGCCTGGGCAAGAGCCAGTCGACCATCAGTGAGGCGATTTCGCGGCTGGAGATCGACCTGGGCCTGGAACTGTTTGATCGCTCGACCCGCCACCCCGCGTTGACCGAGGCGGGCAGGGCGCTGGAAGGGCGCATCGAGGACGTGCTCGCCGCCTCCGATACGTTGCGCCGCGCGGCGGGGCGTCTGGCCGAGGGCATGGAGCCGCGCCTGACGCTGGTGCTGTCCGACGCCAACCAGTTCGCTGAATTCCAGACACGCATGACCGAGCTCGATCAGCGTTTTCCGGAGCTGGAGCTGGAATGTGTGTTTGCCGAACACGGCGACGCGATCAACTTGATCCAGACCGGTCGGGCATCGTTGGGTTTGCTGTCGGCCCAGGCCTCGTACCCGCCGGAGGTGGGTTACGCGACCATCGTCGAGCGCGCCGACTTCGGCATCTTTGTTTCCCACAACCACCCGCTGGCCGCTGAAGAGGCCGTTGATTACCGCCATCTGGCGCAGCATCGGGCATTACGCCTGAACACCATCGTCGACGAGAGCGTGCCCACCGACGACCTGCCCAGCGGCGCGCGACGCAGCTGGTCGGCGCCCAATTACCTGCTGCTGATGGACATGGCGATCTTCGGATTCGGCTGGTCGGCGCTGCCGCGCTGGCTGGTCAGCACCTGCGCTCAGGGCCGGTTGAAGGAGCTCAAGGTGCCGGGCTGGCCGCGCAGTTCAGCGGTCGACGTGATCTGGTCCCGGCAAAAAAGCCTGGGCCCGGCGGGGACGTGGTTGCTGGATACGCTGCTGGAGGGGCGGGGCGGGTATTGAAAGAGGCTGCATGTTGCACCTGCGACCCTGTCCTGTAGGAGCGTGGCTTGTCCCGCGATCTGCCGCGAAGTGGCAGCAAATGGGTCAATCAGATTTACCAGGCTATTCCGGCGCCAGTCATTACGGCGACTGCGTCCCCGATCGCGGGACAAGCCACGCTCCTACAGCTGCAGGTCTAATCCTGACTTCCTTCCAGCACAAACCCCGCCGGCATCTCCTGGGCGAACGCGTTCACCACCTCGCGGGTCAGGCCGACGATGTCTTCCACCAACTCCATGCCCGCGCCTGTGCGCCAGCTGGCGACGATGTCCATCAGCGGCGGCAGGGGCACGTTGTCGATCAGCGTCAACGCGCCCTGGGCCAGTTCGCCGTGCACCAGCGTCACTGGCAGCGCGCCGATGCCAAAGCCGTCACGGACCAACCGGGTAATGGCCGACGCCGAGTTCACGCAATTGATCCGCGGCGTGACGATGTTGGCGGTGTGGAGCATGTTCAGGATGTCCTGATGCGGCCGCGAGTTGCGCGAGAACGTGACGATGCGCGCTTCGGCGATCTCTTCCAGGGTCACGTCCGGGCGGTCGAATGCAGAGCCCGTCGGCACCACCCAGCGCAGGGGGTAGCGTGCCAGTATCGCGTTGCGCACGCTGTCGAAACGCAGCACATCGGTCTGGAAAATGATGTCCTGATAGCCCTTTTCCAGCTGCGAGCAGAGGTTGCTGGCGGTCTCGGCAGTGAGCTCGATTTCCAGGTTCGGGTAACACTTCATCAGGCGTGTTACCAAAGGGCTGAGCCAGGTGTGTATCACCGTATCCATGGCGCCGATGCGGATGCGGCCGCGCACCTGGCTCGGGTCCCTGATCGCCGCTTTCATGCTTTGCATGGTGTCCATGATGTGCTCGGCGTATTCGAGCACGCGCGTTCCCTCGTGCGTCAGCGACACCCCCCGGGAATCCCGGACGAACAGCCGCACGCCCATTTCGTCCTCCAGCGCGGCGATGCGGCTGGAGATGGAGGCCTGGGTGCTGAACAGTTTTTCCGCCGTCAGACGAAAGCTTTTCAGCCGTGCGACCCAGACGAAGGTTTCCAGAAACTTGAGATTCACCGAGGGGGTTCCTTGAGCAATTGAGCGCCGGCTGACATTCAGCATGACCTGCGATCGACACATCCTGGCCGGCACGACCTGTGCAAACTGAGCACGGGAACAGCAGGTTACATGCCACCCCGGCAACAGAAAATCTTATGGCCCATAGCGGGTTTTTCCCGTTGGACGCCCCGGCGTGACTGCGGTGCCATGGGGCAGCGGCACGGTGAACTCGTCGAGCCTGGGCTGAGCCTGGCCTGAGCATACGTGCTGCCATCCGCTCGTTTCTCAATCCTGTTTCTCCTTCGTGCCCCAGCAAGGTACCGCCACTGCCAACGAGAACCCCATCATGCAAACCGCTATCAACCTCTGGCCGCTGCTTGGCGTGCTGGTCATCGTTCTGGGCTTCGTCCTGCGTTTCAATCCCATGCTGGTCGTGGCGCTCGCCGCCCTGGCCACCGGCCTTGCCGCCAGCATGCCGCTGGAAACCATTCTGGCTACCATCGGCACGGGCTTCATCAAGACCCGCACGCTGCCGCTGATCATCCTCTTGCCGCTGGCGGTGATCGGCCTGCTGGAGCGCCACGGCCTGCGGTTGCATGCGCAGAACTGGATCGCCCGCTTTACCGGCGCCACGGCCGGACGGCTGTTGATCGCGTACCTCTTCGTGCGTGAAACCACCGCCGCCCTTGGATTGACCAGCCTTGGCGGCCACCCGCAGATGGTGCGGCCGCTGCTCGCGCCCATGGCCGAAGGCGCCGCTGAATCGCGTTTCGGCAAGCTCCCCGAGACGCTGCGTATCAAACTGCTGGCGTTGTGCGCGGCGACCGACAATGTCGGGCTGTTCTTCGGCGAAGACATCTTCGTCGCGTTTGGCGCGATCGCGCTGATGCACACCTTTCTGCTCGGCTCCGGCATTGATGTCGACCCGATGCACATCGCCTTTTGGGGGATACCGACGGCGATCTGCGCGTTCGTCATCCACGCCATCCGCCTGCACCGTTTCGATCAGCGCCTGAACCGTGAGCTGACGGTGCTGCCGCCGGCCTCCGCTGTCGACAAGGAGCTGGTGCGATGATTATTTCCATTCAATACCTGTACTGGCTGGCAGGCGTGATTCTGGCGATCACGGCGTTCATGACCGCGACCGATCGGACTAATCCCAAGCGCTGGACCACGGGCTTGTTCTGGGGGCTGTTCGCCATCGCGTTTCTGGTCGGCGAGAAGCTGCCACCGGTGTGGGTGGGCGTCGGGGTGATCGTCATGGCGGTGATCGCAGGGTTCGGCGGCGTGGGTTTTGGTCAGCATGAGAACCTCAACGATCGGGCGCGGCGCGAGAGTGCAGGGCGCCTTAAGAACAAGCTGTTCATTCCGGCGCTGGCGATTCCTCTGGTCACGGTGATCGGTGCAGTGCTGCTGAAGAACATCAAGTTTGGCGATGTCTTTTTGCTGGACCCGGCCAACAGTACGTTCGTGTCGCTGGGCATTGGCAGTCTGGTGGCGCTTGGACTGGCCTGCTGGCTGACCCGCGACACGCCGGTGCAGGCCATGCGCGAATCGCGCCGCCTGACCGAAGCGCTGGGTTGGGCGCTGGTGCTGCCGCAGATGCTGGCGATGCTCGGCCTGGTGTTCAACGATGCCGGTGTCGGCAAGGCGGTGGCGCACCTGGCGACGGCCTACATCAATCTGGATTTCCGCCTCGTCGCGGTGATGGTGTATGTGCTGGGCATGGCGCTGTTCACCATTGTCATGGGCAACGGCTTCGCCGCGTTTCCGGTGATGACCGGCGGCATCGGCGTGCCGGTGCTAGTGGGCATGTACGGCGCCAACCCGGCGGTCATGGCAGCGATCGGCATGTTCTCGGGCTACTGCGGCACACTGATGACGCCGATGGCGGCCAACTACAACCTGATTCCTGCGGCGCTGCTGGAATTGCCCGACAAGTACGCCGTGATCAAAGCGCAAATCCCCACCGCGCTGGCGATGCTGGTGGCGAATATTCTGCTGCTGTATTTCCTGATGTAGTGACCTCATTTCCTGATGCAGTTGCAGCGCTTGCCCGGACGCTTTCGCGGGCAAGCGCGCTCCTACAGTTGAACGCGGTCCTCCGTAGGAGCGCGCTTGCCCGCGATCTGGCGCGAAGCGGCAGCAAAAACCAGGCGACCTCGTCATTTTGGAGCACTACCAACGCTGCTCCTTGCGGTTCACACACTCCTTCATCCCGTAATAAATCCCCTCATCGCAAACGTTTGCGCGAATCCGTGGTCTGTACGACCAGTGGCTGCAAACCCTCTGCCTCAGGGCTTACCACACGCTTTCGGGTAGTGCTTTCTGACCAAGACAACAAGCCGCATGTCTTGCTCCGAAGAAATAGGTTGAATAGTCACACAAAATGTTATTTAAATAACAAAAATAAAACAGCGACAGTGGCTCATTTTTCGGGCCCAGCGCGTGAACAAGGTACTCACACACATGAACAAGATCGCGGTCATCGGCAGCAACATGGTGGATTTGATCACCTACATCGACCGGATGCCGGCGCAGGGCGAGACCCTTGAAGCACCGAATTTCGCCATGGGCTGCGGCGGCAAGGGCGCCAATCAGGCCGTTGCAGCGGCCAAGTTGGGCGCTGATGTGTTGATGCTGAGCAAGGTCGGCGACGACATGTTCGCCGACAACACCTTGGCCAATTTCAAGCGTTATGGCATCGATACCCAGTTCGTCCAGCGCGTGCCTGGGGTGTCCAGCGGCGTCGCGCCGATCTTCGTGCAAAGCGATTCCCACAACAGCATCCTCATCGTCAAAGGCGCCAATGCGCACCTGAAACCTGCGGACGTCGACGCTGCCCAGGCTGCGCTGCGCGACTGCACGCTCATGGTTCTGCAGCTGGAAATCGAGCTGGAAACCGTCTACTACGCCATCGATTTTGCCAAAGCCAACGGCATTCCGGTGCTGCTCAATCCGGCGCCTGCGGTGAAGGGTTTGAGCCGCGAGCACCTGTCGCAGCTGGACTTTTTCATTCCCAACGAAACCGAACTGGCGCTGATCACTGGTCAGACCGTCGACTCCATCGAATCGGCCCGCGCGGCCGCCCTGCAACTGGTGCAGGACGGCATTCGTCACGTCATCGTCACCCTGGGCGAAAAGGGCGCGCTGTATGTCGGCGAAGAAGGCGAGTTTCGCGTCGAAGGCATCAAGGTCGATGCCCGCGACACCACTGGCGCTGGCGATGCCTTCATCGGTTGCTTCGCCCGCCACTGGAGCGAGGACGGCGACATGCGCAACGCCATGACCCATGCGGTGGCCTATTCCGCCTGCTCGGTTACCGGCCTTGGCACCCAGAGTTCCTACCCGGACGCTGCCGCGTTCAGCCACTTTCTCGACACCCTTTGAGCCGCCGCGCCCTGCCGATCCCTTGATCGGCGGGGCGGGGTATTTCCTGTACTTCCCGGAGAACAACAATGACAAAGCCCGCGCTCCAACAATCCTCGGACGGGTTCTACCTGAACCGCACGCCGTGGTTCGCTTTCCTGCTGCTGTGCTGCTGCTTCGCGCTGTGGGCGGCGGCCGCGAGCATGAACGACGTACTCATCGCGCACTTCAAGAAAGCCTTTTTGCTCAGCGATGTGCAGACCTCCTTCGTGCAGTCGGCGTTCTACCTCGGTTACTTCTTCGTCGCGATTCCGGCGGCGATGGTCGTCAGACGTTTCAGCTACAAGACCACCATCCTCATCGGTCTGGTGCTGTACATGGCGGGCTGCTCGCTGTTCTTTCCGGCGGCATCGATGGCCAAATACGGCATGTTCCTGATGGCGCTGTTCGTCATCGCGGCCGGCCTGGCCTTCCTCGAAACCGCCTGCAACACCTACTCGACGCTGATGGGGCCGCGTGAAACCGGCACCCGTCGCCTGAACATTTCCCAGACCTTCCACCCGTTCGGCGCGATGACTGGCGTGTACGTCGGCAGCTTCGTGATGTTCAAAGACACCGACGCCACCCGCGAGCAGTTGACGCAGATGAGCGCGTCAGATGCGGCGATCCAGCAGTTGCAGATGATCCAGTCCACGCTGCTGCCGTACAAATGGATGATCGCGGTGCTGGTCCTGATGTTCGTGCTGATCGCCTTCACCAAGTTTCCGGCGTGCAAGGGCAAGGTCACGGCCAACGTCAAATCCAGCAGCATCGGCCAGAGCCTGTCGCGTCTGTGGCGCAACCCGCGTTTTACCTTCGGCGTGCTGGCACAGTTTCTGTACGTGGGCGCGCAAGTGGGCGTGTGGAGTTTCACCATTCGCCTGGCGATGCAGATGGGCGGGATGAACGAACGCAGCGCCTCGTGGTTCCTGCTGACCACATTCGCCGCTTACTTCGTCGGCAAGATGGTCGCCAATTTGCTGATGCGCAAAATGTCCCCGGCCAAGGTGCTGGCGATCTACGGCGTGCTGGCCATCGTACTGCTGGCCTACACGATTCTGGTGCCGAACATCAGCGCGGTGTATGCAGCGGTGGGTGTGAGTATTTTCCTGGGTCCGTGCTGGCCGACCATTTATGGCCTGACCATCGACGGTCTGGGCGAAGACACCGGCGTCGGCGGTTCGCTGCTGGTGATGAGTATCGTGGGCGGCGGCGTGATGCCGATCTTCCAGGGCCTGCTCTCCGACGCCACCGGCGGCAACATGCAGATCGCCTACACCGTGCCGCTGCTGTGCTTCGTGGCGATCGTCGCGTATGCCATCAAGTGCATGCGTGATCCGCTGCCGGCCCAGGCATCGGTGGGTGCGGTGACGGCATCATGAGAGCGAGCGAAAAGCGCACCACGATTTCGCTGTACCCGGAGCTGTTCAGCGGCGATGAAAAAACGCTGCTGGAGTCCGCGGAGTTCCGCGTGCTGGCCTGGACCTACCCCAGCGGCGTGAAAGCCCTGGCGCTGGAGAATGACCGCGGCCGGGTCGTGGTGCTGCCTTATCAGGGGCAGATGGTCTGGTCGGCGGTGTTCGATGGCTGCGACCTGACCATGCGCAACATGTTCGAGCAGCCGCGCCCGAGCCCGACGGTGATCGGCACCTACGGCTGCTTCATGTTCCACAGCGGCCTGCTGCGCAATGGCTGCCCGACGCCGGAAGACGATCACCCGCTGCACGGCGAAATGCCCTGCGCGCCGATGGACAGCGCCTGGCTAGAAGTCGGCGAGGACGCGGGCGGCGCGTTTCTGCGCATCGGCGGCGAGTATGAATACGTGATGGGCTTTGGCGACCACTACCGCGCCAGGCCCAGCGTGACCTTGCGCCCGGGTTCGGCGCTGTTCGACATCGGCATGGACGTGCGCAACCTGGCCGGCAAGCCGATGGAGCTGATGTACATGGCGCACATGAACTATGCCTACGTCGACGGCGCACGTTTCGTCGAGCCACTGGGCATGGCGCGCACGCGGGTTCGCAGCAGCGTGCCGGCCCACGTGAAGCCGACGCCGGCGTGGTCGGCGTACATGGCCCAATTGACGGAAGACCCATCGCGGCTGGAAAGCCTGAGTACGCCTGAGCTGTACGACCCGGAGATCGTCTGCTTCTTCGACGGCGTGCACGCGGATGCACAGGGTAATGCGCATTTCCTGCTCAAACACCCGGAAGGTCCGGCGTTTTACACGCGTTATCAGCCGGCGCAGTTCGATCATGGGGCGAGGTGGATCCTGCACAACGCTGATCAGCAAGTGGCGGCGTTTGTGTTGCCTGCGACCTGTGAGCCCGAGGGTTATCTGGCGGAGAAGGCCAAAGGCAATGTGCGTTTGTTGGGCGCGGGGGAGAGCGCGTCGTTCAGCGTGACGACGGGGTATCTGGGGGCTGAAGAGGTGTTGCAGCTGGAAAGCGATCTGAAACGCTGACGGCCTTTTTGTCGACCAAATGTCGAGTGGGTGCGCGGTCCCTGTAGGAGCTGCTGGAGGTTACGACAGTGGCGAACGCGGTGGGTCAGTTGCGCATCCGCTGACAGACAGGTCGCGTTCGCCAGCAAGGTGGAGCGCCACCCCGGCGGCTCCTACAGATTCGGCGCTCGCCAAAACAAGGTGGCGTGTTACTCAAACCACCCAACGCGCCCCATACCCCTCAATCAAATCCCGATAAACCTTGGGCAGCTTCTTGTCGCTCACCACCACATGAAAGTCCTGCAGCGTCGCGAAATGCGCCGTGCGCACGGCATCGAATTTGGAATGATCGGCCAGCAACATGCAGTGCCGGGCCTGGCGCAGGACTTTTTGCTTCACCTCTACTTCATTGAAGTTAAAGCAGGTCACGCCCAGCTCGTCGCTGACCCCGGCCGCGGAAACGAACGCCCAGGTCAGGCGGATGCCATCCAGAATGGTCGCTTCGCTGTGGTGCTCGAACACCTGATTCTTGCGATGAAAGGTGCCGCCGCACAGCACGATGGAGCAATTGGGCTTCTGCTGCAGCTTGAGCAACACGTTGAGGGAGTTGCACACCGCGGTGAATTCCAGCCCGTCCGGGATGAAGTCGATGACGAAAGGGATCGTGGTGCCGCAGTCGAAAAACACCGTATCGCCGGGTTGAATGAACGCGGCGGCGAGCTTGCCGACCCGGCGCTTTTCCTCGACGTGGCGTGTGCCTTGCTCGGTGACCTTGTAGTCACTTGCCTGGGATGGATCAGACGCCAGGGTGATGTGCCCGCCCAACAAGTGGAATTTGTCGGGGTGCCGGGTCAGATCGCGACGCAGGGTCATCTCCGAAACGTCCAGCAGGGCGGCCATTTCCTTCAGGTGAATGGCCTTCTGATCGTGAAGGGCTTGCTGGATCAACTTGATACGGTCGGATTTTTTACTGTCCACGGGCATTCCGATTGTCGAATGGATATGGTAAAAAAATAACATTCATTGTTATATTTACAACATAAAATGATGCACTCAGGCATGAAGCTTAAAGCGTGTCGCTTGTGACCGCCTCACTATCAGGAAACGATTTGCCATGAAGATCGAACCCGCAGCACTCGCCCAGTATATCGACCACACCTTGCTGGCCGCCGACGCCAGCCGCGAGCAGATCGCAACCCTGTGCCGCGAAGCCCAGGAGCACGGATTCTATTCGGTGTGCGTGAACTCTGGCCAGGTGCCCTATGCCGCGTCTTTGCTGAAAGGCCAGGCCGTTAAAGTCTGTGCCGTGGTCGGCTTTCCATTGGGTGCCGGGCTGAGCGACACCAAGGCCTTCGAAGCGAAGCAGGCCATCGCAGCCGGCGCGGGCGAGATCGACATGGTCCTGAACATCGGCGGGCTGAAGGACGGCCTGTTCGACGAAGTGCGCGACGACATCGCTGCCGTTAAAGACGCTTGTGGCGCGGTGCCGCTGAAGGTGATCTTCGAAACCTGCCTGCTGGATGACGCGCAGAAAACCCGCGCCGCCGAGATCTGCCGTGACCTCAACGTGGCTTTCGTCAAGACCTCTACCGGCTTCAGCCGCAGCGGCGCGACCCTGGAAGACGTCGCCCTGATGCGCAAGGTCGTCGGCCAGACCGTTGGCGTGAAAGCGTCCGGCGGCGTGCGTGATTATGCGACGGCGGTGGCGATGATCGAAGCGGGCGCGACGCGACTGGGCACCAGTTCCGGGATCGCGATCGTCAGTGGCGCGGCGGCGTCGGGCTCGGGTTACTGATTCTGCCGCGGTTCGGTGCCGCCACCGGCGTGGCACCGTTCCCGGTTGGTCTGGGCCTCTCGACAGAGGCTCGCGACAGAAGGTCTTTCGCCGAAAAGAACAGGACCCACCCCGCCAATGAGTGGCAAACTGCCGGTGCACTCACTTCTGCACCGGACACCTTTCTCAATGCGAACATTCTCCCTGGCGCGGCTCAAGGCCCGCTGGTTCTTCTGGCTGTGCATGGTGCTGATCGTCGTTGGTCTGCCGGTCGGTTGCGCAGCGTTGCAGCACAAGGAGCGTGAACTGGTCTTCATGATCGAGCCCGGCACGGCAAGCTGGTACCACGGCCTGCCGTCCGATGTGCAAGAGCTTGAACTCAAGGGGCCGTCGTTCGGCCTCGGGCAGAACATCCATGCCTGGTGGTGGCCTTCGGAGAAGAAGGACGCCCCGGCGATCCTGTACCTTCACGGCTCGCGCTGGAACCTCACCGGCCAGTTGTTTCGCATTGAACAACTGCGCGCCTTGGGCTTTTCCATCCTCGCCATCGACTACCGCGGCTTCGGCCAGAGCAAGGGCCAGTTGCCGTCGGAAGCGTCGGTCTATGAAGACGCGCGCATTGCCTGGGAACGCTTGAAGCAGATTCAACCCGACCCGCAAAAGCGTCTGATCTACGGGCATTCGCTGGGTGGCGCCGTGGCTGTCGACCTCGCCGCCGAACTGGGCCAGGATGCGCAAAAAGGCGACGGGCCGATTCAGGCGCGGGGCTTGATCATCGAATCGACCTTCACCAACCTCGCCGATGTCGCGTCCTCTGTCGCCAGCAAACGCACCTCGTTGCCGGTGCGGTGGCTGATCTCGCAGAAATTCGACTCCATCGACAAGATCGCCGACGTGCACATGCCGGTGCTGATCGTGCATGGCACGGAGGATCAGTTCGTCGCGCCGCAGTTCAGCGAAGCGCTGTTCGAGGCCGCGCAGGAGCCGAAGAACCTGCTGATGGTGCCGGGCGGCAACCACAACAACAGCATGATTCTCGGGCGCGAGGCCTACAGCCAGGCGATCCAGAATCTGCTCAGCGAGAAGCCGCCGGCGGTGCATGCATCCAACGCATCGGCGGTGTTGCTCAAGCAGCCCGGTTAGCCCCTTTTTCACGACGGCGGAAGGTGTCTTCCCAAAGCACCTGCCGTCAATCGCCGCGAGCGCTGCCGATGGACACACACGCAGACGAAGACGCCCACCTGACCCATTCCACGCGGGACTGGGTGCTGCGTGCCGCGCCGCTGCCGCAGATCGAGCGGATCGAGGCGTATTTTCACGGGCACGGTTTCGAGATGCACCGCCACGACACCTACGCCATCGGCCACACCATGTCGGGGGTGCAGAGCTTTCAGTACGGCAAGGAGCGGGTCAATAACCTGCCGGGGCAGACCATGGTGCTGCATCCCGACGAAGCCCATGACGGCCACGCCGGGACTGAGGACGGCTTTCGCTACCGGATGTTCTATCTGGAGCCGGCGATGATTCAGCAGGTGCTCGGCGGCAAGCCGCTGCCGTTCATCAAAGGCGGGGCGTCGAATGATCCGCGGTTATTCAACGCGACCCAAACGCTTTTGGCCGACCTGAACACCGCGCTGGATCCTCTCGAACTGGACGACGCCATCTACGACCTCGCCATTGCCCTGCAAGCGGCCGCCGGCGTGCGCAAGGGCCGCCACACCGTCAATTACGCCGGCGCGCAACGTGCGCGGGAAATGCTCATGGCCAGTCTGGAACAGGGCGTCAGCCTGACCGATCTGGAACAGGCCAGCGACACAGACCGCTGGCGCCTGTCCCGGGATTTCCGCGTGCTGTTCGGCACCACGCCTTACCGCTACCTGACCCTGCGCCGGCTTGACCTGGTCCGGCACTCGATATCGTTGGGCGTGTCGCTGAGCGATGCGTCGGTGATGGCGGGGTTCTCCGACCAGAGCCACATGACGCGGCATTTTGTGAAGACCTTTGGCTATCCGCCAGGGCGGTGGTTGAGGATGTTGGCGGTTCGCTAAGCACTCACTGCACACCGCGATTACCTGGTGGGACCGGCTTTAGCCGGGAAAGCGTCAAGCGTCACGCCGCAAAACTGATGGCGTACACAAGGGCCTCTTCCCGGCTAAAGCCGGTCCTACGAAGACACCGCATACCCCGTGAAACACCGCGCGCTTTTGTAGGACTGGCTTTAGCCGGGAAAGCGTCAGCTGCAACACCGCAAAACCGGATGCACCGTGCAATAACGTACAAGACCCCGCCGGCCCTGACGCTTACATTGGCTCTACATCAACCCCATCGGAGCCGCCCTCGTGTCCACGTCCAACACCCAACACAGCCCCATCAATTTCGCCCAGAAATACAGCCTGTTCACCGAGCAGTGGCAGCCAAAGGTTATCGCGCAGATGAACGACTACCAGTTCAAGCTGGCGCGGCTGGAAGGGGAGTTTCTCTGGCACAGCCACGCTCACACCGACGAAACCTTCATCGTCATCGAAGGCTGTTTGCGCATCGAATTTCGTGACGGTTTCGTCGAGCTCAACGCGGGTGAGCTGTATGTCGTGCCCAAGGGGGTCGAGCACAAACCCTACGCCGAGAAGGAAGTGAAGCTGATGCTGATCGAGCCCAGCGGCGTCATCAACACCGGCGACGACACCAACGACCGCACGGCGCAGAACGACGTCTGGATCTGATCACGCCTCAGACTTTGCGGCTTCAGGCTCCGGCAGCAACACCGAAATCAATGCCCTGACCACCCCCGGCAGGGCGTCCAGTTCGCGGACCAGAATGCTCCGCTCGCGGACCGCCCAGGGCTCGTCGAGCTCGATGGTCACCAGCTCCATCGTCCGGCTATGCCGCAACGCCGCCGATTCCGGGATGACCCCGATGCCCACCCCGGCTTCGACCATCCGGCAAATGGCCTCGAAGCTCGACACCTGAATCCGCAGCGACAGGCTTTGCCCCAGCCGCTCGACGTGATCGCGCAGAAAACTCAGCAGTGTGCTGCCCTCATGCAGGCCAATGTGCTGAAACGCCAGGGTTTGCTTGAACGTGACCTTTTTCTCGGCCGCCAGCTCATGGCCCACCGGCACCGCCAGCACCAGGCGGTCGGTACTGAAGTGGATGACCTGCAAACCCGCTGCTTCCACCGGACCGGCGATGATGCCCATGTCGGTGCTGCCGTCGAGCACGCCGCGCACGATGTCCCGGGACAGACGCTCTTGCAGATCCACCGTGACGCCGGGCCGTTGCGCCAGAAACCCTGCCAGCACTTCGGGCAGAAACTCGGTGACGGCGGTGGTGTTGGCGAAGATGCGAATGTGCCCGGCCGAATCAGTCCCGTAGCTGGTGAACTCGCTTTTCAGGTAGTCCACCTGGCTCATGATCAGCCGCGCGTGTTTGAGCAGGCGCTGACCGGCTGGGGTCAGCTCAACGCCACGGCTGTCGCGGTACAACAGGCGCGTGCCCAGTTGACCTTCCAGCGCCTTGATACGCGCGCTCGCCGCCGCGGGTGAGAGAAAGGCCCGGCGCGCGCCTTGGGTCAGGCTCGGTGATTCGCCGATGTGAATGAAGAGGCGCAAGTCAGCCAGGTCGAAATGCATGGGAGACTCCAGGCGATGCAATGGGCGTTCACAATACCCGAACGCCGCTATACGCAAATGCAAATTCACAGAATGCCGGCGCACTTCCATGATCGGGCCATAACAACAAACCCTGAGGGTTCCCGCCCATGAGCGCTGCAGAGTCACCCGTGGATTTCACCGCCTGGATTGGCCGCACCGAAGAAGCCGAGGATCATCTGAGCGTCAACCTGATCAAGCGCATCGCGGCCACCTTTGGCGAGCCCACGCCCGCGGTGGGTGATGCATTGCCGCCGCTGTGGCAGTGGTGTTTTTTTCAGGAGCCAGTGTTCGAAGCGCAGCTCGGCGGCGACGGTCACCCGGCCCGTGGCGGCTTTCTGCCCCCGGCGGACAATCGTAATCGCATGTGGGCCGGTGGCCGCGTCGAGTTCATTCAGCCGTTGAAAATCGGCGCCGATGCCCATCGCCTGTCGACGATTCTGCACATAGAAGAAAAGCACGGCCGCACCGGCTCGCTGCTTTTCGTGACGGTACGCCACGACTACTCGCAACACGGCGAGCTGTGCGTGCGTGAAGAACAGGACATCGTCTACCGCGAGCCGAATCCGCCGAAACTCAACAGCGGCGACGCGCCGGAGCAGGGCGAGTGGAGCGAGGTCATCGAGCCGACGTCGACGTTGCTGTTCCGCTACTCGGCCGTTACCTTCAACGGCCACCGCATTCACTACGACTACCCCTACGTCACCGACACCGAAGGCTATTCCGGCCTGGTCGTGCACGGGCCGATGATCGCTACGTTCAATCTGCGTGCATTCATTCGCGCCCATCCCGACAAGCGTGTGCGGCATTTCGCCTATCGCGGTGTGCGCCCGTTGAACGTGCCTGCTGCCTTCCGCGTGGGCGGACGAATCGTCGAGCCGGGCAAGGCGCAGCTGTGGGCCGGCAATGACGCCGGCGTCGCCCAGAGCGCCGAAGTCGTTTTTGACTGAACCCTTCTTTTATACAGCCAGGCGCGCCGACCCTATGGGGGCCGGCCGATGCGAGTGGACACCATGAACCCCTACGAAAACGAAGACCTCAATGCCATCCGTGACGGCGTGCGCGCGCTGTGTGCGCAGTTTCCCGCCGAATACTGGCGCAAGATCGATGAACAGAAAGGCTTCCCGGAAACCTTCGTCAAGGCGCTGACTGATGAAGGCTGGCTGTCGGCGATGATTCCCGAAGAGTACGGCGGGTCCGGGCTGGGCCTGGCGGAAGCCTCGGTGATCCTCGAAGAAGTGAACGCCTGCGGCGGTAATTCCGGCACCGTGCACGGCCAGATGTACAACATGTTCACCCTGCTGCGTCACGGCAGCGACGCGCAGAAAAGCTATTACCTGCCCAAGCTCGCCAGCGGCGAACTGCGCCTGCAATCCATGGGCGTGACCGAACCGAGCACCGGCACCGACACCACCAAGATAAAGACCACGGCGGTGAAGCAGGGCGACAAATACGTGATCAACGGCCAGAAGGTCTGGATCTCCCGGGTGCAGCATTCCGACCTGATGATCCTGCTGGCGCGCACCACGCCCCTGGCCGAGGTGACGAAGAAGTCCGAAGGCATGTCGATCTTTCTCGTCGACCTGCGCGACGCCATCGGCAACGGCCTGACCGTTCAGCCCATCGCCAACATGGTCAACCACGAGACCAACGAGCTGTTCTTCGACAACCTCGAACTGCCGGCAGACAGCTTGATCGGCGAAGAAGGCAAGGGCTTCCGCTACATCCTCGACGGCCTTAACGCCGAGCGCGCCCTGATCGCGGCCGAGTGCATTGGCGACGGCCGCTGGTTCATCGAGAAGTCGGCGGCCTACGCCCGCGATCGCGTGGTGTTTGGCCGCCCGATCGGGCAGAACCAGGGCGTGCAGTTCCCCATCGCTGAAGCGCACATCGAAATCGAAGCGGCGGACCTGATGCGCTGGCGTGCCTGCGAGGAATACGACAGCGGCAGGAACGCCGGTGCCAGCGCCAACATGGCCAAGTACCTCGCGGCAAAAGCGTCATGGGAGGCGGCCAATGCGTGCCTGCAAACCCATGGCGGTTTTGGCTTCGCCTGCGAGTACGACGTGGAGCGTAAATTCCGCGAAACCCGCCTGTATCAGGTCGCGCCGATCTCCACCAACCTGATTCTTTCCTACGTCGCCGAGCACTTGCTCGACCTGCCACGCAGCTTCTGAGGGCGCCGAGATGAGCCATACCCAGGCATTGGCGGGTTTCCTCGCCGAGCTGACCTACGAGCAGATTCCCGGCGTCGTGCTGGATCGCACCGAAGACCTGTTCCTCGACTGGATCGGTTCGGCGCTGGCCAGCCAGGGCGCGCGGCCGATCCCGCTGTTCGAGCGCTACGCCGAACGCATGGGCCCGCGAGAAGGCAAGGCGAAGATTCTGGTCAGCGGTCGCGGCACCTCGGCCTACTTCGCCGCGCTGGTCAACGGCGCGTCGTCGCACCTGGTCGAGCAGGATGATCTGCACAACAGCTCGGTGCTGCACCCGGCGACGGTGGTGTTCTCGGCGGTGCTCGCAGCGGCCCAGGACCTCGGCAAGACCGGCCAGGATGTATTGCTGGCCTCGGTCGCCGGTTACGAAGCCGGCATCCGCATCGGCGAATTCATGGGCCGCTCCCACTACCGCATTTTCCACACCACCGCGACGGTCGGCACCCTGGCTGCTGCGGTGGGGGTCGGCAAGCTGCTGAACTTCGACAAAGAGCAGTTCATCAACCTGCTGGGCACGGCGGGCACCCAGGCCGCCGGGCTGTGGGAGTTTCTGCGTGACGCAGCCGACTCCAAACAGCTGCACACCGCCAAGGCTGCGGCCGATGGCCTGCTGGCGGCGTACCTCACCGAAGACGGCCTGACCGGCGCACGGAATATTCTCGAAGGCGATCAGGGCATGGCGGCAGGGATGTCCAGCGACAGTGATCCCGCCAAGCTGTCCGATCGCCTCGGCAGCCGTTGGGCGTTGGTCGAGACCTCGTTCAAGTTTCACGCTTCGTGCCGCCATACCCATCCGGCCGCTGATGCGTTGCTGCACCTGATGCAGCGCGAAGGCCTGCGCCATGAGCAGATCGCCAAGGTGGTCACACGGGTTCATCAGGGCGCCATTGATGTGCTCGGCCGGGTCGACGTGCCGCAGACCGTGCATCAGGCGAAGTTTTCCATGGGCGCGGTGCTCGGACTGATTGCGGTCCACGGCAGTGCGCAGTTGATCGAATTCCGCGACCTGGCCCTGACCGATGCCGACGTCGCCGCCTTCCGCGAAAAGGTCACGATGGAGCTGGACCCGGAAGTGGATGGCGCCTATCCGGCGCGCTGGCTGGGTCGGGTGATCGTGACCACCACCGATGGCCGGATTCTGAGCGCTGGTATTGATGAGCCGAAGGGCGATCCGGGCAACACCCTGTCGCGTCCTGAACTGGAGGACAAGGTTCAGCGCCTGCTGGCGTTCTCCGGCGCACGCACGGTGGAGCAGGGCGCGGCATTGATCCAGCGGATCTGGCAGCTGCGCGACGCGCAGGATTTGACCGACCTGATCTAACAGCACACGCATTCCCCTTGTAGGAGCGTGGCTTGTCCCGCGACCTGCCGGTCACCGGCAGCAAAACCAGACACCGAGTGGTGTCAGGCATACCCGGATTTCCTGATTTGCTGCTGCTTCGCAGCAGATCGCGGGACAAGCCACGCTCCTACAAGGGACTGTGAAGAGGTTTACTAACATGACTCAACAACCCCCGCGTCCTCTGGATGGCATCACCGTCGTCAGCCTCGAGCACGCCATTGCGGCGCCGTTCTGCACCCGGCAACTGGCGGATCTGGGCGCCCGCGTGATCAAGGTCGAGCGCCCCGGCGTCGGCGATTTCGCCCGTGGCTACGACCAGCGCGTCGACGGCCTGGCCTCGCATTTCGTCTGGACCAATCGCTCCAAGGAAAGCCTGACCCTGGACCTCAAGCAGGACGAGGCCGGCGACATTCTTGAGTCACTGCTCGCCAAGGCTGACGTGCTGGTACAGAATCTGGCGCCCGGCGCCGCTGCTCGCATGGGGCTGTCATTCGAAACGTTGCATGAGCGCTTCCCGCGCCTGATCGTCTGTGACATTTCCGGCTACGGCGAAGGCGGGCCTTACGAGAAGAAGAAGGCCTATGACCTGTTGATCCAGAGCGAAGGCGGCTTTTTGTCGGTCACCGGTGGCCCCGGCGAAAACGAGATGGCCAAGGCCGGTTGCTCCATCGCCGACATCGCCGCCGGCATGTACGCCTACACCGGGATTCTGTCGGCGCTGATGCTGCGGGACAAAACCGGGGAGGGCAGCCGCATCGACGTGAGCATGCTCGAAAGCCTGGTGGAGTGGATGGGCTACCCGATGTATTACGCCTACAACGGCGCGCCGCCACCGCCACGGGCTGGCGCCTCACACTCGACGATCTATCCTTACGGGCCGTTTCCCACCGGCGGGGGCGGCACGATCATGCTGGGCCTGCAGAACGAGCGCGAGTGGGCGCTGTTCTGCGAGAAGGTCCTGCTCGATCCGGCGCTGGCCAACGACGAGCGATTTTCCGCGAATTTCAAACGCTCGGAAAACCGCGAGGCACTGCGGCAGATCATCGTCGATGGTTTCGCCGACTTGAGCGTCAATGACGTGGTTGCCCGCCTGGAAGACGCGCAGATCGCCAACGCCCGGGTCAACGACATGCAAGGCGTCTGGGACCACCCGCAGCTCAAGGCGCGTGATCGTTGGCGCGAAGTCGACAGCCCGTCCGGCCCGCTGCCGTCGCTGCTGCCGCCGGGCCACAACACCGCGTTCACGCCGCGCATGGAGGGCGTGCCGGGCCTGGGCCAGCACACCGGCAGCATCCTCGGCGAGCTGGGGTTTTCGGCTGAAGACCAGGCGCGGATGGCGGCGGGCGGGGTGGTCTGAAGCTCTCCGTTGCCGTGCGGATTCGCCGTCGCCCCCCGCAACTGTAGGAGCGCGCTTGCCCGCGAAATGGCTGCAACATCCGCCACAGCTTTAACGGATGGAATGCAGTCATTGCGAGCAAGCGCCCACAGCGTCGCGATGACAACCCTTTTTCAGGAGCTTCGACCATGCCACAACCCACCATCCGCTCCGCGCTGTTCGTCCCCGGCAGTCGGCCCGACCGTTTTGCCAAGGCGCTGGCGGCGGGCGCTGACGCGGTGATCGTCGATTTCGAAGACGCCGTCGAAGAACCCCTCAAGCGCCAGGCCCGGGACAATCTTGCGGCGTTCTTGAACGGCAACCCGCAAGCCTCCGTGTGGGTGCGGGTCAATGCGCCGAGTCATGCCGAACACGCCGATGATCTAGCGTTTTGCCGACAGCACGCTGGCGTGGCCGGGGTGCTCCTGCCGAAAGTCGAAAGCGCGGCTCACGTCGCGGCGGTCTGGCAGACAGGCAAACCGGTCCTGCCGATCATCGAAAGCGCCAAGGGCTTGCTGGCCCTTGAGCAGATCGCCCATGCCGAGGGTGTCGAGCGTTTGTCGTTTGGCGGGCTCGACCTGGCGCTGGACCTGAACCTCAACAGCGGCACCCACGCCGCGCAGATGTTTCTCGATCAGGCGCGGATGTCGGTGCAACTGCATTCACGGGGCGCTGACCTGTTGCCACCGCTGGACGGCGTGCACCCGGCCATCGGCGACCCGAAGGGTTTGCACCGTGCCATTCGCCACGCCTACGACATGGGTTATGGCGGCGCGCTGTGCATCCATCCGGCGCAGGTGCCGGTGATCCATGCCGCCTTGGCACCCAGCGCCGATGACTTGAACTGGGCGCAAAAGGTGATCAAGGCCAGCGCAGCGGCCAAGGGGGCAGGTGCGTTTCAGCTCGAAGGGCAAATGGTCGACGCGCCGGTGTTGCTGCGGGCGCAGCGTTTGCTTGCGCAGGCGGCGGGATGAGCCAGGGTTTTTTCGACTTACACCCGCTGTTGTCAGCGTTCGGCTTTGATGAACGCCGGTTTACACAAAAGCAGATTCTCTAAACACCGGGGCTTCGTCATGGTGGAGTTGCACTATGCTCATGGGCTCAACCTGCTCCTGCCAACATAAGTTCATACAAAAATAAAAAGGTGATATCGATGTTGAAGCTGACCAAAGCGCTCTTCTGCGCGGCTGCGATGTCCGTGGCGAGTCTCGCACAGGCCGCGGACCCGATCACGATCAAGTTTGCCCATGTGGTGGCGGAAAACACGCCAAAGGGGCAGGGCGCGTTGCTCTTCCAGAAGATGGTCGCCGCCGACCCGGCCTTGAAAGACAAAGTCAAAGTCGAGGTCTATCCCAACTCTTCGCTGTTCGGTGATGGCAAGGAAATGGAAGCCTTGCTGCTCGGCGACGTGCAGATGCTTGCGCCGTCCCTGGCCAAATTCGAGCAGTACACCAAGAAAGTACAAATCTTCGACCTGCCGTTCCTGTTCAACGACCTCGCCGCCGTCGATCGCTTCCAGCAGGGTCCCCAGGGCAAGGCGTTGCTGACTTCGATGGACGACAAAGGCATTCATGGTCTGGCCTATTGGCACAACGGGCTGAAGCAACTGTCCGCCAACAAAAAACTGGTTGAACCCAAAGATGCCCGTGGCCTGAAATTCCGTGTTCAAGCGTCCAGCGTGCTTGAGGCCCAATTCGTCGCCCTGCACGCCAACCCGCGCAAGATGAGCTTCGCCGAGGTCTATCAGGGCCTGCAGACCGGCACCGTCAACGGCACCGAAAACACCTGGTCCAACTACGAAAGCCAGAAGGTCAACGAGGTGCAGCCGTTCTTCACAGAGTCCAACCATGGCCTGATCGACTACATGGTGATCACCAATTCCAAGTTCTGGAACGGTCTGCCGCCGGACGTGCGTGACGAACTGCAAAAGATCATGGATCAGGTCACGGTCGAGGTGAACAAGCAGGCCGAAGCGTTGAACCAGACGGCCAAGCAGAAAATCATCGATGCCAAGACCAGCGAAATCGTGACGCTTACCCCCGAGCAGCGCGGCAAATGGCGGGATGTCATGAAACCAGTCTGGGA